>NZ_JAVDSI010000003.1:0-301946 GCF_031455235.1 Curtobacterium sp. 320 | reverse complement strand
GGGGGCGCGGCCCGCCCGCCGGCTGCGCGCGGGGCGGGGGCCGCGCCCCCCCCCCCCCCCCCCCCCCCGGGGGGCCCCCCCCGCCCCCCGGGGGGGGGGGGGGGGCCCCCCCCGCCCCCCCCCCCCCCCGTCCGTCGGCCGGCCACGTCTCAGACCGCGGCCGGCACCGCCTGCTCGGCACGCCGCGCCCACTCGGCCGCGAGCAGCTCGTAGGAGCGCACCCGCGCGTCGTGGTCGTGCGTGATCGTCGTGACGAGGAGCTCGTCCGCCCCGGTGGCGCGGCGCAGCGTCTCGAGCCGGTCCGCGACCGTGCCGGCATCGCCGACGAACCGCGTGGCGATGCGGTCCGCGACCGATGCCGCCGCAGCGTCGTCCAACGGGCGCTCTCGGGCCCACTCGGGCGTCGGGTACTCGATCGCCCCGACGCCGGAGCGGATGGAGTGCACCCACTGGCCGTAGCCGAGGGCGAGTCCGGACGCCTCGTGGGTGTCCCGGCCGACGACGACGTCCGCCGACACGATGACGTGCGGCGCGTCGAGCACACCGGGGCGGAACGCGTCGCGGTACGCCTCGACCGACGCCAGGACCGTGCCCGGCGACGTGTGGTAGTTCGCGCCGTAGGGCAGGCCGAGCGCGCCGGCGGCCCGTGCGCTCGCACCCCCGGTGGAGCCGTGGATCCAGAGTTCGACGGGGGTGCCGGCGGCGGGCGGCGCCTCGACGACCGCGCCGTCGTGTGACCAGGTCCCGGCGAACAGCGCCCGGATCAGGTCGAGTTCGCCCTCGAACCGGTCGACGTCGCCCGGCACGCGACCGAGCAGCTCGCCCTGCAGCGCGAACCGGCTGCGCGGGGCGATCCGGAAGTCGAACGGTGCCGGGATGAGCAGCCCGTCGACGACCTCGTCCTCGCGCGGGGCGAGCGACGGCGGCTTCGGGGCACCGGGTGCGGGGGCACCGGACCGGCCGAGACCGAGGTCGATCCGCGGCCCGTACAGCGCGGCGAGCGTGCCGAAGGTCTCGGCGATCTGCAGTCCGCGGACGTTGCCGACCAGCGTCGCCGCGCTGCCGACGCGGATCGTCGAGGTCGCGGCGGCCACGGCCCCGATCACGATGTTCGGTGCGCTGCCGGCGACACCCGGGTTGAGGTGGTGCTCGGCGAGCCAGTACCGGGCGTACCCGGCACGCTCGGCGTGCTGCGCGAGGTCGATCGTGCGGTGCAGCGCCTGCGCGGCGGTGGACCCGGCGCTGACCGGGACGAGGTCGAGGACGGACAGGGGGACGGCGGTCATGCTGCGTCCGTCCAGGCGCCGGTGAGCTGGTCGAGGCGGGTGTCCGCGCCGAACGCGATGCCGTGCACGTCCTTCGTGGTGGCGATGATGCTGGTGAGTTCGTGCACGGGGACGAAGTCCACCTGCGACGCGATCCGTTCCTGGATCGCCGCGAACGTGGCCGCACGCTCGGTGGCGGACGACTGCGAGAGCTCCTTCGTGAACAGGGCGTCGAGCGTGCCGTCGGCGGCGCCGATCGACTGGGCGCCGTCGCTCGAGAACTTCGAGCGGAGGACGTCGCCGTCGGCGCGGGAGCTGTTGTCCCACGCGAGGTCCCAGTCCCCGCTCGTGGTGTTGGCGAGGTACTGCGGGACGGTGCCACTCTCGAGGGTCAGGCCGACGCCGACCTTCCGCAGCTCCTGCTGGATGAGTTCGAGCGAGGTCTGGTTCGGCCCGAAGTTCGTGATCCAGATGAGCTTGAGCCGCAGCTCCTGGCCGTCCTTTGCGCGGATGCCGTCGGAGCCGGTCTTCCACCCGGCCTCGTCGAGCGCCTGCTCGGCCGCGGCCGGGTCGTACGAGATCGCCGAGGAGGTGTCGGTGTACCCGGGGGTGGTCGAGCCGAGCACCGACGTCGCGACCTCGAACAGGTCGTTCAGGGACGTGTCCCGGACGGTCTTCGGGTCGACGGCCTGCGCGATCGCCCTGCGGACGGCGAGGTCGGACACGAGCGGGCGCTTCTGGTTGAACGTGAGCCCGAACACCTGCCCGGGGTTGGCGCGGGTCACGAGCTCGTACTGCGACCGCAGCGTGTCGACGTCGCTCGGCTGCACGCTGCTGATCGCGTCGAGCTGGCCGGACTGCAGGCTGCCGGTGCGGACGCTCGCCTCCGGGACGACCTGGAACGTCACCTTCGACAGGTGCGCCGCGCCGGTGTTCGACCGCGCGGCCGGGCCCCAGTCGTAGTCCTTGCGCTTCGTCAGGACGGTGGAGGTGTTCTTCGTGTACGACGACAGCGTGAACGGGCCCGTCCCGATGACGGCCGTGCCGTCGGCCCGGTCCTCGAACGGCGTCTCGGTGGTCTTCGGCGCGACGATGCCGAGCGCGACCGACGCGGTGGCGTTCGGGAACGCGGCGTTCGGCGTCGTGAAGTCGACCTCGACGGTGTCGTCGTCGACGACCTTCGTCTCCCGGTACCCCGAGAAGTACGCGGCGGCGGTGCTGGACGCCCCGGCCTTCGCGATGTCGTCGAAGGTGTCCTTCACGGCGGTGGCGTCGAAGGCGGACCCGTCGGAGAACGTCACACCGGAGCGCAGGTCGAATGTGAACGCGGTCGCGTCGGCGTTCGCCGAGTACTTCGTCGCCAGCCAGGGCTTCAGCGAGCCGTCCGACGGGTCCTGCCAGAGCAGCGAGTCGACGAGCTGCCGGGTGATGGCGAGGGTGTCGTTGCCGGCGCCGGTCCCGGTCGGGTTGAGCGTGATCGGGTCGTTCGCGATCGCGTAGGTCAGCGAGCCGCCGTCGACGGGCTTCGACGAGGACGACGACGCGGTGCCGCCCGACGAGCAGCCGGCCATCACCAGGGCCGCCGCGGTGCCGGCCGCGATCGCGGCCACCAGACGGATCGGGGTGCGGTGGATGGTCATGAGACTCCTTCGGAGGGGGTGAGGGGTGCGACGCGCCGGGATCGTCCGGGGATCGCGTCGAGCAGGGCACGGGTGTACTCGTGCTGCGGGTGGTGGAGGACCTCGGCGACAGCGCCGTGCTCGACCACGCGCCCGCCCCGGAGGACGGACACCTCGTGGGCGATGCGGCGGACGACGGCGAGGTCGTGCGAGATGAACAGGTACGAGACGCCCAGCGTCTCCTGCAGCGACGCGAGCAGGTCGAGGATCTGCGCCTGGACGGACACGTCGAGCGCCGAGACCGGTTCGTCCAGGACGACGAACGACGGGTCGAGCGCGAGCGCCCGGGCGATGGCGACGCGCTGCCGCTGGCCGCCCGACAGCTCCGACGGTCGCCGCCCCGCCGCCGATGCCGGCAGTGCCACGAGGTCGAGCAGCTCCGCCGCACGGGCCGCACGCGACCGCCGGGTGCCGATCCCGAACGCCGCGAGCGGGTCGGCGATGATCGACCCGACCGACAGCCGCGGGTGCAGGGCCGCGTACGGGTTCTGCTGCACGATCTGCGCGCGTCGCCGGTACGCCCGCAGCGCCGCACCGCGGGCGGCGCTCACGTCGTCGCCGTCGAACCGGACGGTGCCCCCGTCGGCGCGCTCGAGACCGAGCACGAGGCGCGCCGTGGTCGACTTCCCGGACCCGGACTCCCCCACCAGCGCGAGGGTGCGGCCGCGCGGGACGGTCACGTCGACGCCGTCGACGGCGGCCACGCGGGCGAAGGACTTCCGCAGGCCCGTCGCGACGACGAGCGGGTCGTCACCGCCGGACGGGAGGCGCGGGTCGGCCCCCACGGACACGGTCACGTCGTCGAGACTGGGCGCCGCGGCGATGAGCGCGCGCGTGTACGCCTCGCGGGGAGCGCCGAGCACCTCGGCGGGGGTGCCCTGCTCGACGATCCGCCCCTCGGACATCACGACGATCCGGTCCGCCCGGTCCGCGGCGACCCCGAGGTCGTGCGTGATGAAGAGCACGCTCGTCCCCCGCTCGGCGACGAGTCGGTCGAGGTGGTCGAGGATCGTCCGCTGCACGGTGACGTCGAGGGCGCTCGTGGGCTCGTCGGCGACGAGGAGCTCCGGGTCGCCGATCAGTGCGATGGCGATGAGCACCCGCTGCCGCATGCCGCCGGAGAGTTCGTGCGGGTACTGCTCCGCGCGCAGTTCCGGACGGTCGATCCCGGCGCGACGGAGCTCCTCCACGGCGCGCTGGCGGGCGTCGGTCCCGATCGCGATCCCGTGGATCTCGAGCACCTCGGCGACCTGCCGACCGATGCGCGTGACGGGGTTGAGCGAGACGGTCGGGTCCTGCGGGACGAAGCCGATCCGGACGCCGCGGACACGACGGACCTCGGCGTCGGACGCGGTGACCAGGTCGAGGTCCGCGGAACCGGCGGCGGTCCCGGAGAGCCGCACCGTGCCTCCCGTCAGCTCGGCCGCTGCGGGCAGGAGCCGCAGGACCGCGTGCGCCGTCGTCGACTTGCCCGAACCGGACTCGCCGACGATCGCGACGCGCTCGCCGCGACCGACGTCGAGGGAGACGCCGTGCAGCGCCGTACGCGCGTGCCGGCCGTGGCCGTACGCGACCGTGAGGTCGCGGATGCTGAGGAGGCTCATCGGACGGCCCGCCGTTCGGTGTCGAGTGCCCGGGCGACGCGGTTGCCGGCGAGCACCGTGACCGCGATGACGAGACCGGGGATGGTCGTCAGCCACCACGAGGAGGCGATGAAGTCGCGGCCGGTCGAGACGAGCGAGCCCCACTCCGGTGCCGGCGGCTGGGCACCGTAGCCGAGGAAGCTCAGGCTGGAGACGGCGAGGATCGCGGTGCCGAACTCGAGCGCGGCGAGGACGAGCACCGGGCCGGCCGCGTTCGGCAGCACGTGCACGAGCAGCACCCGCCACCAGCGGTTCCCGTTCGCCGTGGCCGCCTCGACGTACGGGGCGGTGCGGACCCGGACGACCTCGGAGCGCATGATCCGGGCGATGGTGGCGATGCTCGCGACGCCGACCGCCACCGCGACGTTCACGGTGCCGAAGCCCAGGACGGTGACGATCGTCAGCGACAGCAGCAGGCTCGGGATGGCGAGCAGGACGTCCGCGACGCGCATGAGCACGGTGTCGACCACCCCGCCGACGAACCCGGCGAGGAGCCCGACCACCGAGCCGCCGACGAGCCCGATGAGGATCGCGAGGATCGCCGCCTGCAGGGTGAGCGCCGTGCCGTGCACGACGCGGGCGTACAGGTCGCGGCCGAGCTGGTCGGTGCCGAACCAGTGTGCCGCGTCGGGCGCGGTGAGCTTCACGGCGGGTTCCGCGGCGAGCGGGTCGAGGTGGGTCAGGGCGCCGGGGAGCAGCGCGGCGAGGACGACCAGGGCGAGCCAGAGCACGGCGAGCGTGAGGGTCGGCCGGGCGACGACGCCCCGGAGTGCGGTCGCGCCGCCGGGGACGCGGTCGGAGACGAGCGACGCGGGACGGCCGATCGCGAGCTGCGTGGTCTCGGTCATGCGGGGACTCCCTGGGGTGTCGGGGCGGTGGTGCCCGTGGTGGCACTGGGGGCGTCGCCCGTGCCGCTGCCCGGTGTCGGGCCGTCCTGCTCCCGGAGCTTCCGGCGGCTCCCGGCCAGGACGACACGCGGGTCGAGGAGCGGGTACACGAGGTCGACGACGAGGTTCGCGACGACGAAGATCGCCGCGGCGACGAGCACGATGCCCTGGACGACGGGGATGTCCTGCCCCTGCACGGCGGTCGCGGTGACGCGGCCGAGGCCCGGGCGGGAGAACACCGTCTCGGTGACGACGGTGCCGGAGAACAACTGTCCGACGATGAGGCCGGTCACGGTGAGGGCCGGCAGCGCGGCGTTCTTCAGCGCGTGCCGGAGCTGCACCCGCCAGCGTCCGGCGCCCTTGGCGTACGCGGTGTCGACGTACGGCTCACGGAGCGTCGCGACCAGGGACTTCGACAGCAGCTGGGCGATCGTCGCGCCGGTCGGCAGCGCCAGGGTGATCGCGGGGAGGACGACCGACGACGGTCCCTCGCCGCCGAACGCCGGGAACACGTGCAGGCCGAACGAGAACCACTGCACGAGCAGCAGGGCGAACCAGAAGCCCGGGACGGCGACACCGACCGGCGGCAGCTGCAGCAGGAACTGCCCGAGGGCGCGGTTGCGGGTCCACGTGGCGAGGACCGCGAGCCCGCCGCCGAACACGATCGCGAGCAGCAGGCCGACGACGGCGATCTGCGCGGTGGGACCGACGGCCTCGCCGATGACCTCGGTGACGGGTCGTCCGACGCCGATCGAGCGGCCGAGGTCGCCCGTGAGCAGCGAACCGAGGTGCTGGAAGTACTGCACGAGCACGGGCTGGTCGAGTCCGTACTGGTGGCGGAGGGCGTCGAGCTGCGCCTGCGTCACGTCGGTGGCGTCCGGACCGAGCATGATCCGTGCGGGGTCGCTCGGCAGGACGTAGAGGACGAAGAAGGAGATCGTCCACGCCGCCCAGAGCACGAGCACCGCCTGCCCGATGCGCGAGAGCACGTACCGGGTCACGCCGCCACCACCGTCCGCGCTGGTGCCCACCCGAGGGCCGGCGCGACCCTCGAGACGACGTCCGACACGATCTGCTCGTACTCGTCGCCGGCGAACTCGTACGGCAGCTCGACGCGGAACTCGTCGACCTCGGCGAGCGTGGCGTCCCGGACGAGCTGCTCGACGATCTGCTCGGCCGGTCCGACGAGGTCCGCCGAGAACAGGGTGCGCCGCGGACCCTGCGGTGCCCTCTGCCGGTCGAGACGCGACTCGTACCAGGTCCGGTAGCGCTCGCGCGAGATACGGTCGGCCGAGTCCGTCGGGACGACGCATCGTCCCCAGGCGACGCGGGGTGTCCGGCCGGACGGGAGCGCGGCGCGGTAGGCGGCGAGCTGGTTCCGCTGGGCGGTGCCGTAGTCGTCCGTGCCCTCGCCCGAGGTGAGGTTGCCGATGAGCAGGTTGAGCCCGGCGCTGCCCGCGAAGGCGGCCGACCGGAGCGATCCCCCGCCGTACCAGACCCGGTCGACGAGCCCCGGTGCGTACGGCTGCAGCCGCGGGCGCTGGAGGTTGCCGGGGCTCTGGATGACCGTGTCGTCCCCGCCGAGGAAGTCCCCGCGCAGGTTGTCGACGAATCGGGTGACCCGTCCGTAGCCGCGGTCGAAGGAGCGCCAGTCGCCGTCGAACACCAGGTCGCCGAGGATGTCCTCGTGCGGGGCGCTGGTCGACAGCCCGACCTGGACCCGCCCGTGCGACAGGACGTCGGCGAGCGAGAAGTCCTCGGCGAGGCGGAACGGGCTCTCCCACCCGATCGGCACGACGGCGACCCCGAGCTCGATCGCGCTCGTGCGCTGCGAGGCCGCGGCGAGGAACACCGCCGCCGACCCGATGCCGTGCTCGAGGTGACGGTGCCGGACCCAGGCGCCGTCGACGCCGAGCCGCTCCGCCGTGGCGAAGAGGTCGAGCGTGGCCTCGAGGCCGTCGACGGGTGCGTCGTCCGCGAAGTTCCCCGGCACGAGGATCGACAGGCTGCGCACCGTCACGCGAGCACCCCCCGGCGGTCCCGGATGGTCCCGGGCAGACCGAGCGTCTCGCGGAGCGTCGCGCCCTCGGTGTAGGACTCCCGGTAGACGCCGCGCTCCTGCAGCAGCGGGACGACCGTGTCGACGAACTCGTCGAGGCCGTACGGGTTGGTGTGCGGGACCACGACGAAGCCGTCCGTCGCACGTTCCTGGACGTACCGGTCGATCTCGGCCGCGATGTGGGACGGCGTCCCGACGAACCCGCCGCGCGTCGACACCGCGATGACGAGCTCGCGGATGGACAGGTGCTCGGCCTCGGCGCGGTCGCGCCACGACCGCACGAGTGCCGGCACGTCGCGGGTGTGCCGTGCGCGGCCGCGGGTGATCGCGGCGCCCTCGAGGTCCGGCTCGACGTCGGGCAGCGGGCCGTCCACGTCGTACCCGGACAGGTCGCGGTTCCACACCTGCTCGAGGAACGCGATCGCCGTTGCCGGGCTGACCTGGGCGCGCTGGATCGCGCGGGCCCGCTCTGCGGCGTCCGCGGCGGTGTCTCCGAGGACGAAGGTCGACGCGGGCAGGATGTGCAGCTCGTCCTTCGAACGGCCGACGCGCTCGAGGCGCGCCGTGACGTCGTCGTAGTAGGACTTCGCGTCGTCGAACTCGGTGTGCAGCGAGAAGATCACCTCGGCGTGCGCCGCGGCGAGGTCGCGCCCCTCGTCGGAGTCGCCGGCCTGCACGACCACCGGGTGCCCCTGCGGGCTCCGAGGCACCGGGAACGTCCCGGTCACGTCGAACTGCGGCCCGTGGTGGTCGACGTCGCGGATCCGGGAGCGGTCGGCGAACACGCCCGAGGCCACGACGGCGTCGGACTCCCACGAGTCCCAGAGCTCGCGGGACAGCTCGATGAACTCCGCCGCCCGCGTGTACCGGTCGGCGTGGTCCAGGAACCCGCCACGACGGAAGTTCGCGCCGTGGAACGCGTCCGAGCTGGTCACGACGTTCCAGCCGGCGCGTCCGTCGGTGAGGTGGTCGAGCGTCGCCAGCTGCTTTGCGAGTTCGAGCGGCTCGTTGAACGTGGTCTGCAGCGTGCCGACGAGCCCGATGTGCTCGGTGACCCCGGCGAGGGCGGCGAGGACCGCGAGCGTGTTCGGGCGCCCGACGACGTCGAGGTCGTGGATGCGCCCCTTCTGCTCGCGGAGCCGCAGGCCCTCGGCGAGGAACAGGTAGTCGAACAGCCCGCGCTCGGCGTTCCGGGCGAAGTGCTCGAACGACGAGAACGCGATCTGGCTCTCGGCCCGGTCGTCGCTCCAGATCGTGGTGTTGTTGACGCCCGGGAAGTGGGCGGCGAGGTGGACCTGACGCTTGGCGCTCATGCTGGGACCTCCACGGGGGCGGATGCGGACGCGTACCGGCTGACCGCCGGAGCGATGCCGAGCCGCGTGCGCAGGTCGGCGGTGGGACGCGAGGCCACGTCGGCTCGGAGGCCGGCCGTGACGAGCGCGGGGACGAGCTCGCGGGAGATCGCCGTGGAGTCGAGCGGGATGCGCAGCGGGCGGAGCCGGACACCGGCGAACCCGAGGTCCCGCAGGTCTCCGATGAGCGTCACGAGCTCGGGCACGGTCGTCGCCAGCACGGACGTGTCGGACGTCGACGCGAACGGGGCACCGGCTGCCGTGTCGAGCGCGGCCAGCGCGTCGGTGGCGGCGGCCGACGACGACCCGATGAGCACCGCGAGGTCGGCGAGGACCGGACGACGGACGTCCGAGCCGGCCTCCTGCTCGAGGTGACGGATCTCCGACAGCAGGTCCCGCGCCTCCCGTCCCTCGTGGCCGGGCGTGACCAGCACGACGTCCGCAGCGTCCACCGCGAATTCGGCCGCGTCGGCGCGGTGCGCCAGCGAGAAGACCGGCGGGCGGCCCTGCGGCGACCGCGGCACGATCGACGCGCCGTGGACCGAGACGAAGGACCCCGCGAACTCGGCGTTGTGGATGCGGTCGCGGTCGATGAACCGGCCGGTGGCCACGTCACGGATGATCGCGTCGTCGTCCCAGCTGTCCCAGAGTCGCGAGACGACCTCGGCGACCTCGCGCGCCTCGTCGAAGAGGACGGACGCCTCGTCGAAGAGGACGGACGCCTCGTCGCCGCCGGGACGGCGCCCGAAGAGCGCTGCTTCGCGGGGCGTCGGGCTCACCTGGATCCGCCACCCGGCTCGCCCCTGCGAGACGTGGTCGAGGGTCTGGAGGCCCGTGGCGACGTGGAACGGTTCGGTGTGCGTCACCGAGACCGTCGGCACCAGACCGAGCGCGCGCGTCGCGGGGGCGACCGCGTTCGCGACGAGGAGGGCGTCGAGGCGGCCGACGACCGTGCTCGTGTCGAGGTCGCCCGCCGCGTCCACCGGACCGGCGGTGAAGGAGTCCTCGATCGTGACGGCGTCGACGCCGAGGCGGTCCTGCTCCACGACGACGTCGCGCCAGTGCCGGAGGCTGGTGAGGCGCTGCGCCGCGGGGCCGGCGGTGCGCCAGGCGGCGGGGTGCCAGCCGGCGCCCTGCAGGGCGGTGACGAGGGTGATGCGGTCGGGCATGGGGTGCGCTTCCGTCGGGTGTGGTCGGTGGTCAGTGCTGGTGCGACGCGGACGTCGCGGAGTCGGAGGGAGCCGCGGCGTCGGCGCCGAACTTGAAGCCGAGGCGGCCGTGGGCGAACCCGCCGCCGGCGCGGATGGCCGTGGCGACCCAGGCGGCCTCGGCGAGCTCGGCCTCGTTCGCGCCGGCCGTGACCGCGCGCTGGCTGTGGCCGTCGATGCAGTAGACGCACTGCGTGGTGATGCCGACCGCCAGTGCGATGAGCTCCCGGTACTTCAGCGGGATCTCGCGACCCTCGGCCCGGAACACCGACTCGTCGAACTGCACGAAGGCCGAGAGGATGTCCGGGGTCTGCTGCTTGTAGACCTTCGTGAAGGTCTTGTCGTGCTCGCGGTCGAGGTAGTCGGTCATGGTGGCGACGCTATGACCGACCGGGCCCGGGCACGACGGGTGTTGCGGAGCGTGACCGGGCGTTGCCCCGTGTGACGCGGCGGGCCTGGTCGCCACGTCACACGGCGTCACGCGGCGGGCGCCCTACAGCCCGCGCGCCCGCGCACCGAGCCGCCCGCGCAACGTGACGTCCTCGTACTCGCGGTGGAACACACCGTGCCGCTGCAGGATCGGCACGAGCTCGTCGACCACGGTCTCGAGGCCGCGCGGGAACTCGTCGATCATCAGGTTGAAGCCGTCGGCGGCCCCGGTCCGGTACCACTCCTCGATGGTGTCGGCGGCCTGCTCCGGCGTGCCGACGACGATCCGGGCGCCGTAGCCACCGAAGCCGCGCAGGACCTCCCGCAGGGACGTGTTGTGCGCGCGGACCCAGCGCACGACGGTCTCGTGGTACCCGAGCGAGGGGCCGTAGGTGACGGGGTCGACCTCGCGGTCGAGGATCGCCGCGGGGACCGGCGCGTCCGGGTCGAGGTCGGTGAGGTCGGCGTCGAGGTGCGTCCCGAGCGCCCGCAGCGAGTAGCCGTCCGGGGCGAGGGCCTCGAGCTCGTCGAACCGCCGCTGCGCCTCGGCCTCGGTGCTGCCGAGCACGAGCGACAGCCCCGGGACGATCGCCACGTCCGCCGCCCGCCGGCCGTACGTCCGGGCCGCCTGCTTGACGGCGCGGTAGTGCTCCCGGGCGGGCTCGGGTGTCAGCTCGACGGCGAACACGCCCTCGGCGACGCGCGCGGCGAGGTCTCGTCCGTGCGGCGATCCCCCGGCCTGGAACACCACCGGGTGTCCCTGCGCCGACGGCGGGACGGTGATCGCCCCCGCGAACTCGGTGAACTCGCCGTGGTGGTCGACGGGCACCCCGGTGGCGGCGGACCGCCAGAGCGCCTGCACGAGGTCGACGACCTCGCCGGCACGGGCGTACCGCTCGGGTCGCTCCGGGTTCGTCGCGACGCCGAAGTTCGCCGACACCGACCGGTCGTAGGTCGTCACGGCGTTCCACGCCACACGGCCCCCGGAGACCGTGTCGAGGGACAGGAGCCGCTCGGCGAGGTCGACCGGGTCGTTGTAGGTCGTCGACGCCGTCCCGACGAGTCCGAGGTGCGTGGTCGCATCGGCGATCGCCCCGAGCGCCACGAACGGCTCGAGCAGCCCGTACGCGCGGACGTTCGGGTCGCCGAGCGCGGGGTGGTCCGCGAAGAACACCATGTCCAGCAGCCCGCGTTCGGCGGTCCGACCGAGGTCCTCCCAGAACCCGGCGGTCAGCAGGTCGGTCGGCTCGACGTCCTGGGTCCGCCAGGCCGCCGGCCGCTGTCCGAAACCCTGCAGGTTGACGCCGAGGACGAGCCCGGCGTCGGTGTCGGCGCTCATGCGCCGACCGGCGCGGGGACCGGCAGACCGAGCAGGTCGCGCAGCGTCCGCCGGTGGGCACCGGGGCCGGTCGGGGTCCGGGAGGCGCGACTCGGCTCCGACGCACCGGCCCCGCCCGGCAACGGGACGAGCGGGCGCGCGGCCCCGCCGAGCACCAGGTCGGCACCCTCGTGTGCGACGTCGTGCCAGACCGCGAGGACGGGTTCGCCCTGCCGGCTCGACGGCGTCGTCAACGGCCCCCGGACCCGGTACCCGTCCGGCCCGCCGTCGTGGTCGAGCGGGAGGATCCGGGTCGTGTCGGCGAACCGGCCGGCTGCGCGGTCGCCGACGACGCTGTCGAGCGGCCACGTCCGCCAGAGGCCGCGCACCACCTCGGCGAACTCGGCCGGGTCGTGCTGCTCCCCCGTCGCCGGCAGGCCGTGGTCCCGCGCTCCGACGACGAGTCCGACCCGGGCGTCCAGGACGTGGTCGAGGGACAGCACCCGGCGGGCGACGTTGTACGGGTGCTCCCGGGTCGGGGCCGCGGCGACGAGCAGCCCGTGCGTGGGCAGTGCACGGCCGAGGGCGAGCGCCGCGGTGGTCGGGTCGAGCCGGTGGCCATGACCGCGTTCGGCGTCGAACCGGTCGGTGCCGATCGCGACGACCGCGGCGCCCGAGGCCCGGATCCGGTCGGCGAGCCGGGCGATCCCACCGGGTCGGGCGACGGCGGCGGCGAGGTCGCCGTCCGGCACGGCGACGATGGTCGGTGCGGGTGTCTCGGTCACGGTGGTCCCTCCGTACGCGTGCAGAGCGGCCCGCCACCGTCGCCTCCCCAGCGTCCGTGGCGGGCCGGTGCCGACGACCGTACGGGGCAGCGCGGTCCCGGCGGGTGCAGGTGTCGTCGGGTTGCGCCTCGTGACGGCGGGTTACACGCGGTCGAGCGGGCTGGCGCCGTTCACGAGCAGGTCCCCGACGATGCGCCGCTTGTGCACGCGCGGGTTGTGCGACGCCAGGGTCCGGGCGTTCCGCCAGTGCCGGTCGAGCCCCAGGGAGCGGAACGTGCCGCTCGACCCGAGGGCGTCGAACACGAGCGTCGTCGCGTCGAGCACGGCGTCGGTGACCACCGTCTGCGCCTGGGCGACCGCGATCCAGCTCCGCTCGAGCGCGTCGCGCAGCACCGGGTCCGTCGAGGGGTCCGCCCCGGCGGCGCGGAGTCCGGTGTGGCGGTCGACGGCGGCGTCCACCGGTCCGAGGCTCGCGGTGAACGCGGCGTCGGCGGCGTACACCCGGGCCGCGACGGTGCCGATCGTGCTGAGCAGCTCGGGGTCGGCGGTCGGGTCCGTGGTCGTGCCGTTGTGGTGCCCGCGCTGCCGGGAGCGCAGCGCCTCGATCCCCTCGCGGAGAGCCGCGCGCCCGATGCCGACGAGGATCGCGTGCATCACCGTCTGGTAGTACTGCTCCTGGTACGGGTAGCGCGTCGTGTACGGCAGGACCCGCTCGTCGGGCACGTGCACGTCGGTGTACGTCACGCTCCCGCTGCCGGTGATCCGCTGGCCGAACCCGTCCCAGTCGTCGCCGATCCGCACGCCCGGGTCGCGGGCGTCCACGAGCGCGACGAACCGTGCTCCGGCGTCGTCGAGCGCCAGCACCGTGATCCACCGGGCGTAGATGCTCCCCGTCGAGTAGAACTTCCGGCCGGTGACGCGCCAGCCGCCGTCCGGGTCCGGGGTGAGCCGCGTGCTGATGTCCGCTCCCGCCGGGTTCGGCGTCTCGCTCCATCCACCGCCGACGAACTCCCCGCCACCGAGGCGTTCGACGATCGCCCGGTCGGAGGCACTCCCCTCGGCGTGCACCCGGTCCTCGATGAACGAGAAGTGGTTCCGCCACACATGCGCGAGGTTCGGGTCGACCTCGGCGATCTCGGCGACCGCCCGGAACACGTCCGACAGCCGTGCCCCGACCCCGCCCCACGCGACCGGGGTGCGCCAGCGCGCGAACCCGGCGTCGACGAGCCACCCGAGCTGGTCGGTGGCGAGCTGCTCCTCGCGTTCCCGCTGCCGGGCGTCGCGGGCGATCCGCTCGATCACCGGTCGCAGCGGCGCGATCAGTTCCTCGTAGCGGGCGTCGGCCGGGATCTCACTCGGGCACATGGCGGCACGCTACCGGCGGTCGGGCGTCGTGCCCGTGCCCGCTGCAACCCGGCGTCACACCCGCACGGGGACGGCCCGGGATCACCACGTGATGCGGGCGAACTCCTCGCGCAGGCGACGTGCGCGTCCGGGATGGACCTGCTCGACCCACCCGATCCGCCCGAGCAGGTGCGCCCGGAAGTCGGGGTGCCCAGCACGGTTCTGCGACGCCGGACCGTGCTCGGCGGCGTTGTGCAGGATCGCGTGCAGCCGGTCGACCTCGCGCCGACCGGGCGACGTCCGGTCGTTGACGACGACCCCGGTGACCGACTGCCGCGTGCCCCGTCGCCGCACCCGGGTCTTCGACGGGTTCAGCCGGAGTCCCTGCTCCGTGACGATCCGGTCGACCCCGCGGAGGAACGCGTCCGGTCGGGCCGCGAGCCGCTCGTCACCGCTGAACGTCAGGTCGTCGGCGTACCGGGTGTAGACCGCGCCGACCGAGGCCGCCCACCCCGCGAGCCGTGCGTCCAGGTGCCGGAGTGCGGTGTCCGCCAGCGCCGGTGACGTCGGGGCGCCCTGCGGCAGGTGGGCTTCCCGGAGCATCGCGCGCAGCGCCTGCCGTTCCTCGGGGCTGCCGCCGTCCGGCATCGCGCTGAGGACGTGCACCGGCACCCGGTGCGTGCACACCCCGGTGAGGACGTGTGCGAGCGGCTCCGCGAAGCCCGCCGCGCGGAAGACGCCGTACACGGTGGGCGCGGTGACGCTCGCGAAGAAGGACGTCAGGTCGGCCGTGACGACGATCTGCCGCCCGGTGTGCGCCGCGGCTCCGGTCACGACGCTCCGACCGCCGACGAAGCCGTGCGCCGCGTCGTGCACCGGCAGCGCGGTGAGGAGCTCGTCGAGGATCGTCCGCTGCGTCCGGCGGAGCATGTCCATCGGCTTCTCGAGCAGCCGCGGCGTGCGTCCGGGTCGACGGATCCACTCGCAGCGGTGGTGGTGGAGCGGGCTCGACGGCCCCGGTCGCCGGTTCCACGAGCGGGTGTCGGCGAGCCAGAGCAGCCGCCCGACGGTGAGGTCGAGCTCGCGCGCGAGCTCGGGCAGCGTGTCGACGAGCAGTCGGCTCGCGGTCTCCGGACGCGCCCGGACCGCGGTCGCCCGACGCGCGACGACCCGGACCGGTCGGCGCGCCTCGCGTGCGCGGTGCAGCTCGGCGAGGCGCGGCGACGCCTCGAGCACCGCCGCGAGCTGTCGCGGTGCGTCGACCGGCGGTCGCGGGTGGGCCGCGAGGGCAGCCGCGACCGCGAGCCCGACGTAGGCGCGCTCGACGCCGACCACCGCCCAGCCGGCGGCGGTCAGGTCGTCCGGTCCCCAGTGCTCCGCGGTCAGGAACGCGTCGGCGAGGGCACCGGCGACGACGGTCAGGGGCGTGGGGTTCCCGGGGGACCCGTCGGTGCCTCCGTGCGGCGTCGCGCGCGGAGCGCGCCGTCCCGCTCGGGGCGTGTCGTCCTGCTGGTCCTGCGTGCCCCGGGGTGACCCCGGAGAGGTCGACGCGTCACGCGCGTCGGCCGCCTCCCCCGGGAACTCCACGCGCTCACCCTACGGCGACCCGCTGACGGACGGGAGGCGCGGGTCGGGCCCGCACCGCGCCTCCCGTCCGCCGGGTGCCGGCGTATCGTCGGTCGGCGTGACGATCCAACAGCTCACGGAGCCCCTCGCCGGACAGGGGTGGGTCCAGATCGGCGAGGTCCTGCTCGCGTTCGCCCTCGCGTCGCTCATCGGCCTCGAGCGGCAGCTCCGGTCGAAGAGCGCCGGCATCCGCACGCAGGCGATCGTCGGGACCGCGTCGGCCCTCATGCTGCTCGTGAGCAAGTACGGGTTCAGCGACGTCCTCGTGCCGGACCACGTCGTGCTCGACCCCTCGCGCGTCGCGGCGCAGATCGTCTCCGGGGTCGGGTTCCTCGGCGCCGGGCTGATCCTCACCCGACGTGGAGCCGTCCGGGGCCTCACCACGGCCGCCGCGGTGTGGGAGACCGCGGCGATCGGCATGGCCGCGGGTGCCGGGCTCTGGCTGCTCGCACTCGTCGTCACCGCCCTGCACTTCGTCGTCGTGTTCGGCTACACCGCGATCGTCCGGGCGCTGTCCCGCTCCGCCGAGCAGTCGATGACGCTCGACGTGGTCTACGACGCCGGCCGCGGGGTGCTGCCGGACGTGCTCGCCGTCGCGACGGCCGGTGGGTGGCGGGTCGCCCGGCTCGTGCGGCAGGACACCGACCGGGTCGACGCCACCGCGGTCCGGATCGACGTCGCCGGCCGTGCCGAGGGGTCCCTGCTCATCGCCCGGATCGGCGAGGTCGACGGTGTCCGGGTCGTCGACCCGTCGGCCGCCGACGACCTGGAGTGACGCCGTGCCCTCGTTCTTCCTGACCCACGCCGAGGTGGTCGTCGACCCCGCGCGGCCGATCGAGTCGTGGGGGCTCTCCCCCGACGGGCGTGCCCGCGCTGCCGGAGCCGCGGCCGTCGCCTGGGGCCCCGGGGTCCAGCGGATCGTGTCGAGCACCGAGCAGAAGGCGGTCGACACGGCAGCGATCCTCGCGGAGGCCGTGGGGCTCGTGCCCTCGACGGACCCCGCGCTCGGCGAGATCGACCGGAGCGCGACGGGCTACCTGCCGCCCGCGGAGTTCGACGGGGTCGTCGACGCGTTCTTCGCCACGCCGGAGGACTCGGTGCGCGGGTGGGAGCGCGCCGTCGACGCTCGGGACCGCATCGTCCGTGCCGTGCGGGCGCTGACCGACGCCGGCGACGTCACGATCGTGTCGCACGGTGCGGTCGGGGCGCTGCTGCTCGCCGACCTGCGGGGTGTGCCGGTCACCCGTGCGCTCGACCAGCCGGGGATGGGCAGCGTGTTCTCGTTCGATCCGGGCGCATGGCGGGCGACGAGTGGTTGGGCCCGCGTCGAGGTGCCCTGAGCCGGGCGTCGCGCGCGGGTGTTTCGTGTGCCGCGGCCGCCGTGCGCGTGCCGACCCCGAACGACAACGTCGATGTCGTACGACAGCGGGCTCGTCGCAACCTGGCGTGCGCAACACCCCGCGCACGCAATCAACGACACCACCGACGTCGTACGACATCGGCAATGTCGTACTGAGTCCGCGCCGCCGCGCCGCGCCCGCGCGTCACGCCGGCAGCTGCTCCCCCGCCTCCACCGCGACGTCGAGCCGGTTCTCCGCGGGCGGCAGCGGGCACGTCGCGTGCGGCGTGTACGCGCACGGCAGGTTCGTCGCCCGGTTGAAGTCGATCGTCGTGGCGCCCGACGCGTCCGGCGCCGGGACGTCCAGGCTCCGGTTGGCCGCGTACGTCGTCACGCCGCTCGTCCGGTCGGTGAACAGCACCAGGAGCCCGTCGCCGTACCCGTTGAACGCCAGGAGCGACCGCGGCCCGTCGAGGTCGAACGTCAGCACGCCCGGCGCCTCGTACACGTGCTGCAGCCCGTCGACGACCGACCCGACGGTCACCGAGCGCGGCGCGTCGAACGGCTCGAAGTGCGCCGCGACCGCGAACGACGGGTCCGGCGAGTACGACGGTGTCCCGGTGTACCCGGTCCGCGTCGGGTTCGAGGGGTGCCGCGGTCGGAGGACGTCACTGCCGCCACGCCGGGCGACCTCGATGACGACCCGCTCGTCGCCGTCCTGCCACGCGATGGTCGTGCTCGACCGCTCGGGGAGCGGACCGAACCGGTGCGTGCCCGTCACCGCGACGCCGTCGACCTCGATGGACTCGCCGTCGTCGAGGGTCACGACCGGTCCCGCCTCCGAGGTCGACCACGCCCCGGGCGCGTCGTCGAAGCGCTCCGGCGTGCCCGTCAGCCACCGGATGCTCGTGATCGCGAGGAAGCCGTGCGCACTCGCCCGGGCCGCCTCGTGGGCGTCGTGCCACACGGCCCACTCGGAGCGGAAGTCGGCTGCGGTCGGCGTCGTCGTGGTCATGCCACGACGGTACGTCGTGTCACGGCCGGGTGGCGACGCGCGTCGTCTCCGGACGTCACGCGGTGCGCGCGACCGGCTCGGGAGGCGGGGGGGGGGGGGGGGGCCCCCCCCCCCCCCCCCCCCCCGGGGGCCCCCCCCCCCCCCCCGGGGGGGCCCCCCCCCCGGGCCCCGGCCGGGGGGCGGGCCCCCCCGTTCCCCCCCCCCCCCCCCGCCCCGGGGGGGGGGGGGCCCCCCGGGGGGGGGGGGGGGGGGGGGCGCCGCCCCCCCCCCCCGCCTCCCGAGCCGTGGTCACCTTCAGACCGTCCGGGTCGCGCCCGTCACGGGGCCCGGCTCGGCGTCCTCGTCGTCGGCGGCCTGCAGGACACCCTCCGCCTGGGGCAGCAGGTGCCGCACGGCCAACGCGATCGACCGCGACCCGACGACCGCGACGAGCACCGAGAGCAGGGCGAGCACCCCCGCGGTGGGGATCCACGCCCACCGGACGTCGAGCACCCGCAGCCACTCGATCGCGGCCGTCGCGACCGCCGCCGCCGGGAACACGAACGACCAGAACCCGAGCGAGAAGGGCAGCCGCACGTACCGCGGCAGCAGGGCGACCTGCACCGCGACGAGCAGCACGCCGAGCCCGGTGATCGCCTGCACCGGGACCGTGAGCACGTCGTCCGTCAGCGCGAACACCGCGACCGTGGCGACCGACGGCGGTGCGACGAGGATCGCCATCGTCGGCACGAGCGGTGCGGGCAGCGCGGGGCGGAAGGACAGCCGGATGAGCAGCAGCCCGGTCATCACGACCCAGAAGAACACGCCGACGCCGAAGCAGGCCCAGGAGAGCCAGGTGAGCCCGACCTCGTGCGTGGCGACCGAGCCGACGAGCGCCGCTGCGACGGTCGGCAGGAGGTAGCCGCCGTGCACGGACTCGAGGGCGAGCCGGCCCTCGAACCACGTCGCGAGGAGCCAGGCGGCGAACCCGGCGGCGACCGCCACGGCGACGAGCACGAGCACCCTCCCGCCGTCCGGCCAGCCGTGCGCGAGGTCCACCCCGAGCAGCATCGTGGTCGCCGGGACCAGGGCCGCGAGGGGACCCTGCGCGGGGTGCCGCAGCTGGTCGACGAGCCGGTCGTGCGCCCGCACCCGGACCCCGCGGACGGCGTGCGCGGCGAGCAGCCAGGTCCAGGCGACGGCGGCGATGCCCCAGAAGACCTGCGGGAGGACGGCCGGCAGGTCGAGGACGGGGGCGGCGTAGGACCAGGTCTCGGCGAAGCCGGCGAGGCCGAACGGGACGGCGAGGGTGTTGAGCGGGATGCGGGTGGTGGGACGGGGCACGGTGTCCCATTCTCCCGAGTCGGACCGCTCCCGGGGCCCCCGTGCCAGATTGGGCAGCATGTCCTTCGAGAACACCGACCACGTCCAGGCCACCACCGCCGGCTCGTTGCCCCGCACGCCGGAGCTCATCGCCGCGAACGCCGCCCGGCCCCTCGCCGCCGACGGCTTCACGCTGGAGACCACCGACGAGGTCCGTGCGCTCACGAGCGCCGCGGTCGACGACGTCGTCGCCCGCCAGACCGCCCTCGGCATCACGCAGCCCGGCGACGGCGAGTTCGGCAAGGCGATGTCGAACAGCGTCGACTACGGCGCCTGGTGGGGGTACTCGTTCCAGCGCGTCAGCGGCCTCAGCCTGACCGAGGAGGACATCTTCACGCAGGAGCCGGTCCGCTCCGAGCCCGGACACGTCCGGCTCACGAGCTTCCCGGACCGCCGCGACTGGACGATCTTCCGCGAGGCCTACACCGACCCGGGCTCGGGCATCGGCACGGGCAAGAACGCCACCGCGTTCCCGACGACGACCGGCCCGATCGCGTACACCGGGCACGAGGCAGCCCGGACGGACGCCGCCAACCTCCGGCACGCCGTCGAGGCGGCCGGCGCCGCGAACGGCTTCATCACGGCGCTCTCCCCCGGGTCCGCCGCCCGGGTCGCGAACGAGTACTACGCCACCGACGAGGAGCACATCTGGGCCTGGGCCGACGCCCTGCGCGAGGAGTACCGGATCATCCTCGACGCCGGCCTCGTCCTGCAGATCGACGACCCCTCGATCGCCGAGAACTGGGACCAGATCAACCCGGAGCCGAGCATCGAGGACTACCGCGCCTTCACCCGCATCCGCGTCGAGGCGCTCAACCACGCGCTGCGCGGCCTCGACACCTCGCGGGTGCGCTTCCACCTCTGCTGGGGCTCGTGGCACGGCCCGCACACGACCGACATCGAGCTCCGCCACATCGTCGACCTCATGCTCGACATCGACGCCGGCGCGTACTCGTTCGAGGCGGCGAACGCCCGCCACGAGCACGAGTGGACCGTCTGGCAGGACGTCGCGCTGCCGGACGGCAAGGTCATCGTGCCCGGCGTGGTCGGCCACGCCACGAACGTCGTCGAGCACCCGGACCTCGTCGCGCAGCGCATCGAGCGGTTCGCCTCGGTCGTCGGCCGGGAGCGCGTCATCGCCGGCACCGACTGCGGCCTCGGCGGCCGCATCCACCCGCAGATCGCCGCCGCGAAGCTCGAGTCCCTCGGCGAGGGCGCGCGCCGGGCGAGCGCGACGCTCTTCTAGCGGTCGCAGCGTGCGAGGTTCCGCGCTCGGTGCGGCCCGCACGGCCTGTCTCGGTGTGCGGACGCTCGCACGGTGCGGCCTGGAGGCGCGGTGCGGGCCCGACCCGCGCCTCCAGGCCCGCAGGCGGTCGCGTCTCCCCGAGAGGGACGTCGGAGCTCAGGAGGTCTGCCAGAGCACCGACGCCCGCGCGCCGTCGCTGAAGACGTACGCCCGGCCGGCGTCGCCGAAGTCGAACCCGAGCGGACCCGGCTCGATCGACGCGACGAACTCGGTGCCCGCGGGGGTCTCGTCGTCCTGGATCCACTCCGGCACGCCGCCGTACTGGCCCGCGACGAGGACCCCCTCGGCGGCCGCGGCCGCGAGCACTCGGTCGGGGTCCTCGTCGTCGTGGACCATCGGCACCGGCACGTGCCGGAGGAGCATCGCGTCGGCGAGGAGCGGTGGGGACGCCGGCTCCGGGTCGTCGGGATCGCCGTGCGGTGAGACGGGTCCGGCCGCGAGGTGCAGCCCTCGGAGGGAGAACACGAACGCCGCGTTCGCGCCGCTGTCGGGCTCCCACGAGGGACACGTCCCCGGGTCGAACTGACACACGAACACGCTGACGAGCGTCTCCCGGTGTTCGATCTGGGCGGTGAACTGCATCGGTTCGTCGTGGTGGGCGCACAGCGGCCACTCCCATCCCTCGGGCACCGCGGGGGCACCGCCGATGCGCGAGGCGGTGAACCGGGCCGGCGCGTCAGGTCGGTACGCCCCGAGGACGATCGTGCCGAGGTGCTCCGCCACCGACGGCGCCGTCCGGGGAACTGGGGGCTCGGTCGGATGCTCGACCAGCGTCAGCACGGTGCGCTCGGGTCCGCTCCCACGCTCGGGTCCGCTCCTGCGCTCGGCGACGACGAACCGACCGGGCTGTCGCGGCGCGAGCGGCAGTTCCCAGCGGAGGAGCGGCCAGTCGGGCATCCCACGCTCGCCGGTGCCCGGGTCGGGGCCGTTGTCCGCCGATCGGAGCATCCGCACCACGGCTGCGACGTCGAGGTCCGGGAACCCCGCCGCACGCGATTCGGCGACCACACGGGCCGCGGCGCGGTCGAAGGGGGCGTCACGACGGCGGGCGCGCGGACCGCCGGGACGGACGACAGCGGCGTGGGTGCCGTGCAGGACGAGCAGCGGCGGGAGTGTCCACGCCGATGCGATGAGGAACGAGGCGCCGACCACCCGGTACCGGAAGGCGTTCTCGAACACCGAGATCGCGACGAAGGCGACGACGAGCACGATCCACGCGGTGACGAGCACGGTGGTCCAGGGTCCGCTGCCCGCCTTCGAGCCCGCGCGGTGCAACCGTGCACGTGCCCGGGCAGCGTCCTCGGTGTCGACCTCGACCCGTGTCGCCGGTCCTGCGTCGGCCATGCGGTCCCCCGATCCGCGAGCACCCGACGCGCTCGCGAGCAGCAGGCTAGCGGTCGGACACGGCCGCTCCGGTCACCGGCGGGAGCGCCCGAGCAGCACGGCGCCCACGACCGCAGCCGCGCCCGCCCAGGCCAGCGGCCGGGTCACGCGGCGGCGCTTCGCGACCCAGCCGCCGTTCGTCGCGTTGCCGGCGTCGGCCGGGGTCCAGAGGTTGCCGTCGGTCGGCGCTCCCCTGCCGCGGAGCGCGAACGTCTGCACCATCGGCTTGGTGATCTTGTGGAACAGCCCGGGGAAGACGTACTGCAGCGGCACGAGCGACGCCTGGATCCGGCCGACGAACCGGTAGCGCTTGGGGTGCAGTGCCGTCCGGACGACCGCGCGGCCGGCACGCTCGACGGACACCGTCGGCGGCAGCGGGTGCGAGGTCTTGCCGGTGTAGTTGGCGCCGTTCTGGTAGATCGGCGTGTCGATGGTCGACGGCAGGAGCGCGGCGAAGCGGATGCCCGTGCCGGCGAACTCGTCGCCGAGGACGTCGACCAGGCCGAGGGCCGCGTGCTTGCTCGTCACGTAGGCGGACTGGTACGGCGCGGACAGCAGCGACTGGATCGAGCCGACGAGGACGTAGGTGCCCTCGCCCCGCTGCTTCCAGTGCGGGAGCAGGGCGGTGATCGCGTGCAGGTGGCCGTACAGGTTCGTGTCGACGACGCGCTTGAAGGCCTCGGTCGGGGTCTGCTCGAAGAGGCCGTAGACGAACAGGGCGGCGTTCCCCACGAAGACGTCGATCCGTCCGAAGCGGGTCGTGGTGGTCGCGACGAGGTCGCGGACGGCGTGCTCGTCGGCGACGTCCGTGGGGATCGCGACTGCCTCGGCCCCGAGCGCCCGGCACTCGGCGGCGGCGGCCTCGAGCGAGTCGTGGCTGCGGGCGGCCAGCACGAGCGTCGCGCCCTGCCGTGCGAACTCGTGCGCGGCGGCCCTGCCGATCCCGCTCGATGCTCCGGTGACGACGACGATCTTCCCGCGGAACCGATGTGCCATGGGTCCTTGGTACGCGGTGGCGGCTCCGTCCCCGCACAGGGCGCGTGCTGCACGGCGGGTCCGGTAGCGTCGAGGGGCAGGCGACGAGGGGGAACGGTGCACGGGGACGCGGTGGACACGCTCGGGATCGACGGGGTCTGGTTCGATCCGCTCTGGCGGGTGGAGGTGCGGCTCACCCCGCTCGAACGACGACTGCTCGAGACGTGGACGGTGCGGCGGCTCGCGTTCGTCGCCCACGCCGGCGGTGCCGCGCTCACGACGACCCAGTCGTACTCGCGGCTCGAACACTCCCTCGGGGTGCTCGCGCTCGTCACCGCCTTCGCCCCGGACGACCACCTCGCCCGCACGACCGCACTCCTGCACGACGTCGGGCACCTGCCGTTCAGCCACACCTTGGAGGGCCTGGGCGGCCTCGAGCACCACTCCCTCGGACGAACCGCGATCCGGCACCTCGCGGACGAGGTCCCGGGCATCGACGCCGACCAGGTCATCGCGGTCGACGAGGGCCGCGTGCCGTCGGTGCTGACGTCGGTCCCGGGCGGACTGAAGCTCGACCACCTGGACTCGTTCCTCCGGAGCGGCCAGGCGCACGGACGGACGCAGACGCCGCCGCACGTGCTGCTCGGTCGCCTGCGGCTCGTCGGCGGGACGGTCGACGCGGATCCGGACGACGCCCTCGAGCTGGCCGACCTGGCCGTCCGCGAGGCACTCGCGCAGCGCTCCGCGGCGAACCTCGTGCCGGTGACCGTGCTCCGCGACCTCGTCGGGCGGCTGCTGGACCGCGGTGCGCTGTCGCCGACCGACCTCGCCCGGAGCACCGAGGACGAGGTCTGGGCGCGCCTCGTCGCCGACCCTGAAACCTCCTCCGACGCCGACCTCCTGCGCCGCCGACCGCAGGCGTGGCGTATGCGCACCGGCGACGGACCCGTGCCGACCGGTGCGCTCCGGCACACGGTCAGCCGTGGCTACCTCGACCTGCCGACGGTCGGAGGGCGTGCCCTGCGCGATCCGCGTGTCGAGGCGCTCGCCGCGGGCCTGCCGCTCCGGGTGGCCGTGACGCGCGACGGGGTGCGCTGACGCGGGCCGCCTGCCACGATGGGCCCATGCGCAAGGACGACCTCACCGTCGACGAGGCGACCGTCATCGCCCAGCACGCCCGCGACGGCGTGTTGGAACTCGACGACCCCGAGGTGCGCAAGGTCGTCGAGCAGGCGAACCGGGTCCTCGTCCGCGCACAGATGTGGGGCGACGAACCGAGCCCGAGGCTCCGACGCCGCCGACGGTTCATCGCGATCGGCGCCCTCGTGATGGTGCTCGTCTGGGTCGCGGGGCTGCTCGTGCCGCTCGCGGTCCGCTTCGGGTGACCCGCGCACGGGCTTGCCCTGTCGGGCCGGAACGGCTTGACTCGACCCGATGACCAGCACGGCCGGCTCGACCGCGACCCCCAGGACCTGGACCGTGACCGCACGGGAGGACACCGGGCCCATCGTGCTCGTCGGGATCCGCGCCTCGTGGGCGCCCCTGGCGAAGCAGTCCGTCGTCGCCGCCCTCGTGGTCGCCGCCGCGGTGACCAGCACGCTCACCCCCTGGCTCCCGGTCACCGACGCGCCGCGGATGTGGACCGGCGTGGCACTGGCCCTCGGCGGGCTGCTGGTGGCAGCTGTGATGGCGCGCTGGCCGGGCGCCGCCCGCGCCGAGCTGGTCGTCCCGGCGATCGACTTCATCGCGATCGGGCTGCTCCGGTACGGGACGGGCGACACCCGTTCGGTGTTCCTCGCCGTCGTCGTCCTGCCGGTGATCTGGATGGCGGCGAGCCCGGGTCGGCGTCACGTGCTGTACCCGCTGCTCGGGACCTGCGCCACGCTGCTGTTGCCGTACGTGCTGGAGCCCACCGAACCGCGTCCGAGCGAACTCGTCCGGCTCGCCTTCGCGGTCGTCGTGTACGGCGCGACGGCGGCGGTGACCAACGAGCTCGCCCGGCAGGCGGACGTCCGGCTGAGCACCGCGCAACGTCGTCGTCGCTTGGCCGAGGGTGAGATCGACCGGGCCGCCCTCGTCCAGCAGTCCCTGCTGCCCGCGTCCACGGAGGGACTCCCGCCGGAACTCCACGCACTCGGGGTGTGCATCCCGGCGCGGACCGTCGGCGGTGACTTCTACGACTGGTTCCCGACACCGGACGGCGCGGCCTTCACGCTCGGCGACGTGATGGGCAAGGGTGTCGGCGCGGGCATGATCGCCGCCGCGGTCCGGTCCCTCGTGCGCAGCACCGTCGACGAACCGGACGCGGCCACGGCGGTCCGTCGAGCGGCCGCCGGCCTGGCGACCGGGACGTCCGACGTCGAGAGCGCACAGTTCACGACGTGCTTCCACGTGCGGATCGACCGCGACGGCCATGCCCGCTGGGTCGACGCCGGCCACGGGTTGAGCCTGCTCCGGCGTGCCGACGGCGCCGTCCGATCGCTGCGGTCCGGGCACCTGCCGATCGGCGTCGGGACCTCGTGGTCGAGCGAGACGACCGACCTCGAGCCCGGCGACGTCGTCGTGAGCGTCAGCGACGGTGTGCTCGACCTGTTCGGCGGGGACCTCGATGCGCTCGACCGCTTCGAGGCCTGGGTCGCCGAACGCTCGCACCCCCAGCAGCTCGTCGACGGGATCACCGAACTCGCCCACCGCGGCGAGCACCCCGACGACGTCACGGTGCTCTGCATCGCCTACCGTCCCTGACCACACCGATACACGAGGAGCACCGCATGGACGACCGCATCGACCGTCGCCGGTTCATGACCGCCGGCATCGCCGGGACCACCGCCGCGATCGTCGGCACGAGCATCGCGAGCCGCTCCACGCCGGCCGTGGCGGCAGCGGGCACCCTGCTCGCCGCGGACGAGTTCGACGGGCCAGCAGGCAGTGCACCGAACAGCGCGGTCTGGCGGTACGACCTCGGCGCGGGCGGGTGGGGCAACGGGGAACTGCAGACCTACACGGACTCCCGGCGGAACGCGGCGCTCGACGGTGCCGGCAACCTCGTGATCACCGCCCGGCGTGAGGCCGACGGTTCGTTCACCTCGGCACGACTGAAGACCGAGGGCACGTCGACGGCGCAGTACGGCCGGATCGAGGCGCGCATCCGGATCCCCCGGGGGCAGGGGATCTGGCCCGCGTTCTGGATGCTCGGCGCGGACATCGGGTCGGTCGGGTGGCCGGCCTGCGGCGAGATCGACGTGATGGAGAACGTCGGGTACGAACCGACCGTGGTCCACGGCACGGTGCACGGCCCGGGGTACTCCGGCGCGCAGGGCATCTCGGCGGCGTCCACGAACCCCACGGGGGCTCCGTTCGCCGACGACTTCCACGTGTTCGGCGTCGACTGGCGTCCGGACTCGATCACGTGGTCGGTCGACGGCACGGCGTACCGGACGCTGACCCGCGCCGACGTCGGGGCGAATCCGTGGGTGTTCGACAAGCCGTTCTTCGTCGTCCTCAACGTGGCCGTCGGCGGCTCGTGGCCCGGGTCACCCGACGCGTCGACGCGCTTCCCGCAGCAGATGACGGTGGACTGGGTGCGCGTCTTCGCGAACGCCTGAGGCTCAGGGGCGGCCGCGGCCGTTCCGCGCGACCAGCCACAGGTACGTGCTGTGCCCGATGAGGGCGAGGCCGAAGAACACCGCGGCCACGGCGTACACGCGGTCGAGCTTGCCCTGTCCGATCACGAGCATCACGACGCAGAACACGACGGCCACGGCGAGCACGCCCACCTGCACCGTCGACCAGATCCGTCGGAAGCGCGGCATGCCCGTCTCGTTCACGACTCCATGGTGCCAGATGCCGTCAGTGCTCCCGGAGCGCCTCGACGAGCTCGGCCTTCCGCTTCGACGAGTACCCGGTGATGCCGAGCTCCTTCGCGCGTCGCTTGAGGTCCGCCACGGTCCAGTCGTCGTACGACCCGGACTCGCCGCCCTTCTTCGCCACGGCGTGCTCGCCCCGCGCCGCCGCGGCGTTGCTGATGCGGGCGGCCTTCTCCTTCGAGTTGCCCTCCTTGCGGAGCTCCTCGTACATGTCCGGCTTCTTGAGTTGGTTCGGCATGGCGCACACCGTACGCCGAGACAGTCAGCCCTTCTCGGGGTCATTGCCCCAGTTCATCAGCGAGTACCGCCACGGGGTGCCGTGCACGTCGCCGCTCGGACGTTGCTCGGCATGTCGCGCGACGTAGCCGACCACCTTGCGCATGTGGGCGTAGTCGGCGTCCGTGTAGTCGCCTTGCTTCTTCTCGAGAATCCGGACGATGTGCCGCCCGCTCTCGTGCCCGGTCGATTCGCCGCCGCCGGCGGGCTTCTGTCCGACCTGCTTCGACTCGTCGGTGTCGAGCCACTTCCTGAGTTCCGACGCGGTCATGTTGACCGCCTCGTCGAAGTCCTTCCGGGTCTGCTGCTCGTCGTCGCTCATGGCCTCGACCGAACACCGCACTTCTGGGAACCGGTCCAGAGCGGGTCCGGTTTCGTGGAGGGGAACCGATGAGAGGACCCGCACCATGCCCCGCGACCAGTACGAGCCAGCCGACCCGCGTACCCGCTACCCCGACGTCCAGCCGGAGCCGCAGACGCAAGCCGAGCCGGGCCTCCAGAGCCGCATGCGGCCGGTACCGGACCTCGGTGAGGAGACCTACCGGGGAACCGGCCGGCTCGCCGGTCGGAAGGCGCTGATCACCGGCGCGGACTCCGGTATCGGTGGCGCCGTCGCCATCGCGTTCGCACGCGAGGGTGCGGACGTCGCGCTCGCGTACCTCCCGGAGGAGCAGTCCGACGCGGACCACGTCATCGAGCAGATCCGCGCCGCGGGCCGGACGGCCGTCGCGGTGCCAGGTGACCTGCGGGACCGGTCCTACGCGACCACGCTGGTGGAGCAGGCCGTCGCGGGGCTCGGCGGCCTCGACGCGCTCGTGAGCGTGGCCGGCAAGCAGCGTTGGCAGCCCGAGGTCGAGGACCTCACCGACGAGCAGTTCGAGGCGACGTTCGACGTCAACGTGTTCGGGCTGTTCCGCCTGGTCCGCGCTGCGCTCCCTCACCTCCAGCCGGGGTCGACGATCACCACGACGGCGTCGATGGAGGCGTACGAGCCCGCTCCGGACCGGCTCGACTACGCGGCGTCGAAGGGCGCGATCAACAACCTCTCGAAGGGGCTGTCGCAGGCACTCGTCGAGCGTGGGATCCGGGTGAACATCGTGGCTCCCGGACCCACCTGGACCGTCCTGCAGCCGAGCGGCGGCGTCGACCCGGAGTCGCTCCCCGAGTTCGGGTCGAGCGAGTCGCCGATGGGCCGCGCCGCGCAGCCGGCCGAACTCGCGCCCGCCTACGTGTTCCTCGCCTCGCACGAGTCGAGCTACGTCGCCGGGGAGACCCTCAACGTGAACGGCGGCATGGTGACGCCGTGACCGGGCACGGCCCACGGGCTGCACGCACCCGGGAATGGAACGGGCGTCCCGGGTGTCTCATCCACCACCGAACGCGAAGGAGCACACCATGAGCCACGACCTCCACGAGAGCACGGCCGTCGACGTCCAGCGGAGCTGCACGCCGGCGACGACGGTTTCCGTCCTGCACGACGAGCGCAAGCCGTCGTTCGGGCGCTGGCTGGGGCAGATCAACCGGCAGGACTGACCGCCGGAGCGATGCTCGCGGTCGGGGCCGCGGGCGTCGCCGCCGCGGCGGCCGCAGGCGCGGGGGCGGCGCCCGGGACGCCGAGTTCACGGATCCGCCGCGCCGGCACCCCGGCGTAGACCCCGTGGGACGTGAGCCGCCCCCGGACGACCGCCCCGGCCGCGACCACCACGTCGTCCTCGATGACCGTCCCGGGCAGCACGACGGCACGCCCACCGATCCAGACCCGCTCGCCGATGTCGACCGATCGGCCCGAGGCGGTCTCGCTCCACGCTCCGTCGTCGCCGATCTCGTGGTGGCTCGTCATCACGAGCACCTGCATCCCGATCGCGGTACGGTCGCCGATCCGGACCGGTGCGACGGCCTCGACCGTGACGTTCCGGTTGAAGTACACGCCCCGGCCGACCACGAGGTTCTTCGGGTCCCCCGTCAGTGAGAACAGCGGACCGGGGCTCGACGCGAGCTCGGCGCCCGCGGCGGACGCGATCAACCGGCGCACCGCACGCGGCAGGAACGGCGACCCGAGCAGCAGCGTGAACAGCGTGTACTCACGGGCGTGGATCGCGTCGTCGCGCAGTCGGGAGCCGAACGTCGACGGAGATGCGGTGCGTGCGGCCATGCCGCCTCCTGGTCTCGGGGAGTGGACGTGTGCGACCTCGCACACGTCCGGAACGCTAGGTCGCCCCGGCCACGGTCGACAACGCGCGGACCGGGGCGTTGCGCGATTCTTGCGGTGTCCGCTGCCGGGATCCGCACTGCTACCGTGCTCGCATGTCCTGGGGCCGACGGTACTTCGCGGTCCAGTCGGTCGCGGGGGCCCTCTGGTGGATCGCGGTGTGCACCCTCCCCGGGGTCCGATCGGCGACCCTCGGCTCGCTCGACCCCGTCGTCGTCGCGGTGTTCGACGTCCCGCTCTTCGTCGTGGCATCGGCGCTCGGGGCGGCCGGCAGTCGCGCCGCCGCGGCGGTCACGACCGGGTGGACCGCGCTGGTCCTGGCCGCCCTGGCCGTCTGGGCCACCGCGACGACCGAGGCCGGTGCCGGTGTGCTCGTGATGATCGGCGCGACCGTCGGGTCCACCCTCGCCCTGGCGCTCGTCGTGCTCGGCCGGGTCCCGACCGAGTGGCTGACGACCGGCCCGCTGCGGTTCCGGACCGCCGACCCCGACGCGGGTCGCCGCCGCCACGTCCTCGGCACCGTCCTGCAGATCACCGTCTTCTGGGGGCTCTTCCTCGTGGTGCTGCCGCTCGTCATCGCCGCCGCCGAGCACCGCTGGCAGCTCCACCCGACGCTGCCCGACGGCGTCGTGACCACCGCCGTCGTCACCGGAGCCGTTGCACTCGTCGCCGCGAGTGCGCTCGGCATCGCCTCCGCAGCGGCGATGTCGACGCAGGGCGCTGGGACCCCGCTGCCGTCCGCGATGCCGAACCGGCTCGTGATCGCCGGTCCGTACCGCTCGGTGCGCAACCCGATGGCGCTCGCCGGCATCGCCCAGGGCGTCGCCGTCGGACTCCTGCTCACCTCGTGGATGGTCGTCGTGTACGCGCTCGCCGGGTCGATCGTCTGGAACTGCGTCGTCCGCCCGCTCGAGGAGGCCGACCTCGACCACCGGTTCGGAGACGACTTCCGGCGCTACGCCGCACGCGTCCGGTGCTGGGTCCCCCGGTGGCCGGTCCCGGCGAGCGCACCGGCGGACGCGATCAGCCCGCCGCGCCGCTGATGTTGACGAGCCAGGTCACGCCGAAGCGGTCGGTGACCATGCCGAACGTGTCGCCCCACGGGGCTTTCGTGAGGGGTTCGATGATCGTCTTCGCCCCGTCGGCGAGCCCGTTCCAGTAGCGCGTGAGGGCTTCTTCGTCGTCACCGCTGAGGGACACCGAGATGTTGCTGACGTCGGGGCCCTCCATGCCGGTCGGTGCGTCGGAGGCCATGAGCAGCAGACCGTTCTCGCCCTCGAGCTGGCCGTGCATGACCTTGTCGGCGTCGGCGGGGTCCTGTGCCATCCCGGCCTCGCCGAAGGTGTTGACGGTGAGTTCGCCGCCGAAGACGCCGTGGTAGAAGTCGAGCGCGTCACGGGCCTGGTCGCGGAGGCCGATGTACGGGTTGAGTCGGACGGTCATGGTGGACTCCTCGCGGATGGTGCACGGGCGCCGTCGTCCGTGTCGCGTCGATCGTCCCAGACCGTCGGCGCGCGCGGAAGCCCGTGGGCGGGTCGTGCAGGATGGGGCGGTGGACAGCGACGACGCGTACGACGAGCACCTCAGCGCCGAGATGCCGTGGACCGAGGTGGTCCGGACACTCGAGGGCCTCGGGTGGACGCCGTGCGGCACCGGGGACTGGGCGTGCGCGTTCCGTTCTCCCTCCGGTCGGCTCGCGGCGCGGGTCAGCCCGTTCGACCCCGCCGGGCCGTACTCGGCGATGCTCTACCGGGTGGCGGCGCACACCCGTCAGGTCCCCGTACTGGTCGACCACCGCGTGCTCGAGGGTGGGTCCGACCTCACGGTGATGGAGTACCTCGCGCCGGTGTCCGCGGCCGAGGGGGCGGCCTTCCACCGGTCGATCCGTGCCCGCGAGCCGGACGTGGCGGCGCTCGCCGAGCACATCGACGCCGTGTACGCGCGTGGTGCCCGGGAGCAGCCGTGGTGGGGTCCGCTCGACGACAACCCGGCGAACGTGATGCGCGGCTCGGACGGCCGGCTGGTCGTCGCCGACCTGTTCTACGCCGACGGCCCCGCGCTGTACGCCACGGTGCGGGACGACCCCGACCGGGTCGTGCGGGACTACCCGGAGCACCTGCGTCGGCACATGACGGAGTTGCCGCTGGCGAGTTCCGGCGGGTGGGCGGTCGGCGACGCGGAGCGGATGCGCCGGGCGCTGGCGGCGGCTGACCGACGCCGGTCGGGATGACGTCCGGACGGTCCCCGCCCACCACCAGCACCGGACGGTCCCCGCCCACCACCAGCACCGGACGGTCCCCGCCCACCACCAGCCCCCGAGCACCCGAGCACCCAGCCGCCTCGGCCTAGCATCGTGAGGATGCCCGACCCCCGCCCCGACGAGTTCATCCGCGTCCGCGGCGCCCGCGAGCACAACCTGCAGGACGTGGACGTCGACATCCCCCGCGACCGCATCGTCGCCTTCACCGGCGTCTCCGGCTCCGGCAAGTCGAGCCTGGCGTTCGGCACCGTGTTCGCCGAGGCGCAGCGCCGGTTCCTCGAGTCCGTCGCCCCGTACGCCCGGCGGCTCATCGCGCAGGGGTCCACCCCGCACGTGGAGTCGATCACGGGACTCCCCCCGGCCGTCGCCCTGCAGCAGCGCCGCGGTGCCCCGAGTGCCCGCTCCACCGTGGGCACGCTGACGACCCTGTCGAACTCGATGCGCATGCTGTTCTCCCGCGCCGGCACCTACCCGCCGGGAACCGACCGGCTCGAGTCCGACTCGTTCTCGCCGAACACCGCCGCCGGGGCCTGCCCCCGCTGCCACGGACTCGGCACCGCGCACGAGGTCACCGAGGCGTCCGCGGTCCACGACGACTCGCTCAGCATCCGCGACGGCGCGATCACCGCGTGGCCCGGTGCCTGGCAGGGCAAGAACCTCCGCGACGTGACGGCGGTGCTCGGCTACGACATCGACCGGCCGTGGCGGGACCTCCCCCGCGCCGACCGCGACTGGCTGCTCTTCACCGAGGAGCAGCCGGTGGTCGAGGTGCACCCGAAGCGCGACCGGGTCGCCAAGCCCTACCGCGGTCGGTTCTGGAGCGCCCGACAGTTCGTGCTGCACACCCTCGCGGACTCCCAGAGCGAGACCCAGCGCACCAAGGCCCTGCAGTACGTCGAGTCCGGACCGTGCGGCCTGTGCGGCGGCACCGGGCTCACCCGGGCGGCCCTCGCCGTGACGGTCGGCGGGCACAGCATCGCCGACCTCAACGCGCTGCCGATCACGGCGCTCGCCGACGTGCTCCGGCCGATCGCTGCGATCACGGACGCCTCGGCGGCGACGTCCCGTGCGTCCTCGGGCGAGCACACCGAGGTGGCCGTCGCGATCGCGGGTGACCTCGTCACGCGCCTCGACGTCCTCCTCGGCCTCGGGCTCGGGTACCTCGCGCTCGACCGGTCGACGCCGACGCTCTCCCCCGGTGAGACGCAGCGGCTCCGGATCGCGACGCAGCTCCGCTCCGGGTTGTTCGGTGTCGTGTACGTCCTCGACGAGCCGAGCGCCGGACTGCACCCCGCCGATGCCGAGTCCCTCGTGCAGGTGCTCGACGACCTGCGCGCCGGCGGCAACAGCGTCTTCGTGGTCGAGCACGACATGAGCATCGTCCGACGGGCCGACTGGATCGTCGACGTCGGGCCGGGCGCGGGCTCCGGTGGCGGCACCGTCCTGTACAGCGGTCCCGTCGACGGCCTCCAGCACGTCGAGGGGTCGGTGACGCGGCGGTTCCTCCACCCGGCCGGCCCACCTGCCGCCCGCACGCCGCGGGACCCGGTCGCCACCCTGGCGCTCCGCGACGTGACGCTGCACAACCTGCACGGTCTCGACGTCGACGTCCCGCTCGGGGTCCTCACCGCGGTCACGGGGGTGAGCGGCTCGGGGAAGTCCTCGCTCGTCGGTGGCGTCCTGGCCACCGAGGGCGCCTCGCACCCGCTCGTGACCCGGGTCGTCCAGGTCGACCAGAAGCCGATCGGCCGCACGCCCCGATCGAACCTCGCCACCTACACGGGCCTGTTCGACGCCGTCCGCCACGCCTTCGCCGCCACCGACGCGGCACGGGAGCGCGGCTGGGGCGCCGGACGGTTCTCGTTCAACGTCGCGGGCGGCCGGTGCGAGGTGTGCCAGGGCGAGGGGTCCGTCTCCGTCGAGCTGCTGTTCCTGCCCGGCAGCTGGGCGCCGTGCCCGGAGTGCCACGGTGCCCGGTACAACGCCGAGACGCTCGAGGTCCGGTGGGACGGCGCGAGCATCGCCGACGTGCTCGGCATGACCGTCGACGAGGCGGCACCGTTCCTCGCCGGCCTCCCGGCCGCGGCGCGCGGGCTCGAGACGCTGCGCCAGGTCGGTCTCGGCTACCTCCGACTCGGCCAGCCCGCCCCGGAGCTGTCCGGCGGCGAAGCGCAGCGGATCAAGCTCGCCACCGAACTGCAGCGCGCCCGGTCCGGCCACACGCTCTACCTGCTCGACGAGCCGACCACCGGCCTCCACCCCGCCGACGTCGAGCTGCTGTCCGAGCAGCTGTCGCGGCTCACGGACGCCGGCAACACGGTCGTGGTCGTCGAACACAGCATGGACGTCGTCGCGGCGGCCGACCACGTCATCGACATGGGTCCCGCCGGCGGGGACGCGGGCGGGCAGGTGGTCGCCGCCGGCACACCGGCCGCGGTCGCGGCGTCCGCCACGAGTCGGACCGCGCCCTACCTGCGCGCGCAGCTGGGGCGGTGAACGCGACCGGGTGACGGCCTGGAGGCGCGGTGCGGGCCGGAACCGCGCCTCCAGTCCGACCCGGTGCGGGTCGAGGGCTGCAGCGCTCGCTGAGTGGCCATCAGCTTTTCATCCCTCAGGAGGATGCACCCGCGGGGCGACCGGAGCATGCTGAGCGGTGTGTGGGGAGTCCGGTCGTCCGCGACCGCGGTCGTGGGGGCCGCGGTCGCGACGCGCCGGACCGTCTGATCCGACCCGGTCGGGGCCGATCCGTCCTCAGCGACGCAGCCCGCGCAGCCCGCTGCGGAGCTCGTCGACGAGGAGCTCGGGCTGCTCGAGTGCCGCGAAGTGCCCACCGCGCGGCGCCTCGCCGTAGTGGACGAGGTCCGGGTAGGCGGCCTCGATCCACGTGCGCGGCAGGAGCGGGATGTCCCGCGGGAACACGGTCACGGCGACGGGGAGGTGCAGCACCGGTCCCGCCATCGTGACGCTGCGGTTCTCCCAGTAGATCCGGGCGGACGACGCGGCGGAGTTCGTGAACCAGTACAGCGAGATCGTGTCGAGGATGTCGTCGACGTCGATGGCCTGCTCGGCGAGGCCCTGGTTGTCCGTCTTCGACTGGAACTTCTCGTAGATCCACGCTGCTTGCCCCACCGGTGAGTCCGCGAGGGCGAACCCCGGCGTCTGCGGCTTCGTGCCCTGCAGGTGGTTCGACCCGCCGAGCGGTCCCGCATAGCGCGCGAGGGTGTCGACCGCGTGCTGCTCCTCGGGCGTCCGCTCGTCCGGGATCGTCTCGGGGACGGCGTACGGGGTGTTCAGGTGGATGCCCGCCAGCCCCTCCGGGCGCGCCGCCGCGAGTGCGGTCGTCACCACGGATCCCCAGTCCCCGCCGTGTGCCACCCACAGGGTGTACCCGAGTCGCCGCATCAGCTCGGCCCACGCCGTGGCCGTGCGATCGGCGTCCCACCCCGTGGTCGTCGGCTTGCCGGAGAACCCGAACCCGGGCAGCGACGGCACGACCACGTCGAAGGCGTCCGCAGGGTCACCACCGTGTGCGGCCGGGTCGGTCAGCGGACCGATGACGTCGACGAAGTCCAGGACCGACCCCGGCCAGCCGTGGCTGAGGAGGAGCGGCATCGCTCCGGGTTCGGCGGACCGGACGTGCAGGAAGTGGATGTCGATTCCGTCGATCTCGGTACGGAACTGCGGGGTGCGGTTCAGCCGTTCCTGGAACCGCACGGGGTCGTGGTCGTGCAGCCAGTGGTGCACGAGGGCCCGCAGGTTCTCCGACCGGACGCCCTGCGACCAGTCCGGCACGGTCTCCGGGTCGGGCCACCGGGTCCTGGCCAGACGGGCGCGGAGGTCGTCGACATCCGCCTGCGGGACGTCGACGCGGAACGGGCGGACGGCGGTGGATGCGGTCATGGTCTGCGGTCCTCACGATGGGTGTGCGGCAGATCGTTGCACACGGTTGTGCAACGAACACCGGAACCGTAACCCATTGCACAGCAGTGTGCAATGATCGGTGCATGGCTTCCGGATCCGCACGCGACCTCGCGATGGACGAGACACGGAACCGGATCCTCGACGTCGCCCGCGAACTCCTCGGCCGGCGACCGGATGCCGGCATGGGCGAGATCGCACAGGCCGCCGGAGTGGTCCGCCGCACCGTCTACGGACACTTCCCGGCCCGTACCGACCTCGTCCGCACGCTGGCCGAGCGAGCGGGAGCGGAGATCGGTGCCATCCTCGAGCGCGCCGACGTCGACGGATCGCCCGCCGACGCCGCGTGGGCGCAGTTCGTCACCGACCTCTGGCCGCTCGCTCACCGGTACCGGGTGCTGTTGGCGCTCCGTCGCGGGCAGCAGGGCGACGAGATCCACGCCCTGCTCGGTGCGGTGGACCGGCGTCTCGCCGTGCTCGTCCAGCGGGGTCAGGACGACGGGGCCTTCGGGCTGCACCTCCCGGCGATCGCCCTCGGGCAGATCGCCTCCGCGACCGTCTTCGCCATCGCCGACGACAGCCGCCCGACGGCACCGGACGCGCCGGATGCCGGCGACGGAGCGGACGACGGCGATGCAGCGGGTGCCGCCGATGCAGCGGGTTCCGCCGATGCACTCGATCTGCGGGCCGCGGTCACCACCAGCCTCCTCGTCCTCGGCGTCCCGGCAGCACGGGCGCAGGAACTCGCTCCCGCGTCGGACTGACGGGGTCGATCGGGACCACCGTCGCGCGCGCTGCACCACCCCCAGCGACTCCGCCGCGCCCACGCCCCCACGTCCACGCCGGCGCGCGTTCCCACGTGCACGTCCGGGGCCCGTTCCCGGCCGGGTCTCGGCCTGGTCAGGACCTCGACAGCCCCACCGCGGCGCGCACGGCACGCAGCCCCTCCGGCGTACCCGGCCAGTGCCGATCCAACGCCACCGCACCGGCCCGCCGCGTGACGAACCGGAGCACGAGCGCGACGACGATCGCGTCGTCGAGGTACCCGATGACCGGCACGAAGTCCGGCACGAGGTCGATCGGCAGCAGCAGGTACCCGAGGAGCGCGACGAGGGCGATGCGCACACCCCGCGGCACCGTCGGGTCAGCGACGAGCCGCCGGACCAGCCGCACGACGTCGGGGACGAGCCGGAGCGTCTCGACCAGCCGGAGGCCGTCACCAGATCGACGTGCGGCGACCACCAGGGCGATCACCACGACGCCCCACACGATGACGAACCCGCCCACGACCGCGACGACGACCGACCACCACTCCATGCCCCGAGCATGGCGGACACGGCGTCGCGGGAGCTGAGCGAACGGACAGGTCGCGCTGCGAAGCCGGTGTCGAGCCGGAACGGTGCCGCAAGCCCCGGTACTGTTCCCGTTCGTGAGTGTTCGTCGTCGCGCGTCCCGTGTCGTCTCGATCGGGGTCGTCGCAGCCCTCGCCGCGTCGTTGACCGGCTGCGGGGAGGGGTCCGGGGTAGACAGCGACTACGCGAAGATCTGCCGCGACAACTCGACGCAGAAGCGCCTGCCGGACGACGACTGCAACAACCACGGCGGGCACGCCGGCTGGTACTACCTCCCGCTCAGCGGCAGCCGCGCGACGAAGGTCCACGCCGTCGGCGACGCCGTGTCGGGCGGCACCGCCAGCCTCCCGTCGGGCAAGACCGCGGAGTCGGGCATCTCGTCCCGCGGCAGCTCGGTGACGAAGGGCGGCTTCGGCGGGTCCGGCGAGCACGGGGGGGTTCGGCGGCTGATGGAGCGCGTCGAGTTCACCGAGCGCCCGGACTGGCAGCGACGGATCCAGCAGACCGGCCTCATCTACTCACGGTCGGTGCGCGAGGACGGCACCGCGGTCGAGTACTGGAACGACGGCGCGGCGTACGTGTTCACGCTGCCCGAGGTCGAGGCGCTCGAACGGCAGACCGAGGAGCTGCACCGGATGTGCCTCGAGGCCGCCCGGTACCTCGCCTCCGGCGAACTCGGCACCCTCGGGCTCACCCGCGAGGGCTTCGACCTCGCCGCGTGGTCGCTCGAGCAGGACGAACCGGACGTGTACGCCCGCTTCGACCTCGCGTACGCGGGCGACGGCTCCCCCGCGAAGATGCTCGAGTACAACGGCGACACCCCCACCGGGCTCATCGAGGCCTCGGTGACGCAGTGGCACTGGCTGCAGGACCGCATCGCGGACGGGACGCTGCCCGCCGACACCGACCAGTGGAACGGCATCCACGAGGCGATGGTCGCCCGCTGGCGCACCCTGCTCCACGCATCGCTCCGCGCCGAGGAGGGCGGGCGGCTCTTCGTCGCCCACTCCGACCTCGACACCGCCGGCGAGGACTGGAACACCGTCGCGTACATGCGGGACCTCGCCGGCGAGGCCGGGTGGGAGCACACCGGCATCGAGATGAAGGACATCGGTTGGCACGCGGTCGTCCGGCAGTTCGTGGGCAACGCCGAGCCCGCCGGCTCGTCCCGGAGCGTCTTCACGCTGCCCGGCGACGAGGACGGCACGCAGTACCCGGTCATCCGGAACCTGTTCAAGCTCTACCCGTGGGAGGACCTCGTCTCCGGGGACGACCGCGCCCGCGGTGACCAGGAGTTCGGCGCGTTCCTCGTCAGCGACCGTGGGCGCCTCGGCCGCTGGTACGAGCCCGCGTGGAAGATGTTCCTGTCGAACAAGCTGCTGCTGGTCGCGCTCTGGCGGCTGTTCCCGGGCCACGAGAACCTGCTGCCGGCGTTCGCCGACGGCCCGAACGGCATGACGGACTTCGTCGTGAAGCCGGTGTTCGGGCGCGAGGGCGACGGCATCGCCGTGCACCGCGCGGACGGCTCGGTGACGACGAACGGCTCGGAGTACCGCCGCGCCGGCACCGGCGGCGAACGGGTCTGGCAGCAGTACCACGAGCTGCCGGACTTCCCCGGGTCACGCGGCCACAACCACCCGGTGCTCGGCTCGTGGGTGGTGGACGGCGAGTCGTTCGGCGTCGGCATCCGCGAGTCCGACGGCCCCATCACCGACTACTGGTGCCGCTTCGCGCCGAACGTGATCACCGCGTCCTGAACGACGGGGCCGCGCGTCCTGCCACGATGGACGGCATGACCTACACCGCCAGCAGCGACCGCTACGACACGATGCCCTACCGCCGTACCGGGAACTCCGGCCTCGACCTGCCGCTGCTCTCGCTCGGCTACTGGCACAACTTCGGCGACGACGTCGCCTTCGAGACGCAGCGTGCCGTGAGCCGCCGCGCCTTCGACCTCGGCATCACCCACCACGACCTCGCGAACAACTACGGGCCTCCCTACGGTGCCGCCGAGGTCAACTTCGGGCGCCTCATGCGTGAGGACTTCCGGCCGTACCGCGACGAGATGATCGTGTCGACGAAGGCCGGCTGGGACATGTGGCCCGGCCCCTACGGCCAGGGCGGCGGCTCCCGCAAGTACGTCCTCGCCTCCCTCGACCAGTCGCTGCAGCGCACGGGCCTCGACTACGTGGACGTCTTCTACTCGCACCGCCTCGACGCGTCCACCCCGCTCGAGGAGACGATGGGCGCCCTGCACACCGCGGTCCAGCAGGGCAAGGCGCTCTACGTCGGCATCTCGTCGTACGACGCGGAGCGCAGCCGCCAGGCCGCCGCGATCCTGCGCGACCTCGGCACGCCCCTGCTCATCCACCAGCCCTCCTACTCGATGCTGAACCGCTGGATCGAGACCGAGGGGCTGCTCGACGCCGCGAGCGAACTCGGCTTCGGCGTCATCGGCTTCACCGCCCTCGCGCAGGGGCTCCTGACCGGCAAGTACCTCGACGGCGTCCCGGAGGACTCCCGCGCCGCCGCCGGCAAGTCCCTCGACGCGTCGAGCATCACACCGGAGGTGGTCGCCCACCTCCGTGCCCTGAACGACGTCGCCGCCGCACGTGGCCAGTCCCTCGCGCAGCTCGCGCTGGCCTGGGCGCTCCGCGACGAGCGGGTCACGTCGCTCGTCATCGGCGCCTCGCGCGTGTCCCAGGTCGAGGACAACGTCGCCGCCCTGGCGAACACGTCCTTCACCGACGAGGAGCTCCGCACCATCGACGAGCACTCCGTCGGGATCGCGGACGTCGACCTGTGGGCCGGTGCGCGCGCCGGTCAGGTCTCCTGAGCGGGAACCGTCACCAGGTGGCGGACGGGAGGCGCGGTGCGGGGCCGCGCCGCGCCTCCCGTCCCGCAGGCGGTCGCGTCTGCAGCTCGGTGGGCCCTGCCGGGATCGAACCGACGACATCCACGGTGTAAACGTGGCGCTCTACCAGCTGAGCTAAAGGCCCTCGCGTCGAGTCTACGGCGTCGGACACCCCGCCCGATGTTCAGCCACAGGCTTACTTTCGGCGATGTGAAGTCGTATCCTTAACACGTGCACTCCGACCCCGTGATCGCGGTGATCGTCGACCTCGTCGACTCCCGCACCCTCGACGACCGCGCAGCGGCCCAACGTGACGTCGAGCGCGCCTTCGACGGTACCCCAGCTGTCGAGGCGGTCGATCCGCTGCGCGCCACCGTCGGCGACGAGTTCCAGGTGATCTACGCCACGCTGACCGACGCACTCGTCGCGACCACGGCCGCGATCCTCGCCCTCCCGCCGACCGTGCAGATCCGGTTCGGGATCGGGCGCGGCACGGTGCGGACGATCGGCACGGGTGCGGTCGGTCCCCTGCAGGACGGCCCCGGGTGGTGGTCCGCCCGCGACGCCATCAACGAGACCCACCGGCGCGAGGACGGCCGGACCGCGTTCCTCCGGGCCTGGTACCACGACGCCGAGGACCGCCACGGACCGACGGAGCGACTCGTGAACGCCTACTTCCTGAGCCGCGACCACGTCGTCTCGCGCCTGACCCCGCGTGCACGGCGGATCGCCCTCGGGCTGGTCCAGGGCCGGACCCAGGCGCAGATCGCTGCTGAGGAGGGCATCACCCCGTCGGCGGTCTCCCAGTCCGTGCAGAAGTCGGGCGTCGCCGCACTGGTCGAGGGCCTGCGGGTCCTCGGGGACGGGGGCCGCTGATGCTCGCCGGGGTCCTCCTCGCCCTGATCGGGACGGCCGACGTCGTGCGCACCCGGACCGGCACCGACGCCGCACCACGCCGCGTCCTGACCGTGATCGTGGTCCTGCTGCTGTGGATCGGGGTGGCCGTCGTCGCCGTGCCGGGCCTCGGCCTCCCCGTCGCGGCGGTGGCCACCGCGATCGTGCTCGCCGCCCTGTGGATCGGCACGACGACGCCGGTGCGTCCGACCGACGCCCGGCCGTCGACCACGCCGCGACGGGTCTGGTGGCGCCGCTCGGGCTCGTGGCCGTCGGTCCTGCTGGCGGTCGCGCTCGCCGTGCTGCTGCTGACGGTCCCGTCCGTCGATCCCTCGGGGTTCGTCGTCGAGTGGCAGCGTGGTTCCGCGCCGGCGTTCGTCGCCGCCGTCCCGCTCGCCGCGATCGTCGGCGGCGTCGGAGCGGCGCTGTTCCTGGTCGACTCGGCCAACGTCGTCGTCGCCCAGGCCCTCCCGCCGGGACTCTCCCCCGACACCGTCAGCCAGTCGGTCGAGGGCGGGCCGGCGCGGCGGCTGTTCGCCCGACGACCCCGTGGCGACGCCCGTACCGCTGCGGACGGCGACGGCAGCGAGGGCACGGTCCTGCTGCAGGGCGGCCGCATGATCGGCCCGATCGAGCGCCTACTGCTCGCCGGGTTCTCGCTGGTCGGGGCCTTCCCCGTGGTCGCGGCACTGATCGCGGCCAAGGGCATCGTCCGCTTCCCGGAGATCCGCCGCGAGACGACCGGGTACCAGGCCGAGTACTTCCTCATCGGCAGCCTGGTGAGCTGGGCGATGGCGTTCGCCGCGGCCGGCATGTGCTGGTTGCTCGCACAGGGCTGAGGCTCGCGCCGCGTGTCGAACCACGAATCCGACATCGAACAACCGCCGGGTCCCGGTTCGATGTCGGATCCGTGGTTCGACGCCGCCGGCGCACCGCTGTCCGGCCACGGGACGCCACGGGTCGATCCACAGCGACCGCCCCGGGAGAACCCGGTCGTCGCCGGGTAGCGTCGTCTGCGTGAACGGAGTCGGAGTCCTCGACGAGGCCGGCCGCCTGCGGCTGCTCGGTGCCGGTGCGACCGGTGCCGCCTTCGCCGTCGTGCTCGTCGTCCTCGTGGCGTCGTCGTGGACGGAACCGACCCCGGCGCTCCTCGTCGGCCTCGGCGTCCCCTCCGCAGCGGTGGGCATCGCGATCGCCGTCGTCCTGCAGCTCCGCTCCTGGCGCGCCGAGGGCGGGTACGACCGGAGCGTCGTCGTCCGCAACTGGGTGCTCGACGGCGAGGTGCCCCCCACCGTGCCGGCCGCCGAGTGGATCCCCCTCGTGCAGGCCCAGGCCGAGCGCGAGGTCGCCGGCTGGGGCAAGATCGTGCTCTCGACGATCTGGATCCTGATGACGTGGTCGATGCGGGACCAGCACGGACCGGTCATCACGACGATGCTGATCCTGCTCTGGATCGGCCTCGGCCTGTGGAGCGCACTCTGGGTGATCCCCCGCGCGCGGGCCGCCAAGCGTCTGCTCGGTCGCGGCGTCGCCACCCCCACCTGATCCCGACCGGCACGGCGCTGGGTACGCTCGGCAGCATGCAGAGTCGCACCCTCGGCCGTACCGGCCGCTCCGTGTCCGTCGTCGGCCTCGGGACCTGGCAGTTCGGTGGTGACTGGGGCCCGGTGTCCGAGGCCGACGCGAACGCCGTCATGGACGCGTCCGTCGAGTCCGGCGTCACGCTGTTCGACACCGCCGACGTCTACGGCGACGGTCGGAGCGAACAGCTGATCGGCGCGTGGCGGGCGGCCAACCCCGACGTCCCCCTGACGATCGCGACGAAGATGGGCCGGCGCGCCGACCAGGTCCCGTCGAACTACATCGGCGCGAACTTCCGCGAGTGGGTGGACCGCTCGCGTCGGAACCTGCGGCAGGACACCCTCGACCTCGTCCAACTGCACTGCCCGCCGACCGAGGTCTTCTCCGACGACGCCGTGTACGACGCCCTCGACGGCCTCGTCGCCGACGGTTCCGTAGCCGCCTACGGCGTCAGCGTCGAGACCGCCGACCAGGCGCTCGCCGCGATCGCCCGCCCCGGCGTCGCCACCGTCCAGATCATCCTCAACGCGTTCCGCCTCAAGCCGCTCGACCGCGTGCTGCCGGCGGCCCGGGAGGCCGGGGTCGGCATCCTCGCGCGCGTCCCGTTGGCATCGGGGTTGCTGTCCGGCAAGTACACCGCCGACACCTCCTTCGCCGAGGGCGACCACCGCAACTACAACCGCAACGGCGAGGCGTTCGACCAGGGCGAGACGTTCAGCGGCGTCGACTTCGAGGACGGCGTCCGTGCCGCACAGGTCTTCGCCGCGTCGTTGCCCGATGCCGTGTCCGTCCCGCAGGCGGCGATCGCGTGGGTCGTCGCCCAGGACGGCGTGACCGCGGCGATCCCCGGCGCCCGCAACCCGGAGCAGGCTCGGTCGAACGCCGGAGCGGGCTCGCTCCCCGAGGTGCCGGGCCTCGACGAGACGGTCCGCGAGCTGTACGACGAGTGGTTCCGCGCCGCCGTGCACGACCGGTGGTGAAGCCGGCGGCCGTCGGCGCAGCGCTCGCGGCCCTCACGGTCCTGGCGCTCGTCGCGGGCGGGACGGCACCTGCGGACGGCACCTCACGGTCCGCTCCCCCGTGGCCCGCGCCGACGGCCCTCGCCGAGCGTGCCGACGATGCCGGACTGCGCAACGTCTGGGGCGAGCGGCTCGCCGAGCACGTGCACACCCACCTGACGATCCTCGACGGCGACGTCCCCGTGACGGTGCCGGCGAACGTCGGGCACTCGGACACTCGACGGTTCGCCGCGCAGCTGCACACGCACGACACCTCGGGCATCCTGCACGTCGAGTCCCCCACCCGGCGAACCTTCACGCTCGGGCAGTTCTTCGACGAGTGGGGCGTCTCGCTCGGCCCCGCGCACGTCGGCGGCCTCCGAGGGGAGCTGACGGTGTGGGTCGACGGCCGCAGGTTCATCGGCGACCCGCGCTCCATCGCGCTGACGAACCGCCGCGAGGTCGTGCTCGACGTCACGACGATCGGCGAGGTCCCGCACCTGCCGCCGCCCTTCGACTGGCCGCCGCAGTACCGCTGACCCGCGCCGCGCCCGGCGACGCCGCGTCAGGCGACGCCGCGCCGCGCCCTCAGTCGCCCGGTAGCCCGAGCGCGCTCCCCCGCGGGACCGGTCGCGGCTCCGGAGGGTGCACAGCCCGGAGCGCGCGAACCAGCTCGCGGTCGTGCCGGTCGGAGCCGCCGCCGACGCTCCCGAGGCCGTACCGCGCACGCAGTCGGACCGGCCCGTGGACGGTCTCGAGGCGGATGCACGACATCGTGAACGTCGGGTACCACGGCGGCCGGTACTCGCCCACGTCGATCGACATCACGTCCACCCACCGCACGGTCGACACGGGTTCCGGTTCCTCGGGCGCCCACCCGTGCAGGCCCGCGTCGTCGACCGTCCACACCACCGGCAGCGACGTCGGCACCCCGACGGCGCGCTGTCCGGATGCCCAACGCCGCACCGGCAGCCAGAGCCGGATCGGCAGCCCACCGACCTCGTGCACCCGTTGCGCCGTCGCGCGGTCGGCATACGGGAACCACAGGTTCGGCACGACCACCACCACGCCCGTGATGATGACGGAGGCCGCGATCGCGCTGATCGTCGGTTCGGTGTGGAACGCGACGCACGCTGCGGTCCCGACCGCCACCGCGACGAGGCTCGCCACACGGAGCGGCACCGGGTCGACGAACCGACCGTCCCGCAGCCGCTCCAGCCACGCACGAGGGTTCCGCGGCACGTCAGGCCTCCTTCGGGGCGGTCCACGCCAGGTCGAGGTCCCACTCGTCCACCGAACCGGCCGGCAGCTGCCACACGTACTCGTTCTTGAGCTTGCGGCCGTCCTCGCGGAAGGGTCCGGTGCGGTACGGGTAGAACGCCACGGTCGGCAGCGTGCCCGGTGGTGCCGTCCGGATCGCGTTCGAGAAGTCCTTGTTCAACCGCCGCAGTTCGGCGACCACCGCGCCTCGAGCACCGTCGGCGTCGAACCCCGATGCGCCGGACGCGAGCTGGAACGCGATGTGCAGCTGCCGGTCGCCCCGGTCGTCCTCGTAGCTGATCAGCCGGTGGTTCTCGACGGCCTCGAGCAGCGCCGGGTCGCCGTAGACCACGTCGCGTACGACGTCCGGCGCGACGACCGCCCCGTTGTAGTCGACGGACAGGTCGGACCGCCCGTAGTGGAACAGCAGCGGCAGGTCGAGCTCGGCGGCGTCGGCGAGCTCGTCGAACCCGTGCTCGCGCAGGGTCCGACGCAGCGAACGCATCCGCACCACGTGCCCGCGGTCGTGGATGTTGTACCGGATGCGGGGGCTGATGTTCTCGGACCGGGCGATCGTCACGACCAGCTCCCCGAGCTCGTTCGTCTCGATGAGGTACCCGAACGGGTTGAACTGGAACACCATCGGCAGCACGCCGTACTCGGCCTGTTTCGTCAGCGCGGCGGAGAGCTCCGGCGACGCCGCGATCGCCCGACGCAGCTGCACGCTGAACGGCGTCTCGATGCCGAGGTTGATCTCGAGGTCGCTCGCCCCGTACGACCCGAGCACGGCCTGCGCGTACTGCTCGATGTGGGCGCGCATGTTCTCGCTGATGCCCTCGCCGCCGAACGCCGCGACGATCGTGTACTCGCTCCAGTCGAGCCGGTCGTCCTCGAACAGTGCCTTCAGGAACGGCGGGTAGCTGCAGATGATGTAGGTGAAGCCGGTGCCGAACTCGCGCATCGTCTGCACGATCTTGTCGCGGTCCGGCCCGATCGACTTGATCATCGACGACTCGGTGAGCGACGCCGTCACGTTCATGCCGGTGGCCCAGGCGCCGAGGGAGAACGCGTTGAGCACGAACGGCTGCTTCGGCAGGTCCTTCGCGGTCCGCGAGAACCCGAGCTGCAGCAGCTGCCGGGTGGCCTGCCGTTCGTCGGGGCCGCGCACCCAGCTGGTCGGTGTGCCGCTGGACCCGCTCGACTCGTCGACGACGACCCCGCGCCGGGGCAGCCGACCGTCGATGCAGCGCTCGGGGATGCTCCACCGCTTGACGTACGACTCCTTGTCCATCTCGGGTAGCCCCGAGATCGCTGCGGCGATGCCGCCGCGTGTGTCCAGACGGGAGGCACGCCCCGCCTCCGCCAGGAACGCCCCGTAGGCGGGCACCCGCTTCGCAGCCCGCTCGGCCGTCCGCCACGCACGCCAGCGTCCGAGGGTCCAGCGGAGCGGCTCGATGCCCGGCGTGAGCAGGAGCTTGTGGGTGCCGACACGCGGCATGAACAGCGCCACGACCGTCTCGACGACCCAGACCACCGAGAACACCGCCGCGCGCTTCACCGGGCACCCACGATCGTCATCGCCGCCGCGGGTCGGCGGTGCGCCAGCGGTGGCGGTGCGCTGTGGCCGAAGCGGAAGAGCATCCACGCCATCCGACCGTCGGACTCGTCGACGCCGGCGCGCTCGACGAACGCGACGTGCGACCGCGGGTTCGTGATCACGGTGCCGAACGGGTGCAGGGCGACGCCCCGTGCCGTGAGCTCGAGCCAGATCCGCATGAAGGTGCGACCGGCCTCGACGTAGTCCGCCGGCGACGAGAACGGTCCCTCGAGCCACCCGAGCTGCCGGACGCCGCGCATCGTCGACAGGTACACGCGCTTGAAGACCCCGCCGAGGACGGGTGCCTCCCAGAGCCCGCGGTGCTCCATCGCGAACCGCAGCACCGGTCCGGGCATGAGCATCGTCTCCGCCGACAGCCCGTCACCGGACTCCGCCGCCTGCCGCTTCGAGAACCGCAGCCAGTGCAGGATCTCGTCGTGCACGGCGTCGTGCTGCAGGTCGTCGAACAGGGTCTCCTGGTTGACCCGGACGATCTCGTCGACGACGGCACGGTCCGAGGTGGTGCGGAAGCGGTGGCCGGCCGCCGACGCGATGGCGGACGCGGCCTCGATCGCGGACTCGTCCACCAGGGTCGCGTCGTAGGGCCTGCGCGAGGTGCGCCGTGCGAGGAAGCGGGCCAGCGCCTCCCGGTCGTCCGCCGTCGCGGCACGCGGGCGCAACGCGACCGTGCCCAGTCGGTGCAGGTGGTCGTCGGCCGCGCCGGAACCGGCGCCGGCGTCCAGCCGCCCGAAGTCCATCTCGGCGTGGTCCAGCCGTTCCTGCACGGTGAACCCGTGCGCCCGGGCGACCACGTCGAGCCCGGCCAGGAACACCCCGGCGCAGACGTGGCCGAACGGGATGCCGAAGGACTCGGCCGGCAACCCCCTGCGCAGGTCGTAGAACACGGTCGCGGTGCGGTCGTCCTCGACGCGCACGACGATCGGTTGCGAGTTGTGCGGCGACGTGTAGTGCCGCGCGTCCTCGATGATGCCCGTCCACGGTGATGCCATCGGTTCCCCCTCGGTGGTCTCTGCGGTCGATCATACGAACGCCCGGTGACGCCCATGCCGTCCGGGGAATGCAGTGCTCCCCGAGCCCGCGTACGCTCGGCCCATGGCCACGATCCGGACCGGCACCGACCTCGCCGCGGTCGAGGACGTGATCGCCGGGATCACCGCGCACGGCGAGCGCTACCTCGCCCGGGTCTTCACCCCGCAGGAGCGCGCCGACGCCGGGGACGACCCGGAGCGCCTCGCCGCCCGCTTCGCCGGCAAGGAGGCCGTGCTGAAACTGCTCCGGCCGGAGCGTTCGGACGCCGTCCCGCTGACCGACGTCGCCGTCGTGCTCGACGCCGTCGGCGCCCCCGTCGTCGAGCTGACCGGTCGTGCGGCGGAGCTCGCTGAGGCGATCGGCTGCACGTCGATCGCGGTCTCGTTGTCCCACGAACGGGGACTGGCGATCGCCACCGCCGTCGCCCTCTCCGAGCGCTGACGCAGCCCCCTGAGTCGCTCCCTGTCAGGGCACTCAGGTCCGGCGCGGCGCGTGCGGTTTCACGCACCCGCACGGCGGCTTTCCGGGCCGCCGTCCTCCATATCGTTGCCAGCATGCACCAGGACCCGACCTCCGCAGCGACCGCCGTCGCACTCGTCGCCCCGACGACCGAACTGGCCGTCCGGCGAGCCCTCGCCGACCACGGGCGGCTCGTCGTCGACGCCATGGACGTGGCGTCGATCGCCGACCTCTACGCCCTCGGGCTGACCTCGCACGCCACCGTGAACGTGATGCTCGCGGTCGAGAACGAACTCGACGTGGAGTTCCCCGACGCCGCGCTGCACCGGTCGACCTTCGCCACCATCGAGTCCATCGCCACGGCAGCGGAGACGGCGGCGTGATCACCGAGGAGCGTCCGGCGAGCGCCGGGACGACCGTCTCCGCCGTCGACCGGTTCGCCGAGCGCACCGCCCTCGTGGTCGACATCGCCGCCCGGTACGCCGACGAGGTCGACCGTGACGCCCGTCCCCCGCGCGAGGCGATCGCCGCGATGAAGGAGCACGGTCTGCTCGCCGCGGCGGTCCCGGTGGAGCACGGCGGTGAGGGGGCGACCCTCGCCGAGCTCTCCGTCATCGCGACCGAACTCGGACGTGCGTGCGCCGCGACGGCCATGGTGTTCGCGATGCACCACGGCCAGGCCATGGCGCTCTGGCGGCACGGCGGCGTGGCCCTCGGCGTCACCGCGATGATCGAGGCCGTGCGGGACGGCGCCCTCGTCGCGTCGTCCACCACCGAGCGCGGCATCGGCGGCGACGCCCGTCGGAGCACCTGCGCGATCGAGCCCGACCAGGCCGGACGCATCCGGCTCCGCAAGGACGCCCCGGTCATCTCGTACGCGACCGAGGCCGACGCGATCCTCGTCACCGCCCGGCGCGACCTCGACGCGCCGGCGTCCGACCAACGGCTCGTCATCGCGCTGCCGGCGGAGACCACGCTCACGCAGACCTCGACCTGGGACACGCTCGGGCTCCGCGGCACGTGCAGCAACGGCTGGCTGCTCGACACCGAGACCCACGAGGACCGCGTCCTCCGCGACGACTACGCGACGATCTCCGCCCGCACCGTCCTCCCCGTGTCGCACGTGCTCTGGGCGTCGGTGTGGCTCGGCATCGCGGCGGACGCTGCGGACCGTGCCCGTCGAGCCGTCCGCAAGCAGGCGCGTGCCGCCGTCGGCCAGACCCCTCCTGGAGCCCTCCGGCTCGCCGAGCTCCTGGTCGACCTGCAGACCATGGCCGACGCCGTCCGGCACGCCGCGGCCCGGTTCGACCAGGTGGCCGACGACCCCGAGGTGCTCGAGTCGACGGCGTACGCGCTGGCTGCGAACGCGCTGAAGATCGGCTCCTCCGAGCGGGTCACCGACCTCGTCACCCAGGCGCTGCGGATCGTCGGCATCGCCGGGTTCGCCGCCACCGGGGACCTCAGCATCGCCCGGCACCTCCGAGACGCGCACGGTGCCGCCGTGATGGTGAGCAACGACCGCCTCCTGCAGAACGACGCCGCACTGGCACTCATGACCGGAGCCATCCTGTGACCATCACCGAACCGACGACCACGACGCAGTCCGCGCCCGCGTCCGACCTCGACGCCGCCCGCGCCGCGCTGCGTGCACGGCTGCTCGCCGACGGCGTGCTCATCGACCTCGGGTCGCCGGGGCTCTACGGCCGCACCGGAGTGTTCGAGCGCGTGTACACGGCGGTCGACACCGCGGCCGTGGCCAGCCAGCGGGACCTCGACGCCGAGGTCCTGCGCTTCCCGCCCGTGGAGCCGCTCGCGGCGTTCGAGCGCACCGACTACATCGCGTCCTTCCCGGACCTCGCCGCGTCGATCTCCGGCTTCACCGGTGACGACCGCACGCACCGTGCCCTGCTCGCCGCCCGCGAGCGCGGGGAGCGGTGGGAGGGCTTCCTCGAGCCGGCCGACCTGATGCTGACCCCGGCGGTCTGCCACCCGGTCTACGGGCTCGTCGGGGACCGCGTCCCGCAGGACGGCCGCACCTTCGACATCGTCGGCGACTCGTTCCGGCGCGAGCCCTCGCTCGACCCGATGCGGCTGCAGGCGTTCCACATGCACGAGTTCGTGCACATCGGCACGCCCGGCTCGGCCCAGCACCACCGCGACGACCGCATCCCGGTCATGCGCGCGCTGCTCGAGTCGTTCGGCCTCGAGATCGACGTCGTCCCCGCGAACGACCCGTTCTTCGGACGGGTCGGGCAGATGCTCGCCCGGAACCAGGTCGAGCAGGCGCTCAAGTTCGAGTTCGTCACGCCCGTCTACGGCCCGGAGCACCCGGCGACCGCGATCGGCTCGGCGAACCTGCACGAGGACCACTTCGGCACCTCGTTCGGCATCCGCACCGCCGACGGCGAGGTCGCGCACAGTGCCTGCGTCGCCTTCGGCCTGGAGCGCATCACGATCGCCCTCTTCGCCGCACACGGCACCGACCCCGACGCGTGGCCGGCTCCGGTCCGCGCGGCCCTGGCCCTGTGAGCACCCACCACGGCTGGACGGGTCGCCCGGCCCTCCGCGTCGCCGTGCAGCTCCCCGTCGCGGCGCGCGCCGGCGTCGTGATCTGTCCGCCGCTCGGGCAGGAGGGCGTCATCGCGTACCGGACCCTCCGCCTGCTGGCGGACCGACTGGAGGCGCGTGGCGTGGCCTCGGTGCGCTACGACCCGTCCGGACGTGGTGACTCCGCACCCGACGGCGATCCCGACGCGCAGGTCCGGTCGGCCCGTCGCGCCGCAGCGGTGCTGCGTGGTGCCGGGGTCGAGCGGGTCACGTACGTCGGTCTGGCCTCCGCCGCGCCGATCGCCGCCGCCGCCGCGTCCGACACGGACGGCCTGGTCCTCTGGGACGCGCCCGCCTCCGGCCGCGCCTGGCTCCGGAAGCAGCGAGCACTGGCGACGATCACGATCGGCGCCGACCGCGTGGTCGACGGCGTCGAGAGCCTCGTCGGCATCGACGTCGACCCCACCGAAGCTGCAGCACTCGGTGCGCTCACCTACCGGGCGCGCACCGGCCCGACCATCGCCCTCGTGCGCCCGGGCAGCAGCGCCCCCGCAGCGCTCGGCGACGTGACGACGACCGAGGTCACCGGGAGCGCCGAGCTCCTCGACGGAACGAGCATGGTCGCCCGGATCCCGGGCTCCGCCGTCGACACCGTCGTGGCGTGGACGGACGCGTGGGCACCGACGGTGGCCCTGCCGGTCCTGCCGCCGGCACTCGACGAGGTCCTCGACGTGGACGCCCGCACGTCGGAGCGCATCGTCCGGATGGGCCCGGAACGGCTCTTCGCCATCGAGACCGTCACCTCCGGCCAGCACGAGGACGCCCCGGTCGTCGTGCTGCACAACGGCGCCGCCGAGCACCACGTCGGCGCGTCCGACTACCAGGTCGCCCTCGCACGGACCCTCGCCCGCGACGGTGCCCGGGTGGTCCGGGTCGACCGCAGCGGCACCGGTGAGAGCTCCGCGGTCCACGAGGACGAGCGGTCCGCGATGTTCGCGCAGGAGTGGATCGACGACCAGCAGGCGGTGGTCGATTCCCTCGCTGTGGACTCCCGACGGCTCGTGCTCGTGGGCATGTGCGCCGGCGCGTGGCTCGCGGGGCGCTCTGCGGACGCCGCACCGCGCATGGTCCTCGAGATCAGCCCGAACGACTACCGCCGCCAGCCGGCCGCGGTGGGCGCGTACGCCGATGCCCTCCGCGCGATCGACGAACCGTCGCCGCTGCGTCTCGTGCTCCGTCGTTGGTGGAACGCCGTCGTACCCGAGTGGGTACGCGACCGGGTCGCCCGTCGCGACCGGGTCGGCGGGGTCGTCGGACACGTCCGTCCGCTCGTCGAGCACGGCACCGACGTCGTGCTCATCGCGTCGCCCGTGGACGTCGAGCTGTTCGAGCGGCTCGGTGGTCCGCGTGCCCTCCGGCGGTGGGGCACCCGGGGCCGGACCGGCAAGGTGGAACTCGTGCGGGTGCCGGACGGCGACCACTCGCTGTTCTCCCCGGTGATGCGGCAGGCCGTGCTCACCGAGGTGCGGTCACGCGTCGCGGCGACGTTCCCCGTGCACGCCTGACCGGCGAGCGAACCCGTCGATGGCGCGCTGCGCGATCGCGACCTCGGTGGGCCCGCCGTGTCCCTCGTCCTCGACGACCTCGAGGCGGCTGCCCGGCCACGCCCGGTGCAGCATCCACGGCGTGATGACCGGCCCGCTGACGTCCCGTCGCCCGTGCACGAGCACGCCGGGGATCCCGGCGAGCTCGCCGGTGCGACGGAGGACCTCGTCCGGACCGAGGAAGCAGTCGTTCGCCCAGTAGTGGGTGACCAGGGTGGCGAAGTTGCGCCGGTCCCGGGGATCGGCGTGCAGCTGCCCCGGACGCCACGCCGGGTCGAGCGAGACGTGGGTCGACTCCCACGTGTCCCAGCTGTCGGCTGCGGCGTCCCGGACGGCGGGGTCTCGCGACCGGAGCAGGCGGGCGTGGTGCTCGACCGGCCGCACGCCCGCCGGGACGTCGGCGGTGAACCGTGACCAGGCCTCCGGGAACACCGCCCCGACCCCCTCGGTGATCCAGTCGACCTCGCGACGGGAACCGGTGGTCACCGCGACGAGCACGACCTCGGTGACGCGCTCGGGGTGCTCGAGGGCGTAGGCGAGCGCGAGGGTGCTGCCCCACGAGACACCGTGCAGCAGCCAGCGCTCGACGCCGAGGTGTCGCCGCAGCGCCTCGACGTCCTCGATCAGGGCCGCCGTCGTGTTGCGGTCGAGCGACCCGAGGTCGTCGATCGCCCACGGGGTGCTCCGCCCGCACCCGCGCTGGTCGAGCCCGATGATCCGGTACACCTCGGGGTCGAACCGCTGCCGGTAGCCCCCGGCGCCGAGACCGGATCCCGGGCCGCCGTGCAGGTACAGCGCCGGGCGGCCGGTCGGGTTGCCGGACTCCTCCCAGTGGATCCGGGCGCCGTCGGGGCGGTCGAGCCAGCCGTGGTCGTGGGGGTCGATGGGCGGGTGCACCCCCGGAGCCTACGACGGACGTGCGGACCGGACGAGGTCGAGCGTGCGCGCCACCGCGGTCGGGTGCTCGACGTGGGCGAAGTGCCCGCAGTCGTCGAGCAGCACCGTCCGGACGTCGGGCAGGAGGCCTCGGAGCGCCGCGAGGTCGGACACCCGGGCGAACACGTCGTCCCGCCCGGCGATCGCCGTGACCGGGCACGTCACGCCGCGCCAGCGGTCCAGGTCGTAGGCGGCCGCGGCACGAGCAGCTCCGGTGAAGCCGGCCGGACGGAGCTCGTCGACGAACGCCTCGAGCACGCTCGGGTCGAGCCGGCGCACGTGCGAGAAGACGGGAGCGGCGAGGACGGGCAGGAGGCCGATCGCCCGGAGTCCGCGCAGGAGCGGCCGTGCCGTCTCCCCGGTGATCGCGAGGCCTGCCCGCAGCAGCGTGAACGCGGGGAGCGTCAGGAGCCCGCGCACGGGGTGCCGGGACGCTCCGGCGGTCGCCACGGTCGTGCCGGAGACGAGCGCGACGGAGCGCACGCGTCCGGGTGCCACGACGGCCAGGTGCATGCCGACGAAGGCACCCATCGAGTGGCCGACGACGTCGACGTCCGGGACCGCGAGGGCGTCGAGCACCGTGGTCAGCACCGACGCCGCCCGGTCGACCCCGAGCGGCTCGACCGGTGCGGGTGACGCGCCCCAGCCCGGCAGGTCGACGAGCACGAGGCCGCGGTCGTCGATGCCGTCCGCCGCCGACAGGAGCGGGGTCCACGTGGTCCACGACCCGGCGACCCCGTGCAGCAGGAGCAGCGCGGCGGGGCCGGGTCGGTGGTGCACGACGACCGGGCCGACGTCGGTCGGGACGACGGTGCGCTGCAGGCCCCAGCGGTCGGCGTCGGCGGTGACCGGGAACGGCGCGTGGGGCTCGGCGGTGACCACCCGCGGGGGTGGGCGGTCGTCGACGGCGTGCACCGTGCCTCCAGTCCGCGACGCGTCGCGCGTCGCCTCAGGAGGTGTTCGGAACGCTAGCCGACGGGGACTGGTGCGGCGCAGGCCGCCAGACGGTCGAGGGCGGCCTTGTACTCCGTCACGTCACGGGCGACGCCCGGCTCGGAGATGATCGAGGCCTTGATGCGACCCTGCACGTCGATGACGAAGGTCGCGCGGGTGGCGAAGCCCTTGTGCTCGAGGAAGACGCCGTACTCCTTCGAGACGGCGCCGTGCGGCCAGAAGTCCGCGAGGAGCTCGAAGTCGTAGCCGTTCGACTCGGCGAACGACCGGAGCGTCGCCTTCGAGTCGACCGAGATGCCGACGAGTTCGACGCGCTGGTCCTGGAACATCGCGATGTTGTCCTGGAGGGCGCAGAGCTCGTTGGTGCAGGTCGACGAGAACGCGAGCGGGAAGAAGACCAGCGCGACCGGGCGGACGCCACGGAAGTCGCTGAGGCGGACGTGCTCCCCGAACTGGTTCGGGAGTTCGAAGTCCGGCGCGAGCGAGCCGATCTCCAGTGCCATCAGTGCGTTGCTTCTTCCTCGGGCGTGGGGTGTGCCCGGTGTCCTCGCGCACGCACGGGTCGCGTGTGCACGATCGGCAATCGTACGCCGACGTCACCCGAATGCAAGCACCTGTCCACCCACACGTCACCATCAGCCTCTGGGTCGGTGCGGGGGCCTAGAGTGGTCGGGGCCCCATCCGGTCGTGACCCGACCAACCGGTGGCCCGCCATGTCCACCACCACGAGAACGAACGAGGTCAAGGGTGACGGTGAACGACCAGGACCCGTACAGCCACGGCAGCAGCGACCAGGACCCGGAGGAGACCGCCGAATGGCGTGAGTCCCTCGACGGGCTGGTGCAGACCCACGGCCACCAGCGTGGCCGCGAGATCATGCTGAGCCTGCTCAAGCGGTCCAAGGAACTGCACCTCGGTGTGCCGATGGTCCCGACCACGGACTACGTGAACACCATCGCGCCGGAGAACGAGCCCGAGTTCCCGGGCGACGAGGAGCTCGAGCGCCGCTACCGCCGGTGGATCCGGTGGAACGCCGCGATCACCGTGCACCGCGCGCAGCGCCCCGGGATCGCGGTCGGCGGCCACATCTCGACCTACGCGTCGAGCGCCGCCATGTACGAGGTCGGCTACAACCACTTCTTCCGCGCGCAGGACCACCCGTCCGGCGGCGACCAGGTGTTCTTCCAGGGGCACGCGTCCCCCGGCATGTACGCCCGCGCCTACATGGAAGGGCGCCTCGGCGAGGACCAGCTCGACGGCTTCCGGCAGGAGAAGTCCCACGCCGGCGGCGGACTCTCGTCCTACCCGCACCCGCGCCTCATGCCGCACTTCTGGCAGTTCCCGACCGTGTCGATGGGCATCGGCCCGATCAACGCGATCTACCAGGCGCAGCAGGCGAAGTACCTCTCCAACCGCGGCATCAAGGACGCCTCCGACCAGCAGGTCTGGGCGTTCCTCGGCGACGGCGAGATGGACGAGGTCGAGTCGCGCGGACAGCTCCAGGTCGCCGCGAACGACGGCCTCGACAACCTGAACTTCGTGATCAACTGCAACCTGCAGCGTCTCGACGGTCCGGTCCGCGGCAACGGCAAGATCATCCAGGAGCTCGAGGCGTTCTTCCGCGGTGCGGGCTGGAACGTCATCAAGGTCGTCTGGGGCCGCGAGTGGGACGACCTGCTCGCCCGCGACACCGAGGGCGCGCTCCTCAACCTGATGAACCAGACGCCGGACGGCGACTACCAGACGTACAAGGCCGAGAACGGCGCGTACGTCCGCGAGAACTTCTTCGGGCGCGACCCGAAGGCGCTCGAGCTGGTCAAGGACTACACGGACGACCAGATCTGGAACCTCAAGCGCGGTGGGCACGACTACCGCAAGGTCTACGCCGCGTTCAAGGCCGCGACCGAGCACAAGGGCCAGCCGACCGTCATCCTCGCGAAGACGGTCAAGGGCTACGGCCTCGGCCCGAGCTTCGAGGGGCGCAACGCGACGCACCAGATGAAGAAGCTCACGCTCGACAACCTCAAGCAGTTCCGCGACGAGATGCGCATCCCGATCACGGACGCACAGCTCGAGGAGAACCCCTACACGCCGCCGTACTACCACCCCGGGAACGACGACGAGGCGATCCAGTACATGCACGAGCGCCGGCGTGAGCTCGGCGGGTACGTGCCGGAGCGTCGCACCAAGTACACGTCGATCACCCTCCCCGAGGACTCGAAGTACCAGGTCGTCAAGAAGGGCTCCGGCAAGCAGGAGATCGCCACCACCATGGCGTTCGCCCGACTGCTGAAGGACCTGCTCCGCTCCCCCGACTTCGGCGACCGCGTGGTGCCGATCATCCCCGACGAGGCACGCACGTTCGGCATGGACGCGTACTTCCCGACGGCGAAGATCTACAACCCGAACGGCCAGCACTACACGTCGGTCGACCGTGAGCTCCTCCTCGCCTACAAGGAGAGCCCGCAGGGACAGATCATCCACGTCGGCATCAACGAGGCGGGCGCCCTCGCGGCGTTCACCGCGGTCGGCACCTCGTACTCGACGCAGGGCGAGCCGCTCATCCCGGTCTACGTCTTCTACTCGATGTTCGGGTTCCAGCGCACCGGCGACGCCATCTGGGCCGCCGGCGACCAGATGACCCGTGGCTTCATGATCGGCGCCACCGCCGGTCGCACGACGCTCACGGGCGAGGGCCTGCAGCACGCCGACGGCCACTCCCTGCTCCTCGCGACGACGAACCCGGCCGTGGTGTCCTACGACCCCGCGTACGGGTACGAGATCGGGCACATCGTCCAGGCCGGCCTCGACCGGATGTACGGCACGAACGAGGACGGCAGCGCCAAGCACGCCGACCCGAACGTCATGTACTACCTGACGGTCTACAACGAGCCGATCGTCCAGCCGGCCGAACCCGAGGGCATCGACGTCGACGGCATCGTCAAGGGCATGTACCTGCTCAACCGCAGCGAGCACGACGGCCCGAAGGCCCAGCTGCTCGCATCGGGTGTCGCCGTCCCGTGGATCCTCGAGGCGCAGCAACTCCTCGCCGAGGACTGGGGCGTGTCGGCCGACGTCTGGAGCGTCACGAGCTGGGGCGAGCTGTACCGCGACGGTCTCGACGCGGAGCAGCACGCCTTCCTCAACCCGAACGAGGCGCCGCGGACCCCGTACGTGACCGAGCGACTGCTCGGCACCGAGGGCCCGGTCGTCGCGGTGAGCGACTTCATGCACGCCGTGCAGGAGCAGATCCGCCCGTTCGTCCCGACCGACTACGCCACCCTCGGCGCCGACGGCTTCGGCTTCTCGGACACCCGTCCGGCAGCGCGCCGCTTCTTCCACATCGACGGCCCCTCGGTCGTCGTGCGGACGCTGCAGCAGCTCGCGAAGCAGGGCAAGGTCGACGGCGCGCTCGTCCAGCAGGCGATCGACAAGTACCGCCTCCACGACGTGACCGCCGGCACCGCGGGCAGCGCGGGCGGCGAGAGCTGATCAGCGAGTGACGTCGGTCCGACCGGACTCCGAGAGCCAGGAGAGCGCGCGCGAGCGGGCGCTCTCCTGGCTCCGTCAGGTGTCCGGGGAACTCTCCACCGCCACCATCAAGCGGCTCGAGGACACCCTCCCCTGGTACAGCGAGATGCCTCCGGGCCGACGCTCCGCCGTGGGGCTCGTGGCCCAGGCGGGCATCACCTCGTTCATCAGCTGGCTCGAGGGCACCGCGTCGACCCCGTGGATCGCCGCGGCGGACGTCTTCGGCTCCGCGCCGCGGGAACTCCTGCGCTCGGTGAGCCTGCAGCAGACGCTCCAGCTCATCCGCGTGGTCGTCACCGTGGTCGAGGAACGCGCCAAGGACGACGAGATGCTGCAGGAGGCGATCCTCAAGTACTCGCGGGACATCGCCTTCGCGGCCGCCGACGTCTACGCCCGCGCGGCCGAGGCCCGTGGGCTGTGGGACGCCCGGCTCGAGGCCCTCGTGGTCGACTCCATCCTGTCGGGCGAGTACGACGACGAACTCCCGTCGCGCATCGCGGCCCTCGGCTGGCACGGTCACGGCGAGGTCGCGGTCCTGGTCGGCAACGCGCCGAAGCAGCTCGAGGTCGACCAGATCCGTCGAACCGCGCGGCACATGGACGCCGACGTGCTCATCGGCGTGCAGGGCTCCCGCCTCGTCGTGGTGATCGGCCGTGCCACGCCGCGCGACGACGTCCCCGAGGGCGAGGAGCCGGTGTCCTTCACCGCCATCGCCCAGGCGCTCGAACCCTCGTTCGGCGAGGGACACCTCGTCCTCGGCAACGAGGTGCCCGGCGTCGTCGACGCGTCCACCAGCGCGAAGGGCGCCCTCGCCGGCTTCGCGGTCGCGCGGGCCTGGCGCGGTGCTCCTCGTCCGGCCCTGGCCGACGACCTGCTCCCGGAACGCGCCCTCGCCGGCGACCCGCTCGCCCGGTCCGCCCTCGTGCAGCGCATCTACGTGCCGCTCAAGGACCAGTCGACGGAGCTCCTGCAGACACTCTGGTGCTACCTCGACACCGGCCGGTCGCTCGAAGCCACGGCGCGCGAGCTGTTCGTGCACCCGAACACGGTGCGCTACCGGCTCCGCCGCGTGGCGGACATCATCGGCTGGGACGCCACGCACGCGCGGGACGCCCTCATCGTGCAGTCGGCGCTCATCCTCGGCGCCATGTCCGAGTCGACCGCCGGGCGACGTCGCATCCCGCACCGCCGGTGAACGACGTCGTGTGCCGCATCGTCGCTAGGAAATGCACAATGTCGAGCGGTCATCGCTGTGGGAAGCCCACACGGGTGCGGCGCGGGCCGACGGGCAGGATTGTCCGGTGATCGTCGTCGTCGCGCCCGGACAGGGCTCCCAGACCCCCGGCTTCCTCGCCCCCTGGCTCGAGGACGCCACCTTCCGTGACCGCGTGGGGGCGTGGTCCGAGGCCATCGGCGTCGACCTCGCCGCCCACGGCACCGAGTCCGACGCCGAGACCATCAAGGACACGGCGCTCGCGCAGCCGCTCATCGTCGCCGCCGGTCTCGTCACGGCCGACGCCCTGCTCGCCGACGGCCGCCGTGCCCTCGTGGGCGGGGTCGCCGGCCACTCGGTCGGCGAGTTCACCGCCGCCGGGGTCGCCGGGATCCTCGAGCCGACCGACGCCGTCGCCCTCGTCGCCGAACGCGGCCGGGCGATGGCGGACGCCGCCGCGCTCGAGCCCACGTCGATGGCCGCCGTCCTCGGTGGGGACGCCGACGCCGTCGCCGCCGCGCTCGAGGCGAACGGCCTCGTCCCCGCGAACCACAACGGCGGCGGTCAGACCGTCGTCGCCGGACCTGCTGACGCGATCGCCGCCCTCGCCGCCGACCCGCCCGCGAAGGCCCGCGTGATCCCCCTCGCCGTGGCCGGTGCGTTCCACACCCGGTACATGGCGTCCGCCGTCGAGCGTGTCGCCCCGGTCGCCGCCGCCGCGACCGTGCAGGACCCGTCGCTGCCGATCTGGACGAACGCCGACGGTTCCCGTGTCGACGACGGTCGTCGCTTCGTCGACCTCATGGTCCAGCAGATCCAGAGCCCCGTGCACTGGGACGCCGTGATGGAGTCCTTCGCGGCCGCCGGTGTCACGGGCATCATCGAACTCGCACCCGCCGGTGCCCTCGTCGGCCTGGCGAAGCGCGGTCTGCGCGGGACGCCGACCGTCGCGATCAAGACCCCCGACGACCTGCCCGCAGCGATCGACCTGCTGCAGAGCGCGGGCCAGGAAGCAGACGCAACCGCATGACCGACGCCCCCATCCCGACCACCGCGACCGAGGGGACGGAGCCGACCCGCGCCTCCCGTCCGCTGCTGCAGCAGCGTCGCGGCCACGAGTTCACCCGCATCCTGGCCTTCGGCGCCGCCCGCGGTGAGAACGCCGTGCCGAACGACGACCTCGTCGGGCCGATCGACTCCTCCGACGAGTGGATCCGCCAGCGCACCGGGATCATCACCCGCATGCGCGCCGGCAAGGACGTCGAGGCGGTCGACCTCGCCGAGGCCGCCGCGCTCGACGCGATCGCCAAGGCCGGCCTGACGCCGGACCAGATCGGCGTCGTGCTCGTGAGCACCGTGACCCACACCGTCGCCACGCCGTCGATGGCGTCGCTGCTCGCCGAGCGCATCGGTGCCGCCCCCGCCGCGGCCTACGACATCAGCGCCGCGTGCGCCGGGTACGCGTACGGCATCGCCCAGGCTGACTCGTTCGTGAAGTCCGGCATCGCCGACCACGTGCTGGTCGTCGGTGCCGAGAAGCTCAGCGACATCGTCGACCCGACCGACCGCTCGATCTCGTTCCTGCTCGGCGACGGTGCCGGAGCGGCGATCGTCGGCCCGAGCGACTTCCCCGGGATCGCCCCGACGATCTGGGGCTCCGACGGGTCGAAGTGGGACGCGATCGGCATGACCTCGACCTACAACGAGTGGGAAGCGGGGGCCGCGCGGCCGACGATACGGCAGGCCGGTCAGACCGTGTTCCGCTGGGCCGTCTGGGAGATGGTCAAGGTCGCCCGTGAGGCGCTCGAGTCCGCCGGCATCCAGCCGTCCGACCTCGCCGCGTTCGTGCCGCACCAGGCGAACATCCGCATCATCGACGAGTTCGCGAAGCAGCTCGGCCTGCCCGACTCCGTCGTGATCGCGCGCGACATCACCACCACCGGCAACACCTCCGCGGCGAGCATCCCGCTCGCCACGCACCGCCTGCTCGAGGAGAACCCCGAGCTCTCCGGCGGCCTCGCCCTGCAGATCGGCTTCGGTGCCGGCCTCGTCTTCGGCGCCCAGGTCGTCGTCCTCCCCTAGCCCATCCCGGCCACGCACCCGCGCGGCCACCTTCCGACGAGCCTCCGGGCGCGCGACCGCTGCGTGCCCTAGGCTGGTCCACGGTCAAACGACACCCCCTCAAGGAGAATCCCCATGGCCCTGTCCAACGAAGAAGTCCTCGCCGGCCTGGCCGAGCTGATCAACGACGAGACCGGCATCGCGACCGACACCGTCGCGGCCGACAAGTCGTTCACCGACGACCTCGACATCGACTCGATCTCGATGATGACCATCGTCGTCAACGCCGAAGAGAAGTTCGACGTCAAGATCCCCGACGAAGAGGTCAAGAACCTCAAGACCGTCGGCGACGCCGTCGACTACATCGTCAAGGCCCAGGCCTGACGCGAGCTTCCTGAGCGCCGCGGCCCCGGCGGACCGACCGCGGGCCGCGGCGCTCATCTCGTCCACCGGACCGACACTCGTCGGTCCACACAGGTCCGGCGTTCGTCGGGCCGCCCCGGTCCCGGCGTTCGTCGGGCCGCCCCGGTCCGGCGTTCGTCGGGCCGCCCCGGCTCCGTCCGGCACCGCCACGAGCGGTCGGACGTCCTCACGAAAGAACACGTCGTTCCATGACCAACAAGACCGTCGTCGTCACCGGGATCGGTGCGATCACGCCCCTCGCCGCGACCGCCCCGGACACGTGGGACGCGCTGCTCGCCGGCACGTCCGGCATCACCCGCATCGAGGACCCGCGCTACGCCGAGCTCGAGCTCCCCGTCGAGTTCGCCGGCCAGGCGCGCCGGTTCCTCACCGACCAGCTGACCCGCCCCGAGTCGAAGCGCCTCGACCCCTCGTCGCAGCTGTCGCTCGTCGCCGCGCGCGAGGCCTGGGCCGACGCCGGCATCGACGCCGAGACCGTCGTCCCCGAGCGCCTCATCGTCGACTGGGCCACCGGCATCGGCGGCGTCAACACCCTGCTCGACGCGTGGGACACCCTGCGCGAGAAGGGCCCCCGTCGCGTCCTGCCGATGACGGTCCCGATGCTCATGGCGAACGGCCCGGCCGCCGCCATCGAGATGGAGTTCGGCGCCCGCGGCGGCGCCCGCACCTACCTCTCGGCGTGCGCGTCCTCGACCGAGTCCCTCGCCGAGGCCTACCGCCACGTCGCCACCGGCGAGGCCGACATCGTCATCACCGGCGGCGCCGAGGCCGCCCTGCACCCGCTGCCCCTCGCGGCGTTCGCGTCGATGCAGGCACTCTCCCGCCGCAACGACTCCCCCCAGACCGCATCGCGTCCGTACGACGTCACGCGCGACGGCTTCGTGCTCGCGGACGGCGCCGCGGCGCTCATCCTCGAGACCAAGGAGCACGCCGAGGCCCGCGGTGCGACGATCTACGCCGAGGTCGCCGGCGCCGGCATCACCTCGGACGCGTTCCACATCACCGCGCCGGACCCCGAGGGCAGTGCCGCTGCCCGGGCAGTCCTGCAGGCGCTCGAGCACGCCGGTGCCGCGCGCGAGGACGTCGTGCACGTCAACGCGCACGCCACCTCGACCCCGGTGGGCGACGTCGCCGAGTACCACGCAATGCGCCGCGTGTTCGGCGACCACCTCGACAACGTCGTGGTGTCCGCCACGAAGGCGTCGACGGGGCACCTCCTCGGTGGTGCCGGTGCGATCGAGGCCGCGTTCACGGCCCTCGCGCTGCACAACCGCGTCGCGCCGCCGACGATCAACCTCACCCAGCAGGACCCGGAGATCGTGATGGACGTCGCCACGGCGCCGCGCGAGCTCCCGCAGGGCGACCTGCTCGCGGTGAGCAACTCGTTCGGGTTCGGTGGGCACAACGCCGTGGTCGCGTTCCGTAGCGTCTGAGTCCGGTCCGTCGGGCCCGTCGGCCCTGGAGGCCCGTCCCGCGTCGTCGGGACGGGCCTCCGTCCGTCCCTGGTCGGTCTGGGCGCGGCGCGCTCCACGTGGCTGCGGCCCGTGGCGTGTGGCCGCGTCCGTTCGCCGAGACTCGACCCCGCGGACGGTTTCGCGGCTCCGGAAGCGCGAAACTGTCCGCCGAGGCGAGACTCGGCGCGGGCGGGCGGCCGCGGACGCACGAACGCCGCCCCGAGGGGCGGCGTCCGTGACGGAGGGAACGGCTCGGCAGGTCAGCCGACGCGGTGCAGCCAGACGACCGGGTTGCCCTCGGCGGCGTGGCGGAACGGTTCGAGTTCGTCGTCCCACGCCTGACCCAGGGCGAGTCGGAGCTCGCGGTGGAGTTCGAGGGCGTTGCTCCCCGCCACCTCCATCGCGTAGCGGACGCGGTCCTCGGGGACGACCATGTTGCCGGTGACGTCGGTCTGCGCGTAGAACACCCCGAGGTCGGGCGTGTGCATCCAGCGGCCGCCGTCCGACTCGGAGGTGGGTTCCTCGGTGACCTCGTACCGGAGGTGCTCCCAGCCGCGCAGGGCCGAGGCGATCGCCGCACCCGTACCGACGGAACCGGTCCAGGTGAACTCGGTCCGACGGGCGCCGTCCTGTGCGGGCTGGTCGAGCCACGAGAAGTTCACGGCGCGACTCATGGCGCGACCTGCCGCCCATTCGACGTGCGGGCAGAGCGCGCGTGGTGAGGAGTGCACGTAGAGCACCCCGGTGGTCGTTCCGTTCACGATTCCTCCGATTCGTCAGGTGCGACTTCCCCATCGACCTGAACTGGAGGTTCTCGTTTCGGAACCATCGATATCCGATTGTGATGTCCTTGCGGACACGCCCATTATGCAGGCTGCGCGCTGGGAACACCAGGCACCGCGACAGAGTCAGTGGAAGACGTGCCCCGACGCGTCGAGCGGGTGCCGCTCCCCCGCGGTGACCGGCACCGGGATCCGGTTCTCGGCGGGCGGGATCGGGCAGGCGAACTGGTACGAGAACGCGCACGGCGGCAGGACGAGGAGGTTCCAGTCCAGCTCGACGTCGGCAGCGACACCGGGGTCGTCGAGGTACAGGAACCGGCCCATCGAGTAGGTGCTGCCGGGATCGTCCTCGGGCAGGGCGCTCGTGGCGTCCTGCACGATGAGCTGCAGCCGTGCGGCGCCTCGGAAGGCCGCGGAGCGGACCGCCACCAACCGGACGACCGATCCGCCCAGGGTGGTCTCGACGTGTCCGGCGACCTCGAGCGGATCGCCGGCTGCGTCGACGACGCTCGCCGCGCCTCCCGGGACACCCGGCGTGTACCTGCCGGACGTGACCCACGCGGCGGAGTGGCCGAACCGGGCGATGCGTGCGAAGCGGGCGATCGCGTCGGACGCCGGGTCCCACACGCGCAGCGTGCCGCGGGAGACGGTGCCGGCGAGGCCGTCCGGGAAGGCGACGACCGACGGGACGACCGCCTCGTCGCCGGCGACGAGCACGGTGCCGTCCACCGGGTCGCCGTCGACGACCACCCCGTCAGCCGCGTCGGCGGTGACCGTCAGGCCGCCGGGTGCCGGTGCCCACTGCCCCGGGACCGGCCACACGGGCTGGGCGTGGTCGACACGCTGGGCGTTCACCAGCGCGAGCGGACCCCGAGGGCTGGTCGCCCAGCGGTCGCGGTCGGCGACCTGCTCGTCGAAGGCGGTCACGACTGCTCTTGGCGGGGGTAGATGACCTTCTGGACGATGATGATCACCGACGCGGCGACTGGCAGGGCCACGAGTGCGCCGAGCACCCCTCCGATGGTCCCACCCGCGACCGCTGCGATGACGACGAGGGCGCCGGGGACCTGCACGGCACGCGACATGATCCGCGGCGAGATCACGTACGCCTCGACCTGCATGTACACGAGGTAGTAGATCGCGGCGGCGAGGGCCGTCGCGGGCGATGCGAACAGGCACAGCAGCGAGATGACGATGGCCGACGCGAGCGTGCCCACGAGCGGGATGAGCGACCCGAGGAACGCGAACGAGGCCAGCAGCACGGGCAGCGGAGCACCGATGATGAGCAGGAACACCAGGCTGAGGATGCCGTTGATGAGCGCCTGGGAGATCTGCCCGACGACGTAGCGACCGACCGCCTGGGTGATCTGCTCGCTGACGTCGATGAAGTTCTCGCGACGCGACGCCGGGACGAAGCGGTAGGTCATCGACTTCATGCCGCGCATCGACGCGAGGAAGTAGAGCATCAGGATGATGACGATGACGGCGCCCGTGAGACCGGTGAGGATTCCGCTGCCGACCGCGAGGATCCCGCCGCCGAGGCTCAGCAGGTTGCCGGGGTTCTCGACGAAGGACTGCACGGACTGCAGCGCGTGGTCGATGTCGAACGACCCGGACAGCTGGTCGGAGAGATTCTGCACCCACTCCTGCCTCGAGATGTCCTGCACGATGTCGGGGAAGTTCTGGATGAGGTTCGTCGCCTGCTGCACGAGGATCGGCACGACCGCGAACACCACCCCGGCGAACGCGGCGAGGACCCCGACGACCACGACGGTGATGGCCACCCAGCGCGGAACGAACCGTTCGAGGAAGGACACCAGCGGGTCGATGCCGAGCGCCAGGAACAGCGCGACGCCGACGTAGACGAGCACGGTGGAGAGCTCGTTGACGATCGCCCCCGCGACGACGGCGACGAGCACGCCGAGCGCACCCATGAAGCCGATCCGGAAGGCGTTCACGCGCACGCCGGTGCCACCACGGGTCACCTCGAACGTCACGTTGGGCGTCGGGCTGTGGTCGTCCTGTTGCTGCTGCGTGTCGCGCTTCCTCGGGAGGTGCACGCGGGGCGGGTGCGGTCGCTTGCTGTTGCTCGAACCCGCGTCGGCTTTTGACATGTAGGGCGGGCGGGACTTGAACCCGCGAATCGTTCGGTTATGAGCCGACTGCCTTGACCAGCTTGGCTACCGCCCCGTGCCGGGGACCGTCAGGCCACCGGTTCCCCACGATACAGCGACTCGAACGTCGAGAGCGTGCGGTTGATGTCGTGTGCCTCGATCATCGCCAGGCTGCGGTCGCGCATCGTGACGTAGTCCTCGTCCGACGCGGTCAGCACCGCCGTGAGCTTCGCCGCGAGGTCGTGCTCGTCACCGGGGGTGAAGAGGTAGCCGTTGCCGTCGATGAGGTGCGGGAGCGCCATCGAGTCCGCCGCGACGACGGGGAGGCCGGAGGCCATGCCCTCGAGCGAGGCGATGCTCTGCAGCTCGGCGGTGGAGGGCATCGCGAACACGGTCGAGTTGGTGAGCGCCTGCTGCTTGACCTCGTCCGAGACGAAGCCGAGGAACCGGACGCGGTCCTCGAGCCCGAGCTCCTTCGCCTGCTGCCGGAGCTTGGGGATCATCTCGCCGTCGCCGACGATCGTCAGCGTGGCTCCGAGCTCGGACGGCAGCAGCGCGAGGGCCTTCACGAGGACGTCGAGGTTCTTCTCGGGTGCGACCCGACCGACGAATACGATGTCGTTGCCCGCAGGCCGCCCCTCGCGTGCGACGTACCGGGTGGCGTCGATCCCGCACGAGATCGCCAGGACCCGCTGCCCGGCGATGGCCCGGCGCAGGTAGTCGGCGGCGAGGTTCGTCGGGGTCGTGATCGCGTCGGCGAGCCGGTAGGTCTTGGCGGCGTCGTTCCAGGCGATCTTCACCGCGATCGGCACGGTGCGCTTGCCGAACGGCGTGTACTCGAGGAGGTTCTCGGGCATGAAGTGGTTCGTGGCGATCACCCGGATGCCGCGCGCGTGCGCCTCGGGCACCATGCCCCGGCCGACGACGACGTGCGACTGGATGTGCAGGACGTCGGGCTGGAACGCGTCGAGGATCGGGGCGGTCCACTTCTTCACGCTCCACGGCCACACGAAGCGCAGCCACGCGTGCAGCGGCCACTTGTAGGACTTCAGGCGGTGCACGACGAGGGTCACGCCGTGGAGCTCCTCGTCGAAGGTGCCGTAGTGGCGGCTCGCCGCCGGGGCGACGATCTGGACCTCGTGCCCGCGTTCGGCGAGGCCGACGGCGAGCTGCTCGGCGAAGGTCGCGGCTCCGTTGACGTCGGGTGCGAAGGTGTCCGCTGCGATGAGGACGCGCAGCGGTCGTCGACCGCCCGTCGCACCCGTCGGTCCGGCGGTGGCGGTGGTGGCGTCGTCTGACACGGCTGGCGTCGTCCTCTCGTGGGCGATTGCTGGTCGTTCGACGACGCTACCGCACGCCGCTCGGGCAGCGCGTCCGCCTCGCGGTGGACTCCGTCACCCCGCGGGACGACGGCTCAGGAGCGGGTCTGCGGGTGGTGCTTGGCGAGGAGGAACACCCCGGTGATCGCGATCGCGGCGGCGACGACGAAGCCGAAGACGGCGAAGACCGGGGCGCCGGCGGCCTCGCCGAGGACGATCACCCCGATGCCGACGGCGACGATCGGGTCGATGACCGTCAGCCCGGCGATCACGAGGTCGGCCGACCCGCTCGAGTACGCGTTCTGCACGAAGTACCCGCCCAGCGAGGCGGCGACGACCACCCCGACGATCGCGAGCACGGTCAGCCAGTCGAACGTGCCGTTCACGAACCGGTTGAGCACGACCTTGGCCAGCGTCGCGACGAACCCGTAGAGGACGCCGGCGCCGACGATGTAGTACAGCGCGTTCTTGTGCTTCGCGACGAGGCGGAACGACACCAGCACGAGCACCAGCACCACGGCCAGGATCACGAGCACGGTGACGAGCTGTCGGCTCGTGATCGCGCTCTCGTGCCCGACGAAGGCCGCGATGCCGACGAAGATGCCGACGCCGACGATGCACGTCCAGACGGCTCGCCGTGCCCGACGGCCGAGCGGCACCCCGGAGGACCGCGACGAGAACCAGGTCGTGATCACGAGGGCCACGGCGCCGAGCGGCTGCACGACGATGAGCGGCGCGTACGTGATGCTCACCAGCTGCAGGACCACGGCGATGCCGAGCATGAGCGTGCCGAGCACCCAGTAGCCGCTCGAGACCAGCCCGACGACGTGCCGGACGCTGAGGCCCTTCGACTGCCGGCCGAGCCGCGCTTCCACCCGCTGCACCCCGCGGCTCTGGAACTGCGCGCCCAGTGAGAGGAAGACCGCCCCGATGAGCGCGACGGGGATCATGAGCGCCTGGAACGGCGTGAGGTTCACCGCGTCGGGCAGCTGGAGGTCCGTCGTCACGCGTCGAGGCTACCGTTCCCCGCCGGATAACCTGGGTGAATGGCCGTTCTCCCGATCCGCATCACCGGCGAACCCGTCCTGCACGAGCGTGCAGCCGAGGTCACCGACTTCGACGACGACCTGCGATCGCTGGTCGCCGACATGTTCGAGACGATGGACCTCGCACCCGGGGTCGGACTTGCCGGCCCGCAGGTCGGCGTCGGCAAGCGGCTCTTCGTGTACTCATGGACCGATGATGACGAGGTCCTGCACCGCGGCGTCGCGGTGAACCCCGTCCTGTGGACGACCCCCGCCGTTCCCGAGGCTGTGGAGGAACTCGACGAGGACGAGGAGTCCGAGGGCTGCCTCTCGGTCCCGGGCGAACGGTTCCCGCTCCGCCGCTCCGAGGGCGCGCTGCTCCGTGCCGTCGACGAGCACGGCACGCCGTTCGAGGTCGAGGCCCACGGCTGGCTCGCCCGCATCTTCCAGCACGAGTACGACCACCTCGACGGGTACCTCTACGCGGACCGGCTCGTGCACCCGTACGGCAAGCAGGTCGCGAAGGCCATCAGGAAGAACAGCTGGGGCGGGCCGGGCAAGTCCTGGCTGCCCGGGCGCGACCACCCCGAGGGCTGACGGCGGCGGACCGCGTCGGCTCGGGCCCGGTGAGCGGGGACGCATGGCGAGGGCCCGGTCAGCGGGGACGGGAGGCGAGGGCCCGGTCAGCGGGGACGCACGGCGAGGGCCCAGGAGGCGCGGCTCACCCCCGCCAGGCAGCGATCGCGTCCCGCAGGTGCTCGGTCTCCGGATGCCCCGGGCAGTACTCGAGCAGACCGGCCGCGACGTGCGCCTCGGCCGACGAGTCGACGGAGGCCGCCCACGGCCCGGTCCCCCGCACCGCGCAGGTGGTCGCGAGTTCCTCGAGCGTGGCGTCCCCCTCGGCGGCGTCGACCGCGGAGCGCTGCTGCGTCGACATCTCGGTGCCGGTGATCCGCTGCGCCCGGCAGTCGGTGCGCTCGTCGTCCCACACGGCGGAGTAGGTCGTGTACGTCTCGGAGCGGTCCGATGTCCCCACGTCGCAGACGAACGCGAAGACGATCGGCGCCGTGCCGGACACCGGGACGCCCGAGGTGGCGGTGGTGTCGAGCGAGTCGCCCGGGTCGGACTCCGCGCCGGTCGTGCACCCCACGAGGCCGATCGCCGCGGCCGCGACGACGCCCGCGGCGAGGGCTCGGCGCACGGTGATCACCTGTGAACGCTAACAGCTTCCGGCCATGCGTCCGCTGCGAGCTCCGACGCCACGCAAAAGGCCCCCACCCGAAGGTGAGGGCCGTGCTGCTCCCCGAGTTGGACTCGAACCAACAACCTGCCGGTTAACAGCCGGCTGCTCTGCCAATTGAGCTATCGAGGATCACTGTCCGCTGGCGAACGTCGTGCGAACAACGGGTAACAGCATAGCAGCACCCGGGAGCGACCCCGCGCATCCGCCACGCATCCCGGGCGTGCCGCGCTCAGTACCCCGCGACCGGATCCACCACGCCGACGAAGCCCTCGCCTGCCCCGCCGAGGAACGCCACGGTGTTCACCCGCACGCGCTCGGCCAGCAGCGGCGCCACCATCTCCGGCGTGTCGGCCTGGTGCGGCGTGATGATCGCGCCCGGCTCGTCCCAGAGCGGGTGTCCGTCCGGCAACGGCTCCGGGTCGGTGACGTCGAGTCCGGCCGCCGCGATCGCACCGCTGCGCAGGGCGTCCACGAGCGCGGAGGTGTCGACCAGTCCCCCGCGGGCGATGTTCACGAGCCGTGCCGACGGCTTCATGATCGCGAACTGCGCGGGACCGAACAGCTTCGCGGTCCCCGAGGTCATCGCCGCGGCGATCATGACCACGTCGGCATCGGGCAGGACGTCGTCGAGCTGGTCGGTCGTGACGGTCCGGTCCGCCCCGGGGACCGGCGAGGACGACCGGCGCACCACGGTGACCGAGACCTCGAACGGCGCGAGCAGGCGGATGTACTCCAGCGCGATGCCACCGGCGCCGATGACGACCACGTTCCGGCCGTAGAGCGAGACACCCTCGGGCTCGGTCGCCCAGGACCGCGCACGAGCACGCTTCTGCAGCACCCGCAGCGTCCCGAGCGTCAGCGCGAGGGCGTGCTCCGCGACGGGCTCGGCGTACGCGCCCTTGGCCGAGGTGAACAGCACGCGGTCGCCGTGCGACGCGATCAACGAGGCGAATGCGTCGACGCCGGCGAACGGCAACTGGACCCAGCCGATGGACGGTGCGCCGTCGAGCGCGTCGGCGAGTCCCGCGGGATCGCGAGGGTCGAGCCACACGAGTCCGGCGGTGTCCGCCCCGAGCGGAGCGACGGTCCCACCGGCTGCGGCGACGGCGTCCTCGTGGAGAGCGGTGCCGTCCCCGGCGGGCAGGATCGCGATCGGGCCGGCGGTCGGCGGGGCGACCGGCAGCTCGGCACCCGCGTCGGTCACCACGGCCCGGTGCCCGCGCACCCCCGACGACGCATCCGCGCTCATGCGTTCTCCTGCCGCTCCGCGCGCGGGCCGGTGCCGGCGGCGACCGGCCGACGCGGCGCCGAGGACCGACGGGGTGCGGCCGACGCCGGCTGCCGACGCTTCACCGGACGGGCCGCCGTCGACGCGAGCGTCTTGACGTAGGGGTCGACGGGGTTGTCGAGGACCTCGTCGAAGGTGCCGAGGCCGACGAGCCGGCTCTCGGCCATGATCGCCACCCGGTCGGCCAGTGCTCGGGCCTCGCGCAGGTCGCTCGACACCACGACCGCCGAGAACTGCCGGTTCCGCTGCAGGGTCGCCAGCGCCTCGAGCACCGACTGCCGCACGAGCACGTCGACGCCGCGGGCGGGTTCGTCGGCGACGAGCAGCTGGGGCTCGAGCACGAGCGCCTTCGCGAGCGCGACGCGCTGCCGCTGCCCGCTCGAGAGCTCCCACGTGTTGAGCCGCATCACCCCGAGCGGCAGGTGCACGGCGTCGACCAGGCGGGCGACGATGAGGCCGGCCTCCTTGCGGTCGAACCGGCGGTCACGGGCGTAGATCGGTTCCGCGATGGCCTCGCCGACGGTGAGGTCCGGGCTGAGCCGGTCCGCGCCGTCCTGCGGCAGGTAGCCGATGCGGCCGCTGAGCCGCTCGAGCTTGCGGGACGTCGGTCGGAGCCCGCGCGTCTTCTGCCCGAGCACCGTGAGTTCGCCCCCGACGATGTGCCGACGGTGGGCGCCGTCGCCCTCGCCGGTGGTGCCGAGCTGGCCGGCGATCGCCGCGGCGAACGTCGACTTGCCGGACCCGGACTCGCCGAGCACGGCCAGGATCTCCCCCTGACGGACCGTGAGGCTCACGCCGTCGACGGCCCGGATCGCATCCGTCCCCCGTCCGCTCCGGTACTCGATCGACACGTCGTCCGCGACGACCGCCGGTCCGTTGACCGCGATCATGGGTCCCCTTCCACGCCGCCCCCTGGCGGCGGTTCGCGACGGACCGGGCTGCACCGACCGTCGTGCGTGTTGCGGTGGAGGTGACCGCCCCGGAGGCGCGGCGTGCGTCGTCGACGTCAGCCGCGCCTCCGGGGATGGTCGCGTCGGGTCAGGACCCGGCGTTCTCCAGTTCCACAAGCGTACGCCGTCGCTCCGCCTGTTCCGCCGGATCCGGCACCGGGAGTGACGCCAGGAGACGCTGCGTGTACGGGTGCTGCGGCGAGCCGAGGACCTCGGCCGTGGTGCCCGTCTCGACCAGGTCGCCGCGGTAGAGCACGGCGATCCGGTCGGAGAGCGCGCCGACCACGGCGAGGTCGTGGCTGATGAACAGCGATGCGAACCCGAGGTCCTGCTGCAGCTCGAGGAACAGCTCGAGCACGCGCGCCTGGACGGACACGTCGAGCGCACTCGTCGGCTCGTCGGCGATGAGGAGCTTCGGCCGGAGTGCGAGCGACCGTGCGAGCGACGCGCGCTGCCGCTGGCCGCCGGACAGCTCGTGCGGGTACCGGTCGCCGTAGGCCGCCGGGAGCTGCACGGCCTCGAGCAGCTCGCCGACACGCTTCCGGGCGGCACGCGGGCTCGACACCTCGCCGTGCACGACGAGCGGCTCGGCGACGCACTCCGAGATCGTGAGCAGCGGGTTGAACGAGGTCGCCGGGTCCTGGAAGACGAACCCGATGTCCTTGCGGTGCCGCTTGAAGTCGCGTTCGCGGTACCCGAGCATCTCGGTGCCGAGCACCTCGAGCGAGCCGCCGGTGATCTTCGTCAGGCCGGCGATCGCGCGGCCGATGGTCGTCTTGCCGGAGCCGGACTCCCCCACGAGGCCGAGGACCTCGCCGGGACGGATGTCGAGGTCGACGCCCTTGACCGCCTTGAACGCGTGCGACCCGAGCCGGCCCGGGTACTCGATCTCGAGCCCGCGTGCGCGGACGAGCGGCTCGACGTCGTCACTGATCGCCGCACGGCGGGCAACGCCGGTGGAGGCCTCGAGCCGGGGCACGGCGGCGAGCAGGCGCTTCGTGTAGTCGGCCTGCGGTGCCGCGAACAGCTCGGCGACCGGGGCCTCTTCGACGACCTCGCCCTGGTACATCACGGCGACGCGGTCGGCCAGGTCGGCGACGACACCCATGTTGTGCGTGATGATGACGATCGCCGCGCCGAACTCGTCGCGGCACCGGCGGAGCAGGTCGAGGATCTCGGCCTGGACCGTCACGTCGAGGGCGGTGGTCGGCTCGTCGGCGATGATCACCGACGGTTCGAGGGCGAGCGCGCTCGCGATCACGACGCGCTGCTTCTGACCGCCGGAGAACTGGTGCGGGTAGTGGTCGACCCGGGTCTCGGGATCGGGGATGCCGACGCGCCGGAGGTAGTCGATCGCCTTCGCGCGGGCCTCCTTCGCGGAGACGCCGCCGTGGGCCCGGAGCCCCTCGGCGATCTGCCACCCGACCGTGAAGACCGGGTTCAGCGCCGTGGAGGGCTCCTGGAACACCATCGCGCCGGCGGTGCCGCGCAGGCTCCGGAGCTTCTGCGCACCGACCGTCACGACGTCCGTGCCGTCGAGGAACACCGCACCGCCGAGCGTCGCCGTCTCCGGCATGAGGCGCAGGATGCTCCGCGCCGTGACGGACTTGCCCGAGCCGGACTCGCCGACGAGGGCGAGGACCTCGCCGGGGCGGACGTCGATGCTGACGCCCTTGACCGCGTCGACGGCACCGCCGTCGGTCGCGAAGGTGACGGTCAGGTCATCGACGACGACGACCGGTTCCGTCGTGGTGTCGCCGGCCTGGAGGCGCGTGGAGGCGCGGGACTGGTTGGTCGCGTCCGTCATGCGGTCGCCCCTTCCGTGCTGGCCGTCTGCTTGCGGGACACCAGCTGCTTGAGCCGGCGTCGCGCACGCAGACGCGGGTCGGAGATGTCGTTGAGGCTCTCGCCGATGAACGTCACGCCGAGGACGAGCACCACGATCGCGACACCCGGGAAGACGCCGGTCCACCAGACGCCGCTCGCGACGTCGGACAGCGCGCGGCTGAGGTCGTAGCCCCACTCCGCGCCGCTGGTCGGGCCGATGCCGAAGCCCAGGAAGCCGAGGCCCGCGAGTGTCAGGATCGCGTCGCTCGCGTTCAGCGTGAGGATCAGCGGGAGGGATCGCGTCGAGTTCCGGAGGACGTGCCGGGTCATGATGCGCCACGGGTTCGTGCCCATCACCCGCGCGGACTCGACGAACGCCTCGTTCTTGAGCCGCACAGCCTCGGCGCGGACGACCCGGAAGTACTGCGGGACGTACACGACCGTGATCGAGATCGCCGCGGCGATGATGCCGCCCGAGTAGCTCGAGTTGCCGCCGGAGATGACGATCGACACCACGATGGCGAGGAGCAGCGAGGGGAACGCGTAGATCGCGTCCGCCACGACGACGAGGATCCGGTCGAGCCAGCCGCCGATGTAGCCGGAGACCATGCCGAGCAGGACGCCGATGATGATCGACACGACGACGGCCACGATGACCACGAGCACCGCGGTCCGGGCGCCGTAGACGACGCGGCTGAAGACGTCGAAGCCGCCGACGGTCGTGCCCCAGATGTGCGTGGCGCTCGGCGCACCGGTGCGCGGGAAGCTCTGCCCGTCGGCGCCCTGCAGCTGGCCGAAGCCGTACGGGGCGATGAGCGGCGCGGCGATCGCGACGAGGAGGTACAGCGCGCAGATGACCACGCCGGTGATGAGCATGGCGCGCTGCCAGCCCGTGCTCCGACGGAGCTGGAGCACGACGGGCAGCCGCTTCCAGAGCGGCTCGTGGCGGTCGACGAGGGAGGTGTCAGCCATCTCTAGAACCTCACTCTCGGGTCGATGAGGGCCGCGACGACGTCCACGATGAAGTTCGTCACCGCGACGATCACCGCGAGCATCGCGACGATGCCCTGGACCGCGACGAAGTCGCGGGCCGACAGGTACTGGTTGAGCTCGAAGCCGAGCCCGCGCCACCCGAAGGTGGTCTCGGTGAGGACGGAACCGCCCAGGAGCATGGCGATCTGGAGTCCCATCACCGTGATGATCGGCACGAGGGCGGGACGGAACGCGTGCGTTCGGACGAGCCGCGCCTCCCGAACGCCGCGCGAGCGGGCCGCGTCGACGTACTCGGAACCGAGCGTCCCGATCATGTTCGCGCGCACCAGGCGCAGGAAGATGCCGGCGGTGAGGAGCCCCAGGGTCAGTGCCGGGAGGACGGCGTGCGCCAGCACGTCCCCGATGATCTGGGCGTTGCCGGTGCGCAGGGCGTCGATGAGGTAGATGCCCGTCGCGCCCTGGATGTTGTCGAGGACGAGCGACACCCGCGTGGACGCGCGGTCGCCGAGCGGGAGCCAGCCGAGCCACACCGAGAAGACGAGCTTGAGCAGCAGGCCGCCGAAGAACACCGGCGTCGCGTAGGTGAGGATCGCGAGCGCGCGGAACAGGACGTCCGGCCACTTGTCGCGCATGTACGCGGCGAGCATGCCGAGCGGGATGCCGAGCAGCAGCGCGACGATGAGCGCGTAGAAGACGAGCTCGGCGGTCGCGCCGCCGTACGTGACGATGATCTCGGTGATCGGCCGGTTGTCGGTGGCCGTCGTGCCGAAGTCGCCGCGGACGATGTTGCCGAGGTACTCGATGTACTGGACGAAGACCGGGCGGTCGTAGCCCGCGGCGTGCAGGCGTTCCTGCAGCTGGGACGGCGTGAGTCGGCCGCCGACCGATGCGGTGATCGGGTTCCCGATGACGCGCATCAGGAAGAACACGAGCGTCACCAGGATGAAGACGGTCGGGAAGATGAGGAGGAACCGGACGAGGACGTACCGGCCGAGTCCGCCGCCGCTGCTCTTGGCACTGCGCTGTGCCTCGGGCTTGGTGGGGTCGGTGGCCAGTTCCGAGCTCGCCTCTGGGGTGCTGAGGGTCACGGGGACGGGTGCCTTTCGGTGCCGTTGGGGACGCGGTCACGGGGGCGCTCCTCCTGGGAACGCCCCCGTGGACCGGAACCGGGCTTACTTGGAGAGGGTCGCGTACCGGAACTTGTACGAGGAGTCGAGGGTCAGGCCCTTGACGTCCTTGGCCGCGACGGCGACCGACTTGCCCTGCAGCAGCGGCAGCGTCGAGATCTGCGTCGCCTCACGCTCCTGCGCCTGCTCGATGAGGTCGGCGCGCTTGTCCTTGTCGGACTCCTGCTGCTCCTCGGAGATGAGCTGCTGGATCGTCTGGTCGTCGTAGTGGTTCTGCACGAAGTTGTCCTTCGTGAAGAACGGCGACAGGTAGTTGTCGGCGTCCGAGAAGTCCGGGAACCAGCCGAGCTGGTACACCGGGTAGGCGTCCTTCGTGCGCTCCTGGGCGTAGGTCGTGTAGACCGTCGACTGGATGTTCACGGTGAACAGACCGGAGTTCTCGAGCTGGGTCTTGAGCTCGGCGTACTCGTCGTCCGACGTCGAACCGTAGTGGTCCGGTGCGTACTGGATGTCGAGCTGCACCTTGCCGGTGACGCCCGCCTTCGACAGGGTCTCCTTCGCCTTGTCGACGTCCGCGCCGCCGTCGCCGTCGCCGTAGAGCTCCTCGAAGGGCTTCGCGGCACCCGTGAGGCCGTCCGGCACCATCGAGTAGAGCGGCGAGTAGGTGTCGTTGTAGACGTCCTTGGCGAGCTTCTCGCGGTCGACGACGTCCGCCACGGCCTGGCGCACGGCCAGGGCCTTCGTCTCGTCGGCGTCCGACTGCTTCGCGCCGAACGGCTGCGTGTTGAAGTTGAAGACCAGGTAGCGGATCTCACCGCCGGGGCCGTCGGTGACCTTCACCTTGTCGTCCTTGCGGAGGTCGGCGATGTCGGTCGGCGTCAGCGAGCGGTAGGCGACGTCGACGTCGCCCTGCTGCACGGCGAGCTTGAGGTCGGTCTCCTTGGTGTAGTAGCTCGCCGTGACCTCGTCGGTCTTCGGCTTGCCCAGGAGGCCGTCGTAGTTCTTGTTCGCCTTGTACTGGATCGTGTCGTTCTCCTTGTAGGAGCTGATCGAGTACTGCCCGGCGAACGCCTTGCCCTTGACGATGTCCGCAGCCGGCGTGAGCTTGTCGGCCGAGAAGACCTGCTCGTCGACGATCGGGCCGGCTGGGCTGGAGAGCACCTGCGGCCAGGTCTGGTCGGCGTGGTCGAGGTGGAACACGACCGTCGTGTCGTCCGGCGTGTCGATGCTCTTGAGGTTGGCGAGCAGGGACTGCGGCCCGTTCTCGTTGTTGATCTTCAGCTCGCGCTCGAACGAGAACTTCACGTCGCTCGACGTGAGGTCGTTCCCGTTCGCGAACTTCAGGCCCTTCTTGAGCGTCACCGTGTACGTGGTGTCGTTCGTGAACTCGCCCTTGGTCGCGATGTCGGGCTTGACGTCGGGGCTGCCCACCGGCGTGTTCATCAGGAACGGGAAGACCTGGTTCTGCACGGCGAACGAGCCGTTGTCGTACGAGCCCGCCGGGTCGAGCGACGTGATCTTGTCGGTCGTCCCGATGCTGATGCCGTTCAGGGCGGTGTCGCTCACGCTGCTGCTCGCGCAGCCGCTGAGCACCAGCGCCGTCGCTGCCACTCCGGCGCCGAGCGCGATGCCGCGCTTGCCCCACTTGGTCACGGATGCCATGTCCGATGCCTCTCTTGGTGATGAATGCAAGGGTCCTGGGCCGGAGGTGGATCGACTGTGTGCCCGGCCAGGAACGCTCATTGCTATCACCCTGTCACGGAACTCCACGAACCGAGGGAGATTTGTTTACACCGCTGTAATGCACGGTCGCGTCGCGTGCTGCATCATCCGTGCGTGTCCGGGCGGCGCGTCGCGCAGGATTGTTGCGCGCTGCAACCTGGGGCTGTGCCGGGGTTCGGGAGCGCCGAGGTCGCACGAAGTGCCGCCCCGAGCGCTACCGACCGGCCGTTCGTGCGACCTCGGCAACACGCACGCGGCGCGTCGTGGGACCTCGGCGAACGACCCCGGCGAACGACCCCGGGGCGAACGACCCCGCGCGAGCGACCCCGGCGAGCGACCCCGTGCGGGCGACCACGGGCGAACGACCGCACGGCAGCCAGGTGGGCGCCGCGGCCCGCCTACGAGTTCGCCGCCGCCTCGGCGTCCGCGCGCAACCGCATCCGCTGCGCGTCGATGTCCACGAGCTGCCGCTGGATCTCCGCCCGCCGATCGGCCTGCTCGTTCGGGTCCGCCCGCTGCAACTGCCCGAGCAGCGATGCCTTCCGGGCGAGCAGGTCCCGCTCCACCAGCGCGACGACGATGCTCCGCGCGTAGATGGCCAGGTCCTCGTCGGTGCGGGCCGGGATCGGTGCGAGCGCGAGCTCCTGCACGAGGCCACGGAACGGTCCCGGCACGTCCTGCAGCAACCGTTCGAGCCAGTCCCCCGCGCCGATCGCGTCGACGTTCGCCACGACGGCGTCCCGCACGACGGACAGCATCGGCGCCGAGAAGGTCGCGGCCGCCGCCAACCCGAGGAGCGGTGCCCCGACGTGCCCGGGCTGCTGCACCATCGCCATCACGGCGTCGCGCTCCATACGGGTGATCGGGTCGCTCGGCAGGAGTCGGAGCCCGGCCACGGGCTCGTCCGGAACGGCGACCGCCTCGCCACCGGAGCCGGCGTGCGTGGCTGGAGCCGCGCCTCCTGAGCGGTGGTCGGTCGTCGACGCGCCCGCGCGCTGCCGGGCGTTCTCGACCGCGCGACGCACCTCGGGTATGTCGAGGCCGAGCCACTTGGCGGTCTCGCGCGTGTACGCCGTCGCGAGCGTCCGGTCGCGGATGCCCGCGACGACCGGTGCGGCGTCGCGGAGGCCGGCGACGCGCCCCTCGGCCGTCTCGATGTCGTGCGCGGCGAGCCGGCGACGGATGATGAACTCGAACATCGGGCGCTTCGTCTCGATGAGGCGCGTGACCGCGGCGTCACCCCGCGCCAGCCGGAGGTCGCACGGGTCGAGCCCGCCCGGCGCGACCGCGACGTAGGTCTGCGAGGCGAAGCGGCTCTCTTCCGCGAACGCCCGCGAGGCAGCGCGCTGCCCGGCCTCGTCCGGGTCGAACGTGAAGACGATGTTGCCGAGCTGCGAGAGGTCGCGGCTCGCCGAGTCGCCGAGCATCGGCCGGAGCACCTTGATGTGGTCGACGCCGAACGACGTGCCACAGGTGGCGACCGCGGTGGTGATGCCGGCGAGGTGGCACGCCATGACGTCGGTGTACCCCTCGACGATCACGACCTGCTTCTGCTTCGAGATGTCCCGCCGGGCGAGGTCGAGCCCGTAGAGCACCTGGCTCTTGTGGTAGATCGGGGTCTCGGGCGTGTTGAGGTACTTGGGGCCCTTGTCGTCCTCGAGCAGCCGCCGCGCACCGAAGCCGATCGTCGCCCCGGTGACGTCGCGGATCGGCCACATGAGGCGCCCGCGGAACCGGTCGTACGGCGACCGGTCGCCCTGGCTGACGAGTCCGGCGGAGACGATCTCCTCGAGCGTGAACCCGCGACCGCGCAGGTGGTCCCGCAGCGCGTCGTAGGACTTCGGGGCGAAGCCGACACCGAAGTGCTGTGCCGCCGCGGGGTCGAACCCGCGCTCACCGAGGAACTGCCGGGCCGGCTCGGCCGCCGCCGTCGTGAGCTGCGCGGTGTAGAACTGCTGCGCCGCCTCGTTCGCGGCGATGAGCCGCGCGCGGGCGTTGTAGTCGGTGCGGGGGCCGTCGCCCTCTTCGTAGTGGAGCGTGAAGCCGATCTTCGCGGCCATCCGCTCGACGGCTTCCTGGAAGGTCGTGTGGTCCTGCTTGATGACGAAGTCGAAGACGTCGCCGTCCTCGCCGCAGCCGAAGCAGTGGTACCGCCCGACCTGGGGACGGACGTGGAACGACGGGGAGCGTTCGTCGTGGAAGGGGCAGAGGCCCTTCAACGACCCCACCCCGGCGGACTTCAGGGTCACGTAGTCGCCGACGACGTCGGCGATGTTGACACGCGAGCGGACCTCGTCGATGTCGTTCCGCGCGATCCTCCCAGCCACCCCTCGATCCTAGTTCGTGCGACCGACGTCGGCCGACCGTCACGAGACCTGTGGACAACGGCCAGGAGGCGCGGCTCGGCCCCGCCCCGCCGGCGCCACCCCGCCGCGGGTCGCATCCAGGGCGCGGCGCACGTGGCCGTGCGCGCGACCGTCAGACCGGGATGTGCACCGTCTCGCGGTCTCCCACCACGAGCCGCTTGTGCCACGCCAGCGCACCCTGGTCGGTCAGGCTCGCCACCTGGTCGACCACGGCCCGCAACCGCCCGGCGTCGTCGGACGCAGCACGCCAGTCCGCCGCGAAGCCCGGCTCGAGGTCGGCGCTGCCGCTCGCCGCGAGGGCGTCGAGGAGCTCGGTCAGGATCCGCCGCTGGTCCTCGTACACGGGCTGTCGATCGCCCTGCGTCATGACGAACGCCGCGACGATGCCCTTCAGCACGGCGATCTCGCCGATGATCTCGGGCGGGGTCACGACCGACGCCGCGAAGCGCACGAGGGAGCCCGAGGCGTAGGACTCCCGCGTCGCCGCGGTCGCCGTCCGCGCGAACCGACCGATCAGCTGCGAGGTGAGGTTCTTCAGCCGCGCCAGGTCTCGTCGCGACCCGTCGTAGGAGGTCATCCACAGCGGCAGCGCGCGGAGCCGGTCGAACGCCTCGAGCAGCTCGTCGCGGCTGAGGTCCGAGCCGACCCAGGCGTGCATGGCCGACACGATGTCGTTCTCGCCGACGCGGTCGCCCAGTGCAGCGACGTCGATGAAGCCAGCGACGACGGCGTCCTCGAAGTCGTGCACCGAGTACGCGATGTCGTCCGACAGGTCCATGACCTGCGCCTCGATGCAGCGCTGCCGACGGGGAGCACCGGCACGGAGCCACTCGAACGCGTCGTGGTCGTCGTCGTAGAAGCCGAACTTGGTGCGGCCGGACGACGCCTCGGACACGCCCTGGGCCGCCGGCCACGGGTACTTGCAGCTGGCGTCGAGCGATGCCCGCGTGAGGTTCAGCCCGTACGGACGGTGGTCCTCGGGCTCGACGCCGTACACCTTCGGCTCGAGCCGGGTGAGGAGCCGCAGCGTCTGCGCGTTCCCCTCGAACCCGCCGATGCCCGCTGCCCACGCGTTCACGGCCGTCTCGCCGTTGTGGCCGAACGGCGGGTGCCCGATGTCGTGCGCGAGGCAGGCGGTGTCCACGACGTCGGGGTCGAGGCCGAGCGAGTCGGCGAGCTCGCGGCCGACCTGGGCGACCTCGAGCGAGTGTGTCAGACGGTTCCGGGCGAAGTCGAGCCCGGTCGTCGGACTGAGCACCTGGGTCTTCGCGGCGAGCCGTCGGAGCGCGCTCGAGTGCAGGAGCCGGGCGCGGTCACGGGCGAAGTCGGACCGACGGTTGCCGTGGGTCTCGGGCAGCCAGCGTTCGGCGTCGGCCGGCCCGTACGAACTCGTGGCGCTCATCCGCCGCTGTGGTGCAGCTCGGCGGCGGCGAGGACCTTGCGGAACTCGCTGTCGACGTCGCGCGACTCGAGCCAGCGGTCGGGCAGGGCGGTGCGCTTCGGGTGGCCCGCACGACCCCGGGGCCCCTCGGCGTCGGCACCGGGGTAGGGAGCGTCGTGGTCGAGCTCCCCGAGCAGGTCGTCGATCTCCTGCAGGCTGGACGCCATCGCGAGCCCGGACCGGACGTCGCCGCCGATCGGGTACCCCTTGAAGTACCAGGCGACGTGCTTCCGGACGTCGCGGCAGCCGTGCTCCTCGCTGCCGAAGAACTCGACGAGCAGTTCGGCGTGCCGCTTGAACGCCACCGCCACCTCGCCGAGGGACGGCATGTAGCGCAGCCCCTCGCCGCGGAACGCCGCCGCGAGGTCGCCGAACAGCCACGGCCGACCGAGGCACCCGCGCCCGACGACGACGCCGTCCGCCCCGGTCTCGTCGACCATGCGGAGTGCGTCGGCAGCGGACCAGATGTCGCCGTTGCCGAGCACCGGGATGTCGGTGATGGTCTCCTTCAGCGTCGCGATCGCCGACCAGTCCGCGTGGCCCGAGTAGTGCTCGTTGGCGGTGCGGGCGTGCAGGGAGACGGCCGCGACGCCGGCGTCCCGCGCGATGCGGGCGGCGTCGAGGTACGTGAGGTGGTCGCCGTCGATGCCCTTGCGCATCTTCACGGTGACGGGGACGTCCCCGGCGGCACGGACCGTCTTCGTGACGAGTTCCTTGAACAGGTCGAGCTTCCAGGGCAGGGCCGCTCCCCCGCCCTTGCGCGTGACCTTCGGCACGGGGCACCCGAAGTTGAGGTCGATGTGGTCAGCGCGGTCCTCGCCCACGAGGATCGTCGCCGCCTCGGCCACCGTGTTCGGCTCGACGCCGTACAGCTGGATCGACCGCGGGGTCTCGGACTCGTGGTGCTGGATGAGCTGCATCGACACGGGGGTCCGTTCGACGAGCGCGCGCGAGGTGATCATCTCGCACACGTACAAGCCGGCGCCGTACTCGCGGCAGAGCCGGCGGTAGGCCATGTTCGTGATGCCCGCCATCGGCGCGAGCACGACCGGCACGTCGACCTCGATGGGGCCGATGCGCAGGGGCTTCGCCGGACGGGTCGCCGTCCCGGGTGCGTCAGTGATCGTCATACGTCGTCCATTCTCCCACGTCGGTGCGCGCCGGTAGCGTTCTCCACATGACGACCGACGCCATCACCAGGTTCGACGCCGACGCACGGGCCCGGGGCCTCCGGGTCGACGTGGTCGAACGCCCCGCCGCGGACTCCCTGCACGGGGCAGCAGCGCTGCTCGGCATCGAGCCCGGCGACATCGTGAAGACCCTCGTCGTCAAGCGGCACGACGGCGGCTTCCTGCTCGCCCTCGTGCCCGGTGGCCGTGCCATCGCCTGGAAGAAGCTCCGCACCGTCGTCGGCGTCAACAAGCTCTCGATGCCCGACGCCGCCACCGCGCTCGAGGCCTCCGGCTACGAACGCGGCACCATCACGCCCATCGGCGCGACGGGCGACCTGCCGGTCTACGCCGACGAACGGATCCTCGGACGCCGGGTCGCCCTCGGCGCGGGTCGGCACGGCGCGAGCGCCTTCGTCGACGCCGACGACCTGATCGCGGCGTACGACGCGACGGTCGCCGACATCACCGACGAGGAACCCGTCCGCTAGCACCCGCTCAGTCGGGGACCTCGGTCCAGACGCCCTCGGCGCCGGGCACGAAGCACGAGTCGCCCTCGCAGACCGGCGCACCGCCGGGCGTGACGAGCGTGAGCAGGGCGGGTCGCGCCTCCTGGCCGTCGGACTGGAGGCGCGGCTCGGTCGAGCCGTCGACGCGGACGTCCGTCATCGGGTCGCCTCCGCGTCTGCTGCCGCGTCCTCGGCGGACCGCTGCTCGGCCTCGGCGACGTCCGACGGGGTCGTCCCGCGGAGGGCGACGACCTGCGTCAGCACCTGCTCGAACGCAGCCGGGTCCTGCGCGCCGGAGACGCCGTACTTGCCGTCGATGACGAAGAACGGGACGCCGTTGATGCCGTACGACTGCGCCTGCGCCTGGTCGGCGCGGACGGCCGCGAGCTGCGAGTCGTCGCGGAGCGTGGCGCGGACCTCGTCCGGGTCGAGACCGACCTCGGCCGCGAGGGACGCCAGCGACTCGTCCTGACCGACGTGCTCACCACGCTCGAAGTAGGCGGCGAAGAGGCGCTCGACCATCTCGAGCTGCTTGCCCTGCTCCTTCGCCAGGTGGATGACCTGGTGTGCCTTCACCGTGTTGGTGTGGTGCATCGACTCGAAGTCGTAGTCGAGGCCGACGCTCGCGGCGATGCCGGAGACCTGGTCGAGCATCTGCTGCGCTTGCTCGACGGGCATGCCCTTGTGGCCGGAGAGGAACTCGGCCTCGGTGCCCTCGAAGTCCACGGGGGTGTCGGGGCTGAGCTCGAAGGAGTGGTACTCGACCTCGACCGGGGCGCCGTTCGGGGTCGAGGCGAAGGCGGCGACGCCGGCCTCGAACTTCCGCTTGCCGATGTAGCACCAGGGGCAGGCGATGTCCGACCAGACATCGACCTTCACAGAGTCGTTCATGCTGGGCGCAACCGGGGCCGCCGCAGCCGCATTCCCGCGCTGCCGGGAGCGGCGCACAACCAAAAGCACCCCGCGCCGCGCATCAGTGTGGTTCGGGGTGACTTTGGTTGTGCGAACGGCCGCGCCGACCGCGCCGTGCCTACGCGCCGAGCAACCGCGCCGCGAGGTACCCCTGCAGCTGGTCGAGCGCCACCCGCTCCTGCGACATCGTGTCGCGCTCGCGCACCGTCACGGCCTTGTCCTCGAGCGTGTCGAAGTCCACCGTGATGCAGAACGGCGTGCCGATCTCGTCGTGGCGACGGTAGCGACGGCCGATCGCCCCCGCGTCGTCGAAGTCCACGTTCCAGTACTTGCGCAGGTCGTCCGCGAGGCCACGCGCCACCGGCGACAGCTGCTCGTTGCGGGACAGCGGCAGGACGGCGGCCTTGACCGGAGCGAGCCGCGGGTCGAGCCGCAGGACCGTGCGCTTGTCGACGCCGCCCTTCGCGTTCGGCGCCTCGTCCTCGTGGTAGGCGTCGAGCAGGAACGCCATGAGCGCGCGGGTGAGACCGAACGACGGCTCGATGACGTACGGCACGTACTTCTCGTTCGCGGCCTGGTCGAAGTACCGGAGGTCCTTGCCGGAGGACTCGATGTGGTTGTTGAGGTCGAAGTCCGTGCGGTTCGCGACGCCCATGAGCTCGCCCCACTCGGTGCCCGCGAATCCGAAGCGATACTCGATGTCGGCGGTGGCGTCGGAGTAGTGCGCGCGTTCCCCGTCCGGGACGTCGAAGCGCCGCAGGTTCTCCGGGTCGATGCCGAGGTCGGTGAAGAACGCGACCGAGTCGGCGATCCACTGCTCGTAGTGCTCCTGCGCGGAGGCCGGCGGGACGAAGTACTCGATCTCCATCTGCTCGAACTCGCGCGTCCGGAAGATGAAGTTGCCGGGCGTGATCTCGTTGCGGAAGGCCTTGCCGACCTGGCCGATGCCGAACGGGGGCTTCATGCGGCTGGTCGTCACGACCTGCGCGAAGTCCACGAAGATGCCCTGCGCGGTCTCGGGGCGGAGGAAGTTCAGGCCCTCTTCCGACTCGACCGGGCCGAGGTAGGTCTTGAGCATGCCGGAGAACTCGCGCGGCTCGGTCCACTGCCCGCGGGTACCGCAGTTCGGGCACGCGATCTCGGCCATGCCGCCCTCGGGCTGCCGGTCCTTCTTCGCCACGAACGCCTCGATGAGGTGGTCTTCGCGGAACCGGTGGTGGCAGTGCAGGCACTCGACGAGCGGGTCGGTGAACGTCGCGACGTGCCCGGACGCCTCCCACACCTTGCGCGGCAGGATCACGGCCGAGTCGAGGCCGACCATGTCACCGCGGCCGCGGACGAATCGCTGCCACCACTGCCGCTTGATGTTCTCCTTCAGCTCGACGCCGAGGGGCCCGTAGTCCCACGCGGAGCGCGATCCGCCGTAGATCTCCCCCGACTGGAAGACGAAGCCACGGCCCTTGGCCAGGGCGATGACGCTGTCGAGACGGGAGGACTGTGCCACGGGATGCTCCAGAGGTCGCCGAGCTGGGTGCCCGGTTCGGAAACGTACCGGGCAAGCGTACCGGCCCCACGGGCCTCGGCGGACGGGAGGCGCGGTGCCTGTGGAGAACGGGCCTCACCCCTCCGGTCTGAAGCCGTCCACCGCGCCCAGCGCGTCCGCCACGCGCGTCACGTCGTCCTCGTCGTTCCAGAGGTGGAACGCCAGCCGGAGCCGACCGGCCCGCCCGCTCGCGGTGATCCCGGCTGCCGCGAGGGCCCGGAGGGCCGCGCCGTCCGCGTCCGCGAACGTCGTGATCGCCTGACCGCTCCGAGGCGACCCGAGCGTGTCGGCGAGCCGGTCCGTGAGACGCGTGGCGTGCCTCCAGGACGACGTCGCGTCGAGCGCGGCGACGTGCCGGAGCGCAGCCACCGCGCCCGGCCATGCCTGCCACGCAGGCGAGACGTCGAACCGACGCGCGTCGTCGGCGAGCCGCATCGCGGGGCCGTAGCAGGACGCCCACACGTCGGCGCCCGCGTACCACCCGGCCTGCACGGGGCGGAGCCGTTCGAGCGCGGCGTCCGAGAACGTCGAGAAGGCGACCCCGCGCGGCGCACACAGCCACTTGTACGCGTGCGTGACGGTCACGTCGAACGGGGCCGCGTCCACCGGGAGCACACCGGCGGCCTGCGTGAGGTCGCACAGCGTGAGCGCGCCGACGGTCCGAGCCGCCTCGAGCACCGGCTCCGGATCGGTGACGACACCGCTCGACGACTGCACCGCGGACCAGGCGACGAGGGACGTCCCGGGCCGCACCGCGTCGACGAGGGAGGCGAGCGGGACGCTCCGGACCCGGACGCCCCGGTGCGCCTGGGCGAGGAACGGGAACACGAGCGAACTGAAGTCGCCGTCGGGGACGACCACCTCGGCGCCGTCCGGCAGCGCAGCGGCGACGACCGCGACCATGGCGGAGGTCTGCGACCCCGTGGCGACCCGGGCCCGGTCGACGCCGACGATGCGCGCGAAGAGCGAGCGGCCCTCCTCGACGAGCGCGCCGTACGCGACCGGCGTGGACGCGGCGTGCTCCCACTCGTCGAGGTCGGCGCGCATGGCGGCGAGCGTGCCGCGCGTGGGGAGTCCGGCGGTGCAGGCAGCGAGGTAGCCGGAGCCGTCGACGAAGGAGTCCATGCCTCCACGGTGGCGCGGGGTCGCCCATCACACCAGGGCAGGCTTCTTCGATCCCCCATAACATGACGTTGTGGACGACCTCGATCCCCAACTCCTCCGTGTGCTGCGCGCCGTCCGTGACGCCGGCTCGATCAGCCGCGCGGCCGCCGCCCTCGGGTACAGCCAGCCCGCGGTGAGCCAGCTGCTCGCCCGCGCCGAACGCCGGACCGGCCACGAGCTCGTGCTCCGCGGAGCGCGCGGCGTCACGCTCACCGAGTCGGGACGGGTCCTCGCTGACCACGCCCTCGCCGTGCAGGCGGCCCTCGCGGCCGCGCGGGAGGACCTCGACGCCGTCGGCGGCCTCGCCCGCGGACGGGTGCGGATCGCCGGGTTCCCGAGCGCGTCGTCGACCCTCGTGCCGCCGGTGCTCGCCGCGATGTCGGCCACGAGTCCGGGCGTGGTGACCTCGTACGTCGAGGCCGAACCGCCGGAGGCCGTCGAGTTGCTCCGCCGCGGCGAGGTCGACGTGGCGCTGACGTTCTCGCACGCGTTGCAGGGCGACGACGTCGGCGCCGACCCGACGCTCACGACCCGGGTGCTCGGTCGCGACCCGCTCGCCTTCGTGACGCCTGCCCCGGCACTGAGCGGGTCCGCGCACGGTGCCGACGCGGTGGCGGACCTCGCCGCCTTCCGCGAGGCGCGATGGATCGGCGGGTGCCCGCGCTGCCGAGGGCACCTGCTCGCGTCGTGCGCCGCCTCCGGCTTCACTCCGGACATCGTCCTCGAGACGGACAACGCCGCGGCGGTCGTCGGGTTGGTCGCGGCGGGCCTCGGTGTGGCCCTGCTCCCCCGCCTCGCGCTCACGACCACCGTGGTGCCGCCCGGCGTCTCGATCACGCCGGCGAGCGACGAGCTCGCGCGGCGCGTCGAGGTGGTGGTGGCACGGGGTGCGGACCGGGTGCCGAGCGTCCGCGCCGCGCTCGACGCGGTCCGCGGCGCGGCGCACCTGCTCGGCTGAGCCGGAGGCGCGCGCTCGGTCGAGCCGGGAACCGTCGGACGGGAGGCGCGGGTCGGCGCCGCCCCGCGCCTCCTGTCAGGCCGTCGGCGCGTCCACCGCCCCGCCGAACCGTCGATCGCGGCGCGCGTACTGCTCGATCGCTCCCCACAGGTCGGTGCGACGGAAGTCCGGCCACAGCCGGTCGAGGAACACCATCTCGGCGTACGCCGACTGCCACAGCATGAAGTTGGACGTCCGCTGCTCCCCCGAGCTCCGCAGGAAGAGGTCGACGTCCGGCAGCTCCGGCACGTACAGCCGCTTCGCGAGGGCCTTCTCGGTGACCTGGCTCGGCTTGAGGCGCCCGGCCGCGACGTCCTCGGCCATGCCCCGCACCGCGTCGACGATCTCGTTCCGACCGCCGTAGTTGACGCACATCGTCAGCGTGCAGACGTCGTTGTCGGCGGTCATGCGCTCGGCGGTCTGCAGCTCGTCGATCACGCTGCGCCAGAGCCGCGGCCGCCGTCCCGCCCACCGGATCCGGACGCCCCACGCGTTCAGTTGGTCGCGGCGGCGGTGCAGGACCTCGCGGTTGAAGCCCATCAGGAAGCGGACCTCGTCGGGTGAGCGCTTCCAGTTCTCGGTCGAGAACGCGTACGCCGAGACGTGCTTGACACCGATCTGCACGGCGCCGGCGACAACGTCGAGGAGCGATGCCTCACCCGCACGGTGCCCCTCGACCCGGGTGAGGCCGCGCTGGTTCGCCCAGCGGCCGTTGCCGTCCATCACGATCGCGACGTGCTCGGGGACGAACTGCAGCGGGATCGCCGGAGGGCGCTCACCCGTCCAGTCGACGGGCTTCAGCGGCTCGGACTCGGCGTACCGGCGAGGGCTCATGCAGGGGTTCCTCCGTGGTCGGACGGCTGGTCGGGCGCGTGGTCGGTTACGTTGCCCGGCGCGTTGCCGGTCGCGTTGCCGGACGGGTCCGGCGGCTCCGGCAGCGTGGGTGCCGGGGTGGCGGCGACCGCGGCGGGCACACCACCCGGTGTCGGCGCGACCGGGGACGGGTGCTCGGTGCGGTCGACGTGCGGCAGCGACCGGAGCGATCGTTCCAGGTGCCACTGGGCGTACGCCGCCACCACGCCGGACGCCCGGGAGCGCGTGCGCTCGTCCGACGCGTCCACCGTGCGCCAGTCGCCGGCGAGCAGTGAGCCCAGGAGCTGCAGGGTGTCCGGGTCGAGCCGCGGTGTCCCCGGCGGAGCCGCGTGGTCCGCCACCACGCCGCCGAGCTGCACGACGAACGCCGAGTGCGGCCCGGGCTCGCCGGTGACCGCGCAGTCGCGGAACGACGGCGCCCAGCCCGCGATGCTCATCGCGCGCAACAGGTACGAGTCGAGCGTCGCACTCGTCACGTGCTCGCCCCGCGCCAGCGACCGGAGGGCCCCGACGAGGAGCAGGTACTGCTGCAGTCCGGCGTCGGCCTCGCTCAGGCGGTCGGCGGTCTCGACCATCGCGCTGGCGGCGGTGTAGGCCCCGTAGTCGGCGACGATCTGCGCGCCGTACGAACCGAGCGACTCGGCCTGGGTGACGATGTCGAGCGAGCGGCCCTCGTAGAACTGGGCGTCGACGACCATGAACGGCTCGAGCCGGGACCCGAACTTCGACGCGGTCCGCCGGACGCCCTTCGCCACCGCCCGGATCTTGCCGTGCTGCCGGCTCAGCATCGTGACGATGCGGTCGGCTTCACCGAGCTTGTGGGTGCGCAACACGACGCACTCGTCCCGGTACAGCGGCATTGGTCCAGTATCCCCCGCGCCACCGACGCTGCGCGCCGCGCGGCTCGCGGCGCGCGAGCGTTCGCGGCGCGCGATCAGGCGGGCGTCGAGCGCGCGGGGGTCGAGCGGGCGCGACACGCCGCTCACGTCCGCCGAGCGGGCGGAAGGCGGCGCTCGCCACCGCCGAGCGGGACAGAAACGTCCCGCCCGCGGCGCGCACGCACGCACGCACGCACGCACGTAAGCACGCACGCACCAGCGCGACCACGCACAGGAGGCGCGGTGCGGGTCGGACCCGCACCGCGCCTCCTGGACGGAACGCGTTACGCCGAGACCAGCTCCGACGCGCCGGACGCAGCCCCCGCGCGCACCGCGCGGTTGACCGCCGAGACGATCGCCTTGAGCGACGCGGTGGCGATGTCGGCGTCGATCCCGACGCCCCACAGTCGGACGCCGTCGACGTCGAGCTCGACGTAGGACGCGGCCTGCGCGTCACCGGAGGCGCTCATCGTGTGCTCCGAGTAGTCGTAGAGCGTCACATCGACGCCCTGTTCCCGCATGACCGTGAGGAACGCGTCGATCGGGCCCGTCCCGACGGCGTCGGACGTGATCGAACCGTCGTCGACGCGCAGTGCGACCGAGAGCTTCGTCGTGCCGTCGAAGTCGCTCGACGTCGCCGTCTTCGTGATTTCGTAGCGGCCCCACTTGTCGGACTCGTCGGCCGCGGGCAGGTACTCGTCGCGGAAGAGGTCCCAGATGCGCTCGGACGAGAACTCGCCGCCCTCGGCGTCGGTGCGCTGCTGCACGACACCGGAGAACTCGATCTGCAGCTTGCGGGGCAGGTCGATCGAGTGGTCCGTCTTGAGCAGGTAGGCGACGCCGCCCTTGCCGGACTGGGAGTTGACGCGGATGACTGCCTCGTACGAGCGGCCGATGTCCTTCGGGTCGACGGGCAGGTACGGCACCGCCCACTCGATCTCGTCGATGTCCTTGCCAGCGGCCGCAGCCTTGGCCTTCATGGCCTCGAAGCCCTTGTTGATGGCGTCCTGGTGCGAGCCGCTGAACGCCGTGTACACGAGGTCGCCCGCCCACGGCTGGCGCTCCGGCACCGGCAGCTGGTTGCAGTACTCGACCGTGCGCTTGATCTGGTCGATGTCCGAGAAGTCGATCTCGGGGTCGATCCCCTGCGTGAACAGGTTCATGCCGAGTGCGACCAGGTCGACGTTGCCGGTGCGCTCACCGTTGCCGAACAGGCAGCCCTCGATGCGGTCGGCGCCGGCCATGTACCCGAGCTCCGCGGCCGCGACGGCGGTGCCACGGTCGTTGTGGGGGTGCAGGGAGAGGATGACGTCCTCGCGGTGGGCCAGGTTGCGGGACATCCACTCGATGGAGTCGGCGTAGACGTTCGGCGTCGCCATCTCGACGGTCGCCGGCAGGTTGATGATCACCTTGCGGTCGGGCGTCGGCTCGAAGACCTCGAGCACGGCGTTGCAGATCTGGACCGCGACCTCGAGCTCGGTGCCCGTGTACGACTCGGGCGAGTACTCGTAGAACACCTTCGTGTCGTGCTGCAGGGTCGCCTCGGCCGCACGGCACAGCTTCGCACCGGACACCGCGATGTCGACGACGCCCTGCACGTCGGTGCGGAACACGACCTCGCGCTGGACGATCGACGTCGAGTTGTACAGGTGCACGATGGCCTGCTTCGCGCCGTCGATCGCCTCGTACGTGCGGTTGATGAGGTGCTCGCGCGCCTGGGTCAGCACCTGGATCGTGACGTCGTCGGGGATGGCGCCCTCGTCGATGAGCGAGCGGACGAAGTCGAAGTCGGTCTGCGAGGCGCTCGGGAACCCGACCTCGATCTCCTTGTAGCCCATCCGGACGAGCAGGTCGAACATGGCGCGCTTGCGCTCGGAGTCCATCGGGTCGATCAGGGCCTGGTTGCCGTCGCGCAGGTCGACCGCGCACCACCGCGGCGCCTCGTCGATGCGCTTCGTCGGCCAGGTGCGGTCCGGGAGGTCGACACGGATCTGCTCGTGGAACGGGACGTACTTGTGGATCGGCATCCCGGAGGGGCGCTGGGTGTTCTGCATCGTTTCGTCGCTTTCGTCGTCAGGTGTGGGTCAGGCCACGACGGACTCCGCGACGAGGTGGGCCGTTGTGTCAGGCCTCGTCGCGGCAGCGAAGGAGGAGGAGCGCCGAGTACATCGGGTCCACGGTAGCACCGGCGGCGGTCCGTGTGACAGACCGAGCCGCCGCGGGGCATTGAGGTCGCACGGGTGCCGCGGCCAGGGCGTCGAGGTCGCACGGACGCCGCGGTCGCACGACCCGCACCCGGCGAACGGGGCGCCGAGGTCGCACGACATGCCGCGGCCCGCGCGACGAGGTCGCACGAACCGTCGCCCGCAGGCGCCGCGAGCGACACTTCGTGCGACCTCGGCCGACCCGAACGACCGAACGTGCGACCTCGGCCGACCCGAGCGACCGAACGTGCGACCCGAGCGACCCGAACGACCGCGAGCGACGGGTCAGTCGACCGCCAGCGCCTCCGTCGGCGGCACCCGCATCGCACGCCGCACCGGACCGAGCACCGACCAGAGCGCGACCGCGAGCGTCCCGATCACGACCACCGCGACGGCCGAGAGTGGGAAAACGGGCGCGATCAGCGCTGCTCCCTGTGTCGTCCCGAGGATCGAGTACGCGCCGGCCCAGCCGTAGCCGACACCGAGGAGCACGCCGAGGACCAGCGCCACCGTCACCATGACCACCGTCTCGACCGTGACCATCACGGCCACCTGACGCCGGGTCGCACCGAGCGTTCGAAGCAGTCCGAACTCCTGCCTGCGTTGTGCGACGGTCATCGACGAAACGTTCACCACACCCGCCGCCGCGATCACGCCGGCACCACCGATCAGCACGGTGAACATCGTCGAGAGCGCGACGAACTGATCGTGGATGCCGCGGTAGTAGACCGGGTCCCCGTCGACCTGTCGGACGAGCATGGCCTCGTAGGTGGCGAGCCCGACCGAGAACGTCACGACGAGGGTGACCGCGATGAGGAGCCCGACGGCGGCCCGGGAGGCGCGCGCCGGCGACCGCAGGGCGTTGCGGCCCGCGAGCATCGCCATCGGGAACCGGCCGACCGCGGCCACGAGTCGGAGGACGGGCGGCAGGACGACCGGCGACCCGAGCACCAGCCCGGAGAACGAGACCGCCCCCGCCGCGACGGCGAGCAGCACGGCGAGGTACGACGTCGCTCCGAGGACGATCGAGCCGGCGACACCGATCCAGCCCCCGAGGAAGAGGACCACCGCGACCGCCGTGCGCCACGGACTCGTGCGTGCTGAGACCTCGGACTCGACCGTCGACCCCAGCGCCTGCAGGGGCGCGAGCGAGAGCACCCGACGGGACCCGATCCGGAACGCAATGACCACGGCGCCCGCGACCGTCACCCACACGACGAGGGACTGCAGGGGCACCATCGGACTCGAGTCCTCGACGATGCCGGTCGACGCCGCCACGACGACCCCCACGTTCGCCAGGGCGAGCGCAAGGAGCACCCCGGCCAACGCCCCGACGATCCCGACGACCGCGCCGTCGCGGGTCAGCCGTCGGCGGAGCAGGGACGCCGAAGCGCCCAGCAGTCGCTCGAGTGCGAGCACCCGGGTCCGACCTGCCATCGCGGTCCCGCACGTGTTCACCGTGACGACCGACGCGACGGAGAGTGCGACGCCGAAGAAGACCCACGCCGCCAGCGGGAGGAGGACTGCGACGGTGCCGCTCTGGCCGGTGCGCGCTCCCGCGTCGAGGATCCGCCCTGCGAGCTCGGCAGCCGCGACGACCACTCCACCGAAGGTCCCGGCGAGGACGGCGACGACGACCGAACCGCCGTTGTCCGCGAGCGCTCGTGTCGGGACGGACCACCGGCGGGAGCGGCGCGCACGGTGCTGCCCGTTCACGCTGCGGTCTCCATGCCGAGCATCGTGGTCGAGATCGCCGCAGCATCCATCGCCGGACGATCCCCCACCACACGACCATCCGCCAGGAACAGGATCCGATCAGCATTCGCCGCAGCCACCGGATCATGCGTCACCATCACCACGCTCTGCCCCCACTCCGACACCGCACCCCGCAAGATCTGCAACACATCACGACCCGTCCGCGAATCCAACGCCCCCGTCGGCTCGTCCGCGACCACCACCGCCGGCCGCGACGCCAACGCCCGCGCGATCGCCACCCGCTGCTGCTGCCCACCCGACAACTGGTGCGGACGATGCGACAACCGATCCCCCAACCCCAGCATCTCCACGAGACGATCGATCCACGCCGACTCCTCACGCGACACCTTGTGCCCACCCAGCAGGAACGGCAACCGGATGTTCTCCCCCACGTCCAACGTCGGCACCAGGTTGAACGACTGGAACACGAACCCCAACCGACGACGCCGCAACTCCGTCAACTCCCTGTCACCCAACCCCGTGACGTCCACCCCGTCGATCCAGATCCGACCCGACGACACCTGGTCGAGCCCCGCCGCGACGTGCATCAACGTCGACTTCCCCGAACCCGACGGACCCATCACCGCCGTGAACTCCCCCGCACCGATGTCGACGCTCACATCGTCCAACGCCGTCACCCGCCGCACGGCATCGCCGTAGTGCTTCGAAACGCGGTCAAGACGGATGATCGGTTGCATGTCCATGCGTCCAGTATTTCAATATCGGGCAGACGCCGCGTCATCCGATCGGTTGATCAGGAGCGTGCGACGTCTCAGTCGACCGCCAGCGCCTCCGTCGGCGGCACCCGCATCGCACGCCGCACCGGCGCGATCGTCGCGACCACCGCGAGGACCAACGCCCCCACGACCACGATCCCCACCGTCAGCGGCGGCAGCACCGGCGTCGTCGCGAAGCCGAGCGAACCGAGCAACGTCTGCCCACCGACCCACCCGTAGAAGGTGCCGAGCACGAGCCCGGTGACGACGGCTGCGACGACCATCTGGACGGCCTCGGTGACGATCATCCGTCGGACCTGCGCCCCGGTCAGCCCGAGCACCCGCAGCAGCCCGAGCTCCCGGCGGCGCTGCAGCACCCCGAGGGCGAGCGCGTTCACGACCCCCACCGCGGCGATCACGGCGGAGAACCCGACGATGACGCTCACGACGGCGTTCAGCTGGACGAAGAAGTCACGCTGCCCCTCGAGCATCTCCTTCGTCATCTGCCCCTGGTCCATGGCCTGCAGCTGGGCACCGAGCACGTGCTGCATGATCCCGAGCGCCACGGCGAAGGTGACGAGCAGGGTGACGCCGATGACGAGCCCGATGGTCGCCCGTGCGGACCGGCCGGGTGCGCGCATGGCGTTGCGGCCGGCGAGCAGCACGACGGGGTCACGGGCCCCGATGCGTCCGATGAGCTGCAGCACGGGCGGCATCACGATCGTCGCACCGACGGCCACCCCGGCGAAGGAGACGAAGCCCCCGAGCGCTGCCGGCAGGACCGCGATGGGCGAGAGCCCGCTGGCGAGCAGCCCGACGAGCAGGAGCAGGCCGCCCGCCACCATCAGCACGATCGCCCAGACCTTCCGAGCGGTCCCTGAGCGGACGTCGTCGTGACTCGGTTCGACGCTCGCCGAGAGCGCCTCGAGCGGGGTCACGGTGAGCACCCGCCGCGAACCGGCTGCGAACGCACCCCAGGTCGCGAGGACGACCGCCACGACCGGGAGCACGAGCTCCCACGGCACGATCGTGTACGCGGTGTCCGGCAGGAACCCGTTGCCCCGCAGCACGACGACGAAGAGCGCACTGAGCCCCGTGCCGACGACCGCCCCGATCAGACCGCCGAGTACCCCGACGACGAGGCCGGTCCGGGTGATCCGTGCACGCAACGAGGCGCCGGTCGCCCCGACGAGCCGCTGCAGCGCGATGGTGCGGGTCTGCCCGGCGATGAGCGTGGCGCAGGTGTTCGCCGTGACGATCGCACCGACGTAGAGGGCGATGCCGAGGAAGAGCCACCCGACGACCGAGAGGATCGCCTTCACCGGGCCGAGCTCGGAGAGACCGGAGACCGCCAGGGCCTCGGTGACGATCCCCGGCGCGATGACCAGTGCCGACCCGAAGGTGGTGCCGAGCGCCGCGACGAGGACGGTCGGGGCGAACGCGCGGACGCCGTTCACGCTGCGGTCTCCATGCCGAGCATCGTGGTCGAGATCGCCGCAGCATCCATCGCCGGACGATCCCCCACCACACGACCATCCGCCAGGAACAGGATCCGATCAGCATTCGCCGCAGCCACCGGATCATGCGTCACCATCACCACGCTCTGCCCCCACTCCGACACCGCACCCCGCAAGATCTGCAACACATCACGACCCGTCCGCGAATCCAACGCCCCCGTCGGCTCGTCCGCGACCACCACCGCCGGCCGCGACGCCAACGCCCGCGCGATCGCCACCCGCTGCTGCTGCCCACCCGACAACTGGTGCGGACGATGCGACAACCGATCCCCCAACCCCAGCATCTCCACGAGACGATCGATCCACGCCGACTCCTCACGCGACACCTTGTGCCCACCCAGCAGGAACGGCAACCGGATGTTCTCCCCCACGTCCAACGTCGGCACCAGGTTGAACGACTGGAACACGAACCCCAACCGACGACGCCGCAACTCCGTCAACTCCCTGTCACCCAACCCCGTGACGTCCACCCCGTCGATCCAGATCCGACCCGACGACACCTGGTCGAGCCCCGCCGCGACGTGCATCAACGTCGACTTCCCCGAACCCGACGGACCCATCACCGCCGTGAACTCCCCCGCACCGATGTCGACGCTCACATCGTCCAACGCCGTCACCCGCCGCACGGCATCGCCGTAGTGCTTCGAAACGCGGTCAAGACGGATGATCGGTGTGCTGCTCGTGGTCATGACTCCACGATGACGGCCAGGAGGCACGCCCCGCGTCGACCCAGCGGCTCCTGTGGATCGTCCGCTCGGCTCCGCTGCCTGGGGAGAAGTCATCCTGGCGGATGACGGACCGTCAGCGCGCAGCGCGCAGCGCGCAGCCGGACATCCCGCGGTCAGTCGGCCTTCGCGACCAGACCGTGCTCGTGCGCGAACACCACGAGCCGCACCCGGTCCCGCAGCTCGAGCTTGGTCAGGACGCGCGAGATGTGCGTCTTCACGGTCGCCTCACTCACGTACTCGTGCTGCGCGATCTCGCTGTTGCTGAAGCCCCGCGCCGCCAGGTCGAAGATCTCCCGTTCCCGCGGCGTCAGGTCGGCGAACGCGGCCGGCACCGACGCCACCTGCTCGCTCGTGTCCTCGTATCGGCGGAGGAGCTCACGGGTCGCCGACGCCGCGAACACCGCGGTGCCGGCGTGCACCGTGCGGATCGCCGCGAGCAGGAACTCCGGGTCGGCGTCCTTCAGCACGAACCCGCTGGCACCGGCTCGGATGGCCTTCGCCGCTGCCTCGTCGAAGTCGAACGTGGTGAGCACGAGCACCTTCGCGCCGTCGGTCCCGCTGTCCTCGACGATCCGGGCGGTGGCGGTGATGCCGTCCATCACCGGCATGCGGACGTCCATGAGCACGACGTCGGGACGCCCGCGCCGCACGAGCTCCACGCCCTCGGCACCGTCGCCGGCCTCGCCGACGAACTGCAGGTCGGCCTGCGAGTCGATGAGCATCCGGATGCCGGTGCGGAACAGGGCCTGGTCGTCGACGAGCGCGACGCGGATCGGGGTGTCGTTCATCGGCCGGTGCGCTCCTGGAGGGTCGAGGGGGTGGTCGGGACGAGCCCGCGCGGCACCTGGCCGCTCGCGGGGACGGACGGCATCCGGACCGCGACCGCGAAGTCGTCGCCCCGCGGTCCCGCGGTCATCGTCCCCCCGGTCATGGTGGCACGTTCGCGCATGCCCACCAGCCCGTGTCCGGTACCGGGCCCGCGCGTGCCGTCGTCGGCGCGCCGGTTGACGACCGTGATCTCGACGGTGTCCGGCCGGTACGTGAGGTTCGCGCACACCGGGGTGTTCGGCTCGCCGTGCTTCCACGCGTTCGTCAGGCTTTCCTGGACGATCCGGTAGACGGCGAGCTGCGTCGTGGTCGGCAGGCCCGACGAATCGCCCTCGCGCTCGACCCGCACGTCGAGGCCGACGCCACGCATCTCGCCGATCAGCCGGTCGATGTCGTCGATCTCCGGGGTCGGTGCGGTGCCCTGCTCGTGCCGTAGCGCACCGAGCAGTTCGCGCACGTCGCCGAGGGCACGGCGGGCGGTGCTCGAGATCGTCCCGAGCGCTTCGTCGGCGATGGCCGGGTCCGCCTTCAGTGCGTACCGGGCGCCGTCCGCCTGGGCGATCACGACCGCCAGCGAGTGCGCGACGATGTCGTGCATGTCCCGGGCGATCCGGACGCGTTCCTGCTCCACGGCGACGGCGCGATCGGCCCGTGCGGCGTCGCGCTCGGCGAGGAGCTGGGCCTCTCGGCTCATGCTCGCCGACCGCCGGGTGCGGAGCACGAGACCGGCGAGCCACGGCAGGAGGAGCAGCAGCAGCACGATCGCGAAGTACGCGATCGCGACCTTGAGCGACTCCTGCTCGGGCGTCGTCGCCGTCACGATGCCCTGCCGCTGCCGGTAGTCGTCGAGACCGAGGTAGACGGCCGCCGTCACCGGACCGACGATCGACGACACCAGGCCCGCCAGCCGGACGCGCCGGCTGCCGTAGCGGCTCGTCGAGTACACCACCCCGGCGATGAACGCGTTCGACAGGTCGGGCATCTGCATGGTGACCATCTCGAGGACGGCGAACACCCACGCCACACCGAGCGCGAGCCCCGGCGACAGGCGCCGGAGCGCCAGCGCGGCCGTCATGCCGAGGACCGTCAGGAGCGCGAACGGCGAGTCCAATCCCCGAGCGGTCACGACGAGCACGAGCGCGCCCAGCAGGACCGCGATCACGACGTCGGTGATCACCTGCGCGCGCAGCATGGGACGGAACACCACCCCACGGTACGTCCACGAGGCGCGGTGCGCGTCCGCCTCCAGGTTGACGTCAGCAGACGGTCGGGTCAGAAGCCCAGTCGCCCGAGCTGCTTCGGGTCGCGCTGCCACTCCTTCGCGACCTTCACCCGGATGTTGAGGTACACGTGGCGGCCGCCGAGCAGCGCCTCGATCTCGGTACGGGCCCGCGACCCGACGTCCTTGAGGCGCTCCCCCTTGCGACCGATGACGATCGCCTTCTGGCTGTCCCGCTCGACGAAGAGGTTCGCGAAGATGCGCAGCGGGCCGTCCGGTTCGTCGTCTTCGTCGGGCTCGACGAGGTCCTCGATCACGACGGCGAGCGAGTGCGGCAGCTCGTCGCGCACGCCCTCGAGCGCGGCTTCGCGGATGAGTTCGCCGATCCGCTCCTCGTCGGTCTCCTCGGTCACCGCAGCGTCGTCGTAGAGCTGGGGCGACTCGGGCAGCAGCGACGTGATCACGCCGAGCAGGTCCTCGAGCTGCAGTCCCCTCGTGCCCGAGGTCGGCACGATGGCGTCCCACTCGCGCAGCTTCGACACCGCGAGCAGTTGCTCCCCGACCTTGTCCTTGGCGGCCCGGTCGATCTTCGTGACGATGGCGACCTTCTTCGCACGCGGGTACTGGTCCAGCGTGTCGTTGATGAACCGGTCGCCGGGGCCGATCGGCTCGTTCGCCGGGACGCAGAGCCCGATGACGTCGACGTCCCCGAGGGTGGACTGCACGAGGTCGTTCAGCCGCTCGCCGAGCAGGGTGCGCGGTCGGTGCACGCCGGGGGTGTCGACGATGATGACCTGCCCGTTCGGCCGGTGCACGATCCCGCGGATGGCGCGGCGGGTGGTCTGCGGCTTCGACGAGGTGATCGCGACCTTCTCGCCGACGAGTGCGTTCGTCAGCGTGGACTTCCCGACGTTCGGGCGCCCCACGAACGAGACGAACCCGGCACGGTACGGCTCGGTCGGTCCGGCGGTGGCTGGCGTGGTGTCGGTCATGCGTGCGTGGTTCCCGTCGTGGTGGATGCTGCGTCGTCGAAGGCGTCCTCGACGTCCGCGAGTCCGGGCGTGCGCTCGGCGAGCACGGTGATGAGGTGGCGGCGCTTGCCCTCGACCCGGTCGGCCGTGAGCACGACGCCGGACACGGTGACGCTGTCGCCGCTGATCGCCAGGTGGCCGAGCTCCTTGGTGAGCAGGCCGCCGGCGGTGTCGACGTCGTCGTCCTCGAGCTCGATGCCGAACAGGTCGCCGAGGTCGTCGATCGGCAGTCGGGCGGAGATCCGCCAGACGCCCGGCTCGACCTCGACCCGGTCGACCACGGCGCGGTCGTACTCGTCCGAGATGTCCCCGACGAGCTCCTCGATGAGGTCTTCCATCGTGACGAGCCCGGCGACGCCGCCGTACTCGTCGACGACGAGCACGAGGTGGTTCTTCGCGACCTGCATGTGGCGCAGGGTGTCGTCGGCGGCCTTCGACTCCGGCACGAACTCTGCCGGGCGGAGGAGCGTCGTGACCCGCTTGGTACCGGACCCCGGGCGCTCGTACAGGGCGCGCGCCACGTCGCGCAGGTAGAGGACCCCGAGCACGTCGTCGCTGCCCTTGCCGGTGACGGGCATGCGGGAGACGCCCGCGGCGAGGAACTGCTCCATGCCGCTCGCGAGGGTGTCCGACCCGTCGACGGTGAGCATGTCGGTGCGCGGCACCATCACCTCGCGCACGAGGGTGTCGCTGAACTCGAAGACCGAGTGGATGAGCTCGCGGTCGTCCTGCTCGAGGACGTTGCTCTCGGTGGCCTCGTCGACGAGCGACAGCAGCTGTTCCTCGCTCGACACCGTCGACGCACTGCCCCCGCGCCCGGGCGTGACGCGGTCGCCGATCGCCACGAGCAGGCCGGCGAGCGGACCGAGCACGATGCGCACGGCCCGGACGAGCCCGCCCGTGGTCGCGATGAGCCGTTCGGCGTGCGCGCGACCGACGCTGCGCGGGCTGGACCCGACGAGCACGAACGACACCGCGGTCATGATCGCGGCGGCCACGATGAGCGCGACCCACCACGTGTCGAAGACCATCACGAGCGCGATCGTGACGAGCACGGCGGCGGCGGTCTCGGCGAGCACCCGGAAGAAGTTGAGCGCGTTGACGTGCGCCCCGACGTCGTCGCCGACCGCCTCGATGGCGCGGCGGTGCTTGCTCTCCCGCGCGATCTCGTCGAGGTCGGCGCGGGACAGGACGGAGAGCGCGGCGTCGGACGCGGCGAGCAGGCCACCGACGACGACCAGCACGAACGCCACCGCCAGCAGGCCGACGACGAGCAGCATCAGCTCACCGCCCGCGACGCTGGGCGGCGAAGGCCGTGAGGATCTCGCCCTGCAGCCCGAACATCTCCGCCTTCTCGTCCGGCTCGGCGTGGTCGAACCCGAGCAGGTGCAGGATGCCGTGGCAGGTCAGCAGGAGCATCTCGTCGGTGCTCGAGTGCCCGGCGGTCTTCGCCTGTTCCTCGGCCACCTGCGGGCAGAGCACGATGTCGCCGAGCAGGCCTGCGGGTGTCGGGTCGTCCTCGGTGCCCGGACGGAGTTCGTCCATCGGGAAGCTCAGGACGTCGGTCGGCCCGGGTTCGTCCATCCACCGGACGTGCAGCTGCTCCATCGCGCCCTCGTCGACGAGCACGATCGCGAGCTCCGCATCGGCGTGGACGTGGAGCGCGTCGAGCGCGAAGGCGGCGAGGCGCTGGATGGCTGCCTCGTCGACCTCGACGCCGGACTCGTTGTTGAGCTCGATGCTCACCGGTTCCCTCCTCGGGAGTCGTTCTGGGGGTACGGGGAGCGCTGGCGGTCCTGCGGCGGACGCCCCCGTCGCTCGGCGCGGTTCGCACCGGCGGGGTTCGGCGTGGCGGCGCTGCCCCGCCCGCCCGGGCGGTACCCGGACTGCTCGGCGAGGCGTTCCTCGTCGTAGACGGTGTAGGCGTCCACGATCCGTCCGACGAGCGTGTGGCGGACGACGTCCTCGCTGCCGAGGCGGGCGAAGTGGATGTCGTCGACCTCGCCGAGGATGCGCGTGACGAGTCGGAGCCCGGACAGGTTGCCCGGCAGGTCGACCTGGGTGATGTCACCCGTGACGACCATCTTCGAGCCGAACCCGAGCCGCGTCAGGAACATCTTCATCTGCTCGGGCGTCGTGTTCTGCGCCTCGTCGAGGACCACGAACGAGTCGTTCAGCGTGCGTCCGCGCATGTACGCCAGCGGGGCCACCTCGACCGTGCCGGCGGCCAGGAGCTTCGGGACCAGCTCGGGGTCCATCATCTCGTTGAGCGCGTCGTAGAGCGGGCGCAGGTACGGGTCGATCTTGTCGGTGAGGGTGCCCGGCAGGAAGCCGAGCCGCTCGCCGGCCTCGACCGCGGGGCGCGTCAGGATGATCCGGGTGACCTCGCGCCGCTGGAGCGCCTGGACGGCCTTCGCCATCGCCAGGTACGTCTTGCCGGTACCGGCGGGGCCGATGCCGAACGTGATCGTGTGCTCGTCGATGGCGTCGACGTAGGCCCGCTGCCCGTCGGTCTTCGGCCGCACGGACTTGCCGCGGCTCGACACGATCGGCGTGCCGAAGGTGTCGGACGGCTTGCGGTCCTCGTCGAGGAGCTTCGCGGAGACGGGGATGTCGGAGGGCCCGATGTCCTGCCCGCGCTTCACCATGCCGACGAGCTCGTCGACGAGGGCGTGCGCGCGCGTGACGTCGCGTTCGGGACCGGTCAGCGTGACCTCGTTGCCGCGCACGAGCACGCGGACGCCGGGGTACTGGCGTTCGACGGTCTTGAGCAGCCGGTCCTGTGGGCCGAGCAGCTGCACCATGGCGATGCCGTCGACCTGGATCGAGGCCGACACTTCCGTCGGGTCGGCCGGGGTGGGTGCTGGTTCGTTAGCCGGCAAGGGTGCCTTCCTGCAGTTCACCTGCGAGTACGTGCGCGTGCACGTGGAACACGGTCTGACCGGCGGCTTCGCCGGTGTTGAAGACGAGTCGGTACTGGCCGCCGGCGCGCTCGTCGGCGATTCGCTGCGCGGTGGCGACCAGGTGGGCGAGGAGGTCCGGGTCACCGGCTGCGAGCTCGGTGACGTTCCGGTACTGCTCGGTCTTGGGGATGACGAGCACGTGGACGGGTGCCTTCGGCGCGATGTCCTCGATGGCGATCACGCGGTCGTCCTCGGCGACGACGGTCGCCGGGATCTCGCGCGCGATGATCCGGGAGAAGATGCTGGGCGTGCTGGTGCTCATGGCTCCATCGTAGAACGCGGTACCGACGCCACGCCTTCCCGATCCGGGCGCTACCAGCGACCGAGCCGCGTCTGGAGGACCGCGAGCGCGGCCGGGCCGGCGGTGGACGTCCGGAGCACCGTGTCGCCGAGGCGGACCCGGACGGCGCCGGCGGCCACCAGCCGGTCGAACTCGGAACCGTCGATGCCGCCCTCGGGTCCGACGACGAGCACGATCTCGGCGACGTCGCTCGGCGGTTCCCACTCGGAGAGCCGGACGTCGCCGACCGGGTCCAGCACGAGGACGGCGCGAGCACCGTCGGCCGCACCGGGAGCCGGAGCCGCGAGCTGCCCGGTCGTCACCGGCGCGTCGACGACGGGCACCCGGGAACGGATCGCCTGCTTCGACGCCTCGTGCGCGATCGCCGTCCAGCGTGCGCGGCCCTTCTCGACCTTCGCGCCGTCCCAGCGGGAGACGCTGCGGGCCGCCGACCACGGCACGATCCGGTCGACACCGATCTCGGTCGCCGCCTGCACCGCCATCTCGTCGCGACCGCCCTTCGCGAGCGCCTGCACGAGCGTGAGCGTCGGTGTGGGTGCGTCGTCGACGGCGACCGTGGACACCGCCAAGGAGAGCGTGTCCCGCCCGAGCGCGGCCACGGCCCCGGTCACGACGGTGCCACGACCGTCGGACAGGCGCACCGTCTCCCCCACCCGGACCCGGGCGACCGTGACGGCGTGGCGTCCCTCCGCCCCGTCGAGCGGGACGGTGTCGCCGACCGTGACGCCGTCGAGCGACCCGACGAGGTAGAGCGACGCCATCAGAAGTTGAAGAACCGGTCGCGGAGCTTGCCGAACATGCCCTGCTGGAAGCGGGCGAGCTGCGGCTTCGCGGCCTTGTGCGACTTCGCGAGCTGCTCGACGAGCTGCCGTTCCTTGTGCGAGAGCTTCGTCGGCGTCACGACCTGCACACCGACCCGGAGGTCGCCGCGACCGTTGCCCCGGAGCTTCGTGATGCCGCGGTCCTTGATCACGAGGACGTCGGCGCTCTGCACACCCGGCCGGACCTCGAGCTCGACCGGGCCGTCGAGCCCGTCGATCGTCGCGGTCGTCCCGAGCACGGCGTCGGTCATCGCGACCTCGAGCGTGGCGAGCAGGTCGTCCCCGTCGCGGCTGAACACGTCGTGGTGGCGCACCCGGATCTCGAGGTAGAGGTCACCGGAGGGGCCGCCGGCCGGGCCGACCTCGCCCTGGCCGGGCATCTGCAGGCGGAGCCCGGAGTCGACGCCGGCGGGGACGTCGACCGGCACCGTGCGGCGGGCGCGGACGCGTCCCTGGCCCTGGCACGTGGGGCACGGGTTCGGGATGACGGTGCCGTACCCGCGGCAGGTGCCGCAGGGTGCGCTCGTCACGACGTTGCCGAGGAGCGAGCGGACCTGGCGCTGGATGTGGCCGGTGCCGCCGCAGATGTCGCACGTCTGCGGGCTCGTGCCCGGCGCACAGCAGGAACCGCCGCACGTCTCGCACAGCACCGCGGTGTCGACCTCGACGTCCTTGTGGGTGCCGAAGACGACCTCGTCGAGGTCGACGTCGATGCGGAGCAGGGCGTCCTGTCCGCGCTCGGCACGGCTGCGCGGGCCGTTGCCACGACCGCCGCCACCACCGCCACCGAAGAACGCGTCGAAGATGTCGCTGAACCCGCCGGCTCCGCCACCGAAGGGGCTGTCGGCCTGGGGCCCGGCGTCGTACCGGCGGCGCTGCTCGGGGTCGCTCAGCACGTCGTACGCGTGCGTGACGTCCTTGAAACGCTCGGCCGCGTCGGGGCTCGGGTTCACGTCCGGGTGCAGTTCGCGCGCCAGACGGCGGTACGCCTTCTTGATGTCGGCATCGGAGGCGTCCTTCTGGACGCCGAGGACGTCGTAGTGGTCTGCCACGTATCCCTCAGTCGGTTCGGTTCGGTCGGTCGGGTGCGGCGGTCGCCGCGGTTCTGGTGGTCGTCGGTGGGCCTGGAGGCGCGGGTCGCCCCGTCGGGACCGGCTCGCTCAGGCGCGTGGGCACCTGGTCAATGTTCACCCAGGAGTTTGGACAGGTACCGTGCGACGGCGCGCACGGCGGCCATGTTCGTGCCGTAGTCCATCCGCGTCGGCCCGAGCACGCCGAGCCGGGCGAGTTCGCCGCCGGCCAGGTACCCGCCGGCGACGATGCTCGTCGCGTCGAGCCCGTACTCGGCGTTCTCCACGCCGATGCGCGCCGCGACGCCGTCGTCGATCTGCATCTCACCGAACAGGCGGAGCAGGGTCACCTGTTCCTCGATCGCCTCGAGCACGGGGAAGAGCCCGCCCGAGAAGTCCTGCTCGCTCTTGGCGAGGTTCGCCGCACCGGCCATCACCAGGCGGTCCTGCCGGTTGGCGGCGACCTGCTCGATGAGCGTCGCGACGACGACCCCGGCGAGCGGTTGGGCGTCGGGGCGGATCTGCTGCGGCACCGCGCGGAGCGCCGTCGAGACGTCCTGCAGCAGCAGCCCGACGCCGGCGCCGTTCACCACCGTGCGGAGCTCGGTGAGCGAGCCCTCGTCGAGCGCCACGTCGGTCTCGACGACGCGCTGCTCGACCCGGGCGGTGTCGGTGATGAGCACGACCATCAGGCGGTTGTCGCCGAGGCGGACGAGCTCGATGTGCTGCACACGCGCGCGCACCATCGAGGGGTACTGCACGAGGGCGACCTGGTTCGTGAGCTGGCTGAGCAGCCGGACCGTGCGGCCGAGGACCTCGTCGAGGTCGTTCGGCGCCCCGAGGAACGTCTCGATCGCGTGCCGCTGGGCGCTGGACAGCGGCCGCGCGCCGGCGAGGTGGTCGACGAAGACGCGGTACCCCTTGTCGGTGGGGACGCGACCGGACGAGGTGTGCGGTGCCGCGATGAGCTGCTCGTCCTCGAGCTGGGCCATGTCGTTCCGGATCGTGGCGGCGCTGACCCCGAAGGCGTGCCGCTCGACGATCGTCTTCGAACCGACCGGCTCGCGCGACGCGACGTAGTCCCGCACGATGGCCTTGAGGACCTCGAGGCTGCGTTCGCTGACCACCCGGACCCCTTCCACTCGATCTGGCACTCGGACGTGTCGACTGCTGATCCTACGCCCGACCACCGACGGACCGGGACTTCTCCACACGCCTGCCAGTACGCTTCCGGCATGACCTACGGACAGCAGCCCGGTGGCCCCCAGTTCCCGGGCGGGTACCAGCCGCCCCAGCCGATGTCGCCCGAGGACCAGCGCCTCTGGGCCACGCTCACGCACATCGGCGGGATCTTCTTCAACTTCGTCGCGCCGCTCGTGGCCTACCTCGTCCTGCGCGATCGCGGCGGCTTCATCCGCGAGCACACGCGCGTGGCGCTGAACTTCCACATCACGATGGCGATCGCCTACGTCGCCGCGGGCCTCTTGACCATCGTGCTGATCGGCGCGGTGCTCCTGCCGGTGATCGGGATCCTGACGATCATCTTCGGGATCATGGCCGCCGTCGCCGCCAACCGCGGGCAGTTCTACCGCTACCCGCTCTCGATCGAGTTCATCAAGCAGTAGCTCAGTCGAGCAGCTCGCGGACCACCGCGTCCGCGAGCAGGCGACCCCGCAGGGTCAACTCGATCCGTCCCCGCACCGCGGCCGACCCGTCCACGAGACCACGTGCGATGAGGCCGGCGACGCGGCCCCGTGCCTCCTGGCCCAGCTCGCTCGTCGCCAGCTCACCGCGGACCCGCGCCGCGAGCAGCACGCGCTCGACGTACCGGGTCTCGTCGTCGAGGGTCTCGCGGCCCGCCGCGGGCGACTCGCCCTGCAGCACCCGGTTCGCGTACGCGGCCGGGTGCTTCACGTTCCACCAGCGGGTCCCGGCGACCGCGGAGTGCGCGCCCGGGCCGACGCCCCACCAGTCGTGGCCCTTCCAGTAGGACAGGTTGTGCCGGCTCGCGTGGTGGTCGCCGCGGGACCAGTTCGAGACCTCGTACCAGGAGTACCCGGCGTCGCCGAGGACCTGGTCGGCCAGCTCGTACATGTCCGCAGCGAGGTCGTCGTCCGGCGCCGGCAGCTCGCCGCGTGCGACCATCCGACCCATCGCGGTGCCGTCCTCGACGATGAGCGAGTACGCCGAGACGTGGTCGGGCGCACACGCCAGGGCCGCGTCCAGCGAGGTGCGCCAGTCGTCGAGGGACTCGCCCGGCGTCGAGTAGATGAGGTCGAGCGAGACGTCGAGCCCCTGCTGCTTCGCGGCGTCCACGACGAGCGGCACGCGCTCGGGGTCGTGCGTCCGGTCGAGCGTCGCGAGCACGTGCGGCACCGCGGACTGCATGCCGTAGCTCACACGGGTGAACCCACCGGCGCGCAGCGTCGCCAGGGACGACTCGTCGACGGAGTCCGGGTTCGCCTCGGTCGTCACCTCGGCCCCGGGCAGGATGCCCCAGGTGTCGTCGATCGCCCGCAGGATCATCACGAGGTCGGACGCCGGCAGCATCGTCGGCGTCCCCCCGCCGAAGAACACCGTCGACGCCGGTCGCCGCGGGACGCCGGAGCGGTCGAGGACGTCCGCCGCGAAGCGGATCTCCTGCACGGCGTGCCCGGCGTAGTCGTCCCGCCGGACCCCGCGCAGCTCGGACGCCGTGTAGGTGTTGAAGTCGCAGTAGCCGCACCGCACGCGGCAGAACGGCACGTGCACGTAGACGCCGAACGGGACGTCACCCGCGGACGCCGCGGGCGAGAGCAGCCCGTCCGCTGGTGCGGGATCGGCGATCGGGAGAGCACTCGGCATGGACCCCATTGTCCGTCATGATGGAGGCATGGAGCACCACCCCGTCCCCACCACGGTGCTGTGGGACATCGACGGCACCCTCGTGATGAACGCCTCTTCGCCGGGCAACCTCTACCACCTCGCGCTCGAGCGGGCGGTGGGTCGCGACCTCGTCCTCCGCGTCGGACACCAGCACGGCCGCACCGACGCCGGGCTCATCGCCGAGCACGTCCGGGCCCACGACCTGGACGACTCGCTCATCCCCACCGTGAGCCGCCACCTGCACGACCTGACCGAGGAACGGCACGTGTCCGGCGACCACCGGAGTCCGGCTCCGGGCGCGATCGCCCTCGTCCGACGGTTCGCCGAGCTCCGCTGGCGCAACGGCCTGCTGACCGGCAACTCCCCCTACCGCGCCCGCGTCAAGCTGCAGGGCGCCGGGTTCGACGTCGACGCGTTCGACTGGGAGCACTCGTACTTCGGGGATGCCGAGGTCGAGCGCAGCGGGGTGACCGCACGTGCTGCCGAGGCCCTCGCGGGCACCCGGGCCGTCATCGTCGGGGACACCCCGCGGGACGGCGAGGCAGCCGAGGCCGTCGGGATCCCGTTCCTCGCGGTGGCGACCGGAGTGTTCGACGTCGACGCGCTCCGCGCCACCGGTGCCGTGACGATCGCTCGGAACTGTGTCGACGACGCGTCGCTCATCGAGGACGCCATCGCGGCGCTGCCGCCGCTCCGCCCGGTCGGCGAGGACTCCTAGCCGAGCGGACCTAGTCGCCGCGGAGCGCTACGAGGTACTTCTGCGCCATCACGCGCTGCTGCCGACGGAGCAACGGGGCCACGAACTGCCACTTGCGGCTGGACGGCTGTGAGAACTGCCGGATCTGCAACCACACCGAGCCGTCCGGGGTCCGCTCGACGACGAAGGACTCCTCACCCGAGAGCGGGTGCCCCTCGAGCGTGCCGTACGCGAAGCCCTTGCGGTCGGTCTCGTCGATGATCGAGACGACCCGGACCGGCGCCTGCACCGTCTGGCCGAACGCGTGCATCGTCAGCGTCGCGCTCGTCCCCGCCGTCACGAGCGGCGTACCGTCCGGGGCGAACTTCTCCACCCGGGGCGTCCCGATCGAAGCCGGGGCGATCGGCACGCCGTCCTCGTCGAAGGTCACCGGGTTGTAGCGGACCTCGTCGTCGTCGGGCTGTTCCTCGACGTGCACGCGGATCCCGCTGCGCTCCTGGATCTGCCAGGTCAGGGCCTGGGTCACCGCGGTCTCGAAGCGCTGGTCGCCGTGGCCGATCCGGGAGCGCGACTCGGACGGGGCGAACCCCTCCGGCGGGTACGTCATGAGGTCCGGCGCCTGGGTCGCACCCACGGCTCCGTACGTCAGGGCGGTCCGGTAGCTCCCGCGGGTACTCATGCGGCCCACTGTACTGGGGACTCGTCCCCCGGATCGAACCGAGTCGTCCTCGGGTGCGCAACCGGCGGTCCGCTTTCCGCGCGCCCCGAACTGGAGGCCCGACACCCGTCCGACACGCCCCTATCGTGGGTGCGTGCCCCGCTCCCCCCTCGCTCACGCGCGGTCCGTCGACCGCACGACGGCCGCGTTCGCCGTCCTGACGCTCGCGGCGTTCGGACTGGCGGCGACGGCACGGGCCGCGGTCGAGTGGGCGACGGCCGGCCTCGGCGCTCCCTCCCGGTACGTCACGACGCCGCCGGGAGACGTCGACGTGTTCGACACCGCGAACGCCATCGCCGCGTTCGGGGCGTGCAGCGCCGGAGCGGGAGTGCTCCTGTTCGGGGTGACGCTCGTGCTCGCGGTGCGCCGACACTCGGCACGCCGGCTGCCCTACGTGCTCGGGTTCTGCACGCTGGCGATGGTGGTCGGGTCGGTGGTGGCCGGGTTCGCCGCGGCGGCGCAGGTCGACTACGACACGGCTGCCGGACTCGTCATCCTGCGGACCGCACTCGCGGGACTGGCTGCGGCGAGCCTCCCGGCACTGGGCCTGGCAGCGTTGCGGGCTCGCGCCCGCCGCGTCTGACGCGCTCCGCTACTTCTTCTTCTCTTCGACGTCGCCGGAGAGCGCCGCGATGAAGGCTTCCTGCGGGACCTCGACACGACCCACCATCTTCATGCGCTTCTTGCCCTCCTTCTGCTTCTCGAGGAGCTTGCGCTTGCGGGTGATGTCACCGCCGTAGCACTTCGCGAGGACGTCCTTGCGCATCGCCCGGATGCTCTCGCGGGCGATGATCCGGGCACCGATGGCGGCCTGGATCGGGACCTCGAACTGCTGGCGCGGGATGAGCTTGCGCAGACGCTCGGTCATCAGCGTGCCGTAGGCGTACGCCTTGTCGCGGTGCACGATCGCGCTGAACGCGTCGACCTGCTCGCCCTGGAGCAGGATGTCGACCTTCACGAGGTCGGCCGCCTGGTCACCCGTGGGCTCGTAGTCGAGCGACGCGTAGCCCTGGGTCTTGCTCTTCAGCTGGTCGAAGAAGTCGAAGACGATCTCGCCGAGGGGCATCTCGTACCGGATCTCGACGCGGTCCTCGCCGAGGTACTCCATGCCGAGCAGCGATCCGCGGCGCGACTGGCACAGCTCCATGATCGCGCCCACGTAGTCCTTCGGCGCGAGGATGGCCGCACGGACCATCGGCTCGCGGACCTCGACGATGCGGCCGCCCGGGAACTCGGACGGGTTCGTGACCTCGGTCACGGTGTTGTCCTCGTTCGTGACCTCGTAGATCACGCTCGGAGCCGTGGTGATGAGGTCGAGCCCGAACTCGCGGCTGAGGCGCTCGGTGATGATCTCGAGGTGGAGCAGACCGAGGAAGCCGCAGCGGAAGCCGAAGCCGAGCGCCACCGACGTCTCCGGCTCGTACACGAGGGCGGCGTCGGACAGCTTGAGCTTGTCGAGCGCCTCGCGGAGGTCGGGGTAGTCGGAGCCGTCGATCGGGTACAGGCCCGAGAACACCATCGGCTTCGGGTCGGTGTACCCGGCCAGCGCCTCGGTCGCGGGCTTCTGCGCCGTCGTGACCGTGTCGCCGACCTTCGACTGGCGGACGTCCTTCACCCCGGTGATGAGGTAACCGACCTCGCCGACGGAGAGGCCCTTCGTCGGCTTCGGCTCGGGCGCGGACACGCCGATCTCGAGGATCTCGTGCGTCGACTTGGTCGACATCATCTGGACCTTCTCGCGCGGGTGGATCGTGCCGTCCACCATCCGCACGTAGGTCACGACGCCGCGGTAGCTGTCGTAGACCGAGTCGAAGATCATCGCGCGCGGCGGAGCGTCCACGTCGCCGACGGGGGCCGGCACGGAGCCGACGACCCGGTCGAGCAGTTCAGCCACGCCCACGCCGGTCTTGCCGGACACGCGCAGGACGTCGTCGGGCGAGCCGCCGATGAGCTGCGCGAGCTCGGCCGCGTACTTCTCCGGCTCGGCCGCCGGCAGGTCGATCTTGTTCAGGACCGGGATGATCTCGAGGTCGTTCTCGAGCGCCAGGTAGAGGTTGGCGAGCGTCTGGGCCTCGATGCCCTGCGCGGCGTCGACCAGGAGGATCGCTCCCTCGCACGCCGCGAGCGACCGGGACACCTCGTACGAGAAGTCCACGTGACCGGGCGTGTCGATCATGTTGAGGGCGTACGTCTGCCCGTCGAGCTCCCACGGCATGCGCACCGCCTGGGACTTGATCGTGATGCCGCGCTCGCGCTCGATGTCCATGCGGTCGAGGTACTGCGCACGCATGGCGCGGTCCTCGACGATGCCGGTGATCTGCAGCATGCGGTCGGCCAGCGTGGACTTGCCGTGGTCGATGTGCGCGATGATGCAGAAGTTGCGGATCGCGTCGGCCGGGGTCGAGGCGGGCTCGAGCGGCGCGGATGCTTGTGGGCTCACGGTTCCTCGGGGTGGGTCGGACGGTCGAACGATTGTCCCACGTCCGCGCGGCGGCGGCGCGCACGTCCCGTCAGACGACGGCGTGCTCCGGCGCCGGCAGCGCACCCAGTCCGCGGCGCAGGTCCGCCGGCGTCGCCGCGAGGCAGACACGGATCCAGCCCTCGCCGGTCCGCCCGAACGCGCTCCCCGGCGCCACGGCGACCCGCTCCCGCTGGAGGAACCCGAGCGCCCACTCCGCGACGTCGCCCTGCGAGGCGTGGGACATGTCGATCCACAGGTAGAAGGCGCCCCGCGGGTCGAGGTAGTGGATGCCGGCGGCGTCGAGCACCTCCTTCGCGACGCCGAGGTTGGCGCGGTAGTGCTCGCGGGCGTCCTGCACGGCGGAGTGGTCCCCCACGATCGCCGCGAGCGCCGCCCACTGGTCGGGTTCGGCGACGCAGCTGATCATCGCCTCCTGGGTCGTCCGCATCGTCGGGCCGAGTCCCTTCGGCGTGACGAGGTACCCGACACGGACACCCGTCATCGCGTAGGTCTTGCTCAGCGAGAAGGCGGTGAAGACGCGGTCGTCCTCGTCGAGGCTCGCCAGGCTGACGTGGCGCGTGCCGTAGGTGAAGTACTCGTAGACCTCGTCGCTGATCACCCAGAGGTCGTGCCGCTTCGCCAGGGCGAGCAGGTCGCGGAGGGTCTGCTCGCCGAACACCGAGCCGAGCGGGTTCGACGGCGAGTTCACGACGAGGGCGCGGGTCCGCTCGGTGATGCTCGCCTCGAGGGCCTGCAGGTCCGGCTCGAACCCGTGCTGCGGCTCGAGCCGGTACGGCACCGGGGTCGCTCCGATGATGTGGGCGTTCATCGTGAAGGTCGTGTAGCCGGGGTCCGGCACGAGGACCTCGTCACCGGGGCTCAGCACGAGGGTCATCGCCTGGAAGAGCGCCTGCGTCGCGCCGATCGTCATCCAGATCTGCTCGACGTCGACCTCGATCCGGTTCTCGCGGCGGAGCTTGTCGCGGATGGCCTCCCGCAGCGGGGCGATGCCACCGTTCGGGGTGTAGTCGGTGCGGTCCTCGGTCCAGGCGCGCCGGGCGGCCTCGCCGATGTGCGCCGCGACGGGCACGTCGGGCTCGCCGATGACGAGCATCGCGATGTCCGTGCCGGTCGCCTGGTCCGTCTGCTCGGCCTGCATGCGCGCGGCTTGCTCGAACACGCGGCGGATGCCGGAGGCGGGGACGGTCTCGATGCGGGGCGCGAGCGATGGCATGCTCGTCACGGTAGCGAACGGTTGTTGCGGCACGGTTTCGGCGTTTCGGTGCTTTGGTCCAGACGCTTCGGCCTGGTAATGTTGGTGGCTGGCTTCCGCGTTCCCCGCCCACGGGTGGAACGCGATGCGACCAAGGGCCCCTCTACCCAGCGGTCGCGACCACCCGTAGAGACGATCAAGGAGCAACACGCATGGCGAACATCAAGTCGCAGATGAAGCGCATCAAGACCAACCTCAAGGCCCAGGAGCGCAACAAGGCCTACCGTTCGGAGCTCAAGACGGTCATCCGTCACACGAACGAGGCCGTCGTCGCCGGCGACAAGGACAAGGCCGTCGCGGCCCTGACCCTCGCGTCGAAGAAGCTCGACAAGGCCGTGAGCAAGGGCGTCATCCACAAGAACCAGGCCGCGAACCGCAAGTCGGCCATCGCGAAGAAGGTCGCGTCGCTCTGACGCACTGACCCTTCTGGTAAACAGGCCCCGCACCGTTCGGTGCGGGGCCTGTTTGCGTGTGCGGGGCGCGTGCGGGCGCGTGCGGGGAACCACGCGGCTTTCGAGGAAGTGCGCGTCGATCGACAAGCGGGATGTCGCACGACGCGCGCAGTGCCGTGCGACATCGTGGGCCCGGCGGGCGGGCTCAGCTCGGCCCGGCGGGCGGCCGGGTTCGGCGCGGTCCGGCGGGCGGGCTCGGCTTGCGGGCGAGCGGCTGCGGCTCTGGAGGCGCGGCTCGCCTCAGCGCGCCTCGCCGCGCCGGGCGATGGTGCGGACCATGACCTCGAGCGCGTAGTGCGCGTCGCGCGAGCCACCCTTCACGGCGGTGTCGGCCTCGGCGATGCTGATGATCGCGTTCGCGAGCCCGGACTCGCTCCACCCCGCGACGTCACGCTGTGCCCGCTGCACCTGCCACGGCGCCATGCCGAGCGCCGAGGCGGCCTGCCCGCTCGGCCCGCGGAAGGCACTGACCTTCGCCATCGTGCGGATCTTCGACGCGAACGCCGCCACGATCGGCACCGGAGCCTCGCCCGTGGAGAGCGCGTGCCGCAACTCGACGATCGCCGGGGCCGAACGGCCGGCGAGTGCGATGTCGGCGACCTTGAACGCGTTCGTCTCGACGCGGCCGCCGTAGTACTTGTCGACCACCTTGTCCGTGATCTCGGCGGCCTCGTCCGCGAGGAGCTGCCGGCACGCGGCCGCGAGCTCGGCCAGGTCGTCCGCGAACGCCGCGACGAGGGTACGCACCGCCGAGGGCGCGATCTTCCGTCGGGCAGCGCGGAACTCCGCCGTGACGAAGTCGATCCGGTCGGTCTCGCGCTTGAGCTCGTCGCACTGCACCTCGACGCCGCCGCCGACACCGCTGCGGATCGTGTCGAGCAGCTTCTTGCCGCGCACTCCCCCGCCGTGGCGCAGCACGAGCGTGACGTCGTCCGCCGGGGCACCGAGGTACGAGATCGTCTCGGTGATGAACGCATCGGTACACTTCTCGACGTTGGTGACCCGGACCAGTCGGGGCTCGCCGAACAGGGACGGGCTCGCGAGGGTGGCGAGGAGGCCGGGAGCGTACTGGTCGGCTTCGAGATCGTGCACCTCGAGCGCGGGGTCCTCGCCCAGGAGCAGGTCGCGCAGGACGCTGCTCGCTCGCTCGGCGAGGAAGGTCTCGGGCCCCGTGACGAGCACCACCGGCGCAGGGCGGATGCCCGACCAGGGCACCTGGTCGATCTTCGCTGCGGCGCGGACGGGCTTCTTGGCGGCCATGCCTCGATCCTACGGGCGACCGCTGACGCCGAACGCTCCGTCCACACCCGGAGGGTGTCGGGTCCGTCCCGTCCGACGACCACGGTCCCCTGCTGGTCGGTCCGGTAGGCGCGGGTGCCCGCGGCCTCGAGCATGTCCAGCGCCGAGCGGGTCGGGTGGCCGTACGTGTTGTCCGCACCGACGCCGATGAGCCCCACCGCGGCCGCGGTCTCGCGGTAGAGCACCGGGTCCTGGTCGGCCGAACCGTGGTGCGCCACCTTCACGACCTCGATCGTGGTCCCGGGCCGGGCCTGCGCTCCGGTGTCGGCCCGGTTCGCCAGGACGCCCCGGAGCCGGCGCTGCGCGGCCTCCCCCAGGTCTCCGAGGAACAGCCCGGCGACGCACGACGTGCAGCCCGGCCCGGGTTCCGTGCGGAGGACCAGACTCGCGTCGTTGCCGGCGTCCCGCGCACCCGACCGCGGCCACACCACCCGCCACCGGAGCGGCCCGAGCGTGCCCGACGTCGTGTCGTCGGCCGTCAGGACGTCGATGCCCGCGTCGACGAGTGACCCGAGGATGCGCTCGTCCTCGACCCGACCGGTCGGCCCGACGAGCGCGGTCGTCACACGGTCCGCGACCGACGCGACCGCACCGACGTGGTCCCGGTCGAAGTGCGTCAGCACGAGCAGGTCGACCCGGTCGACGCCCAGGAGGTCCAGGCAGGCGCCGAGTCGCTCCGGATCGTCGCCGACGTCCACCAGTGCGGTGCCGCTCCCGCCGCGGACGAGCACCGCGTCCCCCTGTCCCATGTCGCACGCGGCGACGGCCCAGTCGCGCGGCAGCCCCGCGCGCACGACGAGTCGTGGCACGGCGACGAACACGATCCCGACCGCTGCGACCGTGCACGCGGCGAGGAGCAGGCGGAAGCGGACCGCTCGGGGCGCGAGGACCGCCACCGCGACCGAAGCGCTCACGACGGCGGCGCCGACCACCCCGAGCACGCCGGCTGGCCAGGGCGCTGCGGCGTACGGGAGCGCAGCCGCTCCGTGCGCGATGCCTCCGATCGCGCTGGCGGGCGCCCACGCCACCGCAGCGAGCACCGAACCGCCCCACGGCCACAGCGGCGCGGTCAGGCACGCGGCGAGCCCGACCACCGTCACGATCGGCGCGAGCGGCTCGGTCAGCAGGTTCGCCGGGACCGCGTAGGTCGGGAACGTGGCAGACAACGGGATGGTGACCGGCCAGCAGGCGAGCTGCGCCGCGACGGGGATGGCGAGCGCTGCCGCCACCGGCGTCCACATCCGCCGTGCGAACAGCGCCGTCAGCGGCGGACCGAGGACCACGATCCCACTCGTCGCGAGCACCGACAGGGCGAACGCGAACGACCGGGCGTACCAGGGGTCGACGACGAGCATCCCGACCACGGCGAGGGCGATCAGCGGGACCCCACGCACCGGACGTCCTGCGAGGTGCACCACGAGCACGACCACCGCCATCACGGTCGCCCGCACGATCGAGGGGTCCGGACGGACCAGGACGACGAACGCCAGCAGGAGCACGATGGCGACCACCGCCCGACCCGCTCGCGGGAGGCCGACGACCCGCCCCAGCACGACCACGAGTCCCACGATCACCGCACAGTTCGCGCCGGACACAGCGGTCAGGTGGGTGAGCGCCGAGGTCTCCATCGCGGCCTCGGTCGCGGGGTCGAGTCCGCTCCGGTCGCCGATCGCCAGACCGCGCAACAACGAGGCTCCGGGTTCCGGCAGGGTCGCGCTCGCGGACACGAACGCCCGGCGCGCCCGATCGGTGGCCGCGAGGAGTCCCGTCGGCGGCTCGGTCCGGACCCCGCCGCGCAGGAACGCCACGAACGACGTCGTGTTCCCCGGCTCGTCCGCTTGGAGCGTCGCCACCCCGTGCACCCGACTCCCCGCAGCGACGGCCTCGGGCGCGCCCTGCGCTGCGGGGACGACCCGCACCGGCACGCGCAGTCCGTCGACGTCCTCCGCAACCACCAGGGTCCCGACGACCGACCGGTCACCCGGCGCGAGGTCCCGGTCGAGCACGACCTCGACGGCGGCCGTCCGGACACCGTCGAGGACGGCAGGGCTCCGCCGGTCGTCGCCGACCACCACGGCGACCGCCACCGTGGTGCAGAACGCGGCCGACGCCACCACGAGTCCCACGACGCCCAGAGCCCGCCGCGGGCACCCCACCAGCAGCCACGCGATGCCGCCACACGCGACGGCCGCGCACGCGAGGACGAACCACCCCGCGCTGCCCGGCACCCCGACCAGCACCGCCGCGCACACCCACGCGGCCGACGCCGGACCGGCCACTCGCAGGTCCCTAACGCCGGGAGCGAGGTCGACCGCCACCGCCGACCCCGATCAGACCCGCACGCGGTCGCGGAGCTCCGCGAACCGGACGTCACCGATGCCGCTGACGTCGAGCAGGTCCTCGACGGCGGCGAACCGTCCGTGCTCGTCGCGCCACGCGAGGATCCGGCCGGCGAGCGACGGCCCGATCCCGGGCAGGGTCTCGAGCAGGGTCTGATCGGCCGTGTTGAGGTCAACGGCGGCATCGACGGCAGACCCGGCACCACCACCGGCACCATCCGACCCGGCACCGCCCCCACCACCACCGACCGAGCTGCTCGAACCGTCGAGCGCTGCCGGTATGTCCGTCTCCCCCACCTTCGGCACGTACAACCGCTCGCCGTCCACCAGCACCCGCGCGAGGTTCAGCCGAGCCAGGTCCGCGTCGTCACGAGCGCCCCCGGCCCGCTCGACCGCGCCGGACACACGGCTGCCCCCGGGCAGCGTCACGATGCCTGGACGTGCCACCGCCCCGACGACGTGCACGACCACGAGCGGGGCCGCCGACGAGGACGGAGGACCCCCACCCGGAGAACCGGACGGTACCGCTGACGGAGCACCCGCCACCGACAGCGGACCGTCACCCCCACCGCCCGCAGACGATGACGAACCCGACCACGACCCGACCGCCACCACGACCCCGGCGACCAGGACGACGAGCCCCGCCAGCAGGACCGCCGTCCGCGGCGACAACGCCAGCCCAGCGGCCAACGACCGCGCAGACCCACCCGCCGACGCCGCCCCAGCTCCGCCGGACGGCCCCGTGGCTCCACCATCACCAGACGACATGCCCGCACGCTACGGAGCCCGACCACCCGGTCGGACCCCGCAACGACGATCGGTGGACGACCGTCCTCCAGCCCAACCTGTGGAGGACGAACGGCGCGCTACCCCTTGATCGCGATGTTCACGAGCTTCGGCGCCCGCACGATCACCTTCACGATCTCGCGGTCCCCGATGTACCGCTGGACGTTCGCCGACGCCCGAGCGAGCGCCTCCAGCTCCGACGGCTCGATCGACTTCGACACCTCGAACGAGTCCCGCACCTTGCCGTTGACCTGCACGACCGCGGTCAGCGACTCCTGCACGAGCAGCGTCGGGTCGGCCTTCCGCCAGCCGTACGTGGCGACGGTGGCCTCGTAACCCAGCTTCTCCCACATCTCCTCGCCGGTGTACGGCGCGAAGACGCTCAGGCCGAGCGCGATGGTCTCGACGGCCTCGCGGACGGCGGGGTCAGCCGCGCCCGGACCGTTGTCGATCGCCTTGCGGGTGACGTTCACCAGGTCCATGAGCCGCGCGATCACGACGTTGAACTTGAACGACTCCATCATCCCCGGCGCATCGGCCAGGAACCGGTGCGTGACCTGCCGCAGGGCCCGGTCGCCGTCCGCCCACACGACGTCCGGCGACGACGTGACGTCGAGCGCCAGCCGGTAGGCACGGGCGAGGAAGCGGGCCGAGGCGGACGGGGAGACGTCCTCCCAGTTGATGTCGTCTTCTGGAGGCCCGGCGAAGCCCATCACCAAGCGGATCGCGTCGACACCGTTCGCGTCGAGCTCGTCACCGAGCGAGACGCCACCCTTCGACTTCGACATCTTCGAGCCGCCGGACAGCACCATGCCCTGGTTGAGCAGCGCCGAGAACGGCTCGGTGAAGTCGAGGTAGCCGAGGTCGAACAGCACCTTGGTCACGAAGCGCGCGTACAGCAGGTGCAGGATCGCGTGCTCGATGCCGCCGATGTACTGATCGACCGGGGCCCACTTGCGTGCGACGGCGGGGTCGAACGCCTGCGTGTCGTCGTTCGCCGCCAGGAAACGCAGGAAGTACCACGAGGAGTCGACGAAGGTGTCCATCGTGTCGGTGTCGCGGAGCGCGGGGGTGCCGTCCACCGGGTTCGGCACGTTCACCCAGTCGGTCGCGCCACCGAGCGGCGAGGTGCCCTTCGGCTTGAGGTCGAGTCCCTCGGTGTCGGGCAGCCGGACGGGCAGCTGGTCCATCGGCACCGGGTGCTCGGTGCCGTCGGCCCCGTGGATGATCGGGATCGGGGTGCCCCAGAAGCGCTGGCGCGAGATGAGCCAGTCGCGCAGGCGGTAGGTCTTGGCTGCACGGCCGGTGCCGCGCTCCTCGAGCAGGGAGATCGCCGCGGTGATCGCGTGCTGCTTGGACATGCCGTCGAGCGGGCCGGAGTTGATCATCCGACCGGTGCCGGTCAGGGCCTCACCCGTGGACACCGGGTCGAGCGCGGGCAGGTCCTCGAGCGAGGCGCCCTCGGGGATCACCGGGATCGCCCCGGTCACCGCGGCGTTCGTGTCGACGACGACCTTCACCGGCAGGTCGAACGCCCGCGCGAAGTCGAGATCGCGCTGGTCGTGCGCCGGGACGGCCATGACCGCGCCGTGACCGTAGTCGGCCAGCACGTAGTCGGCGGCCCAGATCGGCAGGCGCTCCCCCGTCAGCGGGTGGATCGCGGAACGACCGAGCGGCACACCGGTCTTCGGGCGGTCCGCGTTCTGCCGGTCGATCTCCGACGTCTTCTGCGTGGCGACGAGGTATGCGTCGAACGCAGCCCGGACGTCGTCCGACACGGATGCGTCAGCCACCAGCGCAGCAGCCAGGTCCGAATCCGGCGCCACCACGAGGAACGTCACCCCGTGGATCGTGTCCGGCCGCGTGGTGAACACCGTGACGGGCTCGTCGCGGCCCTCGATCACGAAGTCGACGTCCGCGCCGACCGAGCGGCCGATCCAGTTCCGCTGCTGCGCGATGACCTTCGCCGGCCACCGGCCCTCGAGCTGGTTGAGGTCGTCGAGCAGCCGGTCCGCGTACTCGGTGATCTTGAAGTACCACTGCGTCAGCTTCTTCTTGACGACGACGGCACCGGAGCGGTCCGAGGTGCCGTCCGGCAGCACCTGCTCGTTCGCGAGGACGGTCTGGTCCACCGGGTCCCAGTTGACCCAGCTGTCCTTGCGGTAGGCCAGCCCCTTCTCGTACATCTTCAGGAACAGCCACTGGTTCCACTTGTAGTACTCGGGGTCCGAGGTGTGGATCTCGGTGGTCCAGTCGAACGACGGCGCGTAGCGCTTGAACGACGCCTTCTGCTGCTCGATGTTCGCGTAGGTCCAGTCCTTCGGGTCGACCCCGCGCTTGATCGCCGCGTTCTCGGCCGGCAGCCCGAACGAGTCCCAGCCGATCGGGTGCAGCACGTTGAAGCCCTGCTGCCGCCAGTACCGCGCCACGAAGTCGCCGAGCGCCCAGTTCTCGGCGTGCCCCATGTGCAGGTCGCCGGACGGGTACGGGAACATCTCGAGGATGTACTTCCGCGGACGCGTGTCGTCGAGGTCGGTCGTGAAGAGCCCGAGCTCCTCCCAGCGCGGCTGCCACTTCTCCTGCAGACGACGGAAGTCGTAGGCGTTCGGGTCCTCGGGGTACGGCTCGGTGGTCACGGAACTCTCATTCAGTCTGGAGGCACGGATCACGTCCGTCGGACGCGCTCCGGTCATCAAGGATATAAGCCTGGAGGAACGGATCACCGCACCGGAGCCGACCCACCGCCGGCAGGTGCTCGGCTCACACCGCCGCGAGCCGCCCGTCGCGCATCCGCAGCGTCCGGTCGACGAGGTCCGCCGCCACCGGCACGTGCGACACGACGACGACCGTCCTGCCGTCCTGCCGCGCGGCCCCGACGAGGTCGCGCAGCACGGTGTCGCCGAGGTCGGGGTCGATGTCGGCCGTCGGCTCGTCGAGCACGAGCACCGGGAACGCGTGCAGGAGCGCCCGGGCGAGCGCGAGCCGGTGCGCCTGCCCGCCGGACACCAGGGCACCGCGCTCCCCCACGCCCGCGTCGAGTCCACCGCGTCGTTGCACCCACGCCCCGAGCCCGACCCGGTCGAGCACGGCGAGCAGGTCCTCGTCGGTCGCGGTGTCGCGGGCGAACAGCAGGTTCTGCCGCACGGACTGGTCGAACACGAACGGGTCCTGCTCGATCAGCCCGACGCGGGCGCGGACGGCGTCGGGGTGCATGTCCTTCGCCTCGACCCCGTCGAGCGTGTACGAGCCCTCGTGGTCGACGAACCGGACGAGCGCGTCCACGAGCGTCGACTTGCCCGCGCCGCTCGGTCCCTCGAGCACGACGACTTCGCCGGGTCGGAGGTCCAACGACACCCGGTCGACGGCGGCCGCCGCGGCACCGGGCCAGCGCACCGTCACATCGCGCAGCGAGACGGCGACGGGCCCGTCGACCACGAGCGAGGCGGGATCGGCGTCCGCGTCCGGCTCCGGGACGATGCCGGCCGGCACCTCCGCCGGGACGACCCGCTCCACCCGGTCGGCCGCGGCTCGGACCCGGCGCAGCGTCAGCACCGCGAGCGGGACCCCGCCGACGACCTCGAACAGGGCGAGCGGCACGAACACGGCGAGGGCCCAGAGCGGTCCGTCGAGCGCGCCGGTGACGACCGCGGGGGCGCCGACGGCCAGGATCCCGATGACCGCGCCACCGCCGACGAGGCCGACCAGGGCCCCGACGAGCGACTCGACCGTCCCCCGGCGCCGCACGGCTGCGGTCACCCGGGCGTCGAGCCGGGCGATGTGGTCGAGCCGTTCGTCGAGCGTGCCGTAGGCGGCGAAGACGTCGAGCGTCCGCACGGTGTCGAGCACGAGGTCGGCGACGTGCCCGCGTTCCGCGGCCGTCTGCTCGTCGGAGCGCCGTGCGATCGAGAGGGTGACGACCGACCCGAGCAGCGCGGCCACGGCGAGGGCGACGAGCAGCACGAGCGCCGCCGGCACCGACACGAACGCGACCGCGACGACGGAGAGCAGCGCGGCCACGCCGGCGGACACGAGCGGGCCGACGACGCGGATGGGCAGGTCCTGCAGCCGGTCGGTGTCCGTGACGAGCCGCGTGAGGAGGTCTCCGCGACCGGTGGAGCCGAGTCCCGCCGGAGCGATCGACGACAGTCGGCGGTACATCTCGGTGCGCACGACCGCGAGCTGCCGGAACGAGGCGTCGTGTCCGGCGAGGCGGTCAACGTACCGGAGCGCCGCACGGCCGAGCGCGAACGCGCGCACGCCCACCATCACGAGCGTCAGGTAGAGGATCGGCGGGTGCTCGGCCGCACGCGTGATGAGGTACCCGCTCGCGGCGAGGAGCGCCACGGCGCAGACGGCACTGAGCGCACCGGCCGTGACCGCCTTCGCCCAACCGGCTCCGTGCGGCATCGCGAGCCGCAGGACGGAGGCGTCCCCGCCGGCACGGCCGCCCCGCCGGTGGCGCGTCGGACCGGAACCGGCGTCGTGGGCCCCTCGCGCCTCCCGAGTCATGCCCGCACCCCGTCCGTGCTGGTGACCGCGACCGCGCCACCAGGTCGCCCGTCGACACGGGTGACCGCGACCGCGCCGTCCGGCCGCACGTCGACGCGGACGTCCGCCGCCGCGACGACCGCGGGCCGGTGGCTCGCGACCACGACGACGGCCCCGTCGTCGGCGAGGCGACGGAGCGTGCGGACGACGTGTGCCTCGGCGTCGGCGTCCAGCGCGGAGGTCGGCTCGTCGAGCAGCACGAGCTGCGTCCCCGTCCGCCGCGCGCGGTACAGGGCGCGCGCCACCGCGACGCGCTGCGCCTGGCCGCCGGACAGGCCGCTGCCGCCGGAACCGACCTGGAGGCGCGGGTCGAGTCCCAGCCCTGCCTCGCCCAGGGCGGTGCGGACCGCTGGCTCGTCGGGGGTCGCGCTGAGCGCGACGTTCTCGGCGATCGTGCCGCGGACGAGTCGTGGGCGCTGGTCGGCCCAGGTCGTGCGCTCGGCGACCGTGCTGCCGTCGGGGCCCGGGACGGTCACCGTGCCGTCGTGGGGCAGGGCACCGCGGACCGCGGCGATGAGACTGGACTTGCCGGAGCCGCTCGGGCCGGCCAGGACGACGATCGTGCCCGGTCCGGCGCGGAGGTCGAGCGGACCGATCACGACGTCGGGACGGCGCACGGTGAGTCGGTCCAGCGACAGGTGGTCGGCGGCGGGGACGGCTCCGGGACGTGCCGCGGGCGCCGTGGTGTCGTCGAGGACGTCGAGCACGGCGGTCGAGGCCTCGACGCCGTCCTGTGCCGCGTGGAAGTCGGCGCCGACCTGGCGGATCGGGGCGAAGGCCTCCGGAGCGAGGACGAGCACGAACATCGCGGCGCCGAGCCCGAGCGAGCCGTCGACGAGTCGGATGCCGATCGACACCGCGACGAGCGCGACGGACAGGCTCGCGGCGAGCTCGAGCGCGAACCCGCTCACGAACGACAGCCGCAGGACCCCGACGGTGCCACGGCGGTACTCGTCGGTGACGGTGCCGATGCGTCCGACCTGGCGCCGGGCACGGCCGAAGACCTTGAGCGTCGCCAGCCCCTCGACCGCCTCGGTGAAGGCTCCGCCGAGCTTCGCGAGCGCGTCCGACTGCTTCCGCTGGAGCGCCTGCGTCGCGAGCCCGATGAGGATCATGAACACCGGGATCACCGGCAGGGCGCAGAGGACGATCAGGCCGCTGGTCAGGTCGCCGATCCCGATCGCGACGACGAGCATCGGCGTGGCGATCGCGGTGAGGGCCAACTGCGGCAGGTACCGGCCGAAGTAGGCGTCGAGGGCGTCGAGCCCAGGCCCGAGCGTGGTCGCGAAGGCCGCACTCGAACGCTCGGCGAGCCACGACGGTCCGCGCTCGGCCGCCCGGGCGAGGACGGTCGCGCGCAGCTCGCTCTTCACCTTCGCCGCCGCACGTGCGGCGAGGTCGTCGGTGGCCCAGGCGGCCACGGCCCGGACGACGAACGCCGCACCGAGGAGCGCGAGCGCCGGGGTGAACGCGTCCGGGACGCTGCCGTCACGGACGGCGTCCACACCGAGGGTCACCGCCGCGGCGATCCCCCACGCGATCGCGATGGTCGCGAGCGTGCGGAGGACACCGGTGCCGGCGGCCGCGACGATGAAGCCACGGGCCGTCCGCGACAGCCGCAGCAGGCGCGGGTCGAGCGGCTTCACCGTCGCCGCCTAGTGCGCGGCCTGGGTCACGTGGGCCCGGGACACGCGCTTGCGGAAGATCCAGTACGTCCACGCCTGGTAGGCGAACACGAGGGGCACGAAGATCAGCGCCACCCAGCTCATCACCGTGAGCGTGTACGAGCCGCTCGACGCGTTGTAGACGTTCAGGCTGTTCGCCGGGTCGTTCGTCGCCGGCATGACGTCCGGGAAGATCGCGGTGAACATCGCCAGGACGATCGCCGCGATGGTGACCGCCATGAGCGTGAACGCCCGGCCCTCCTTGCCCCAGGCGTTGCAGAGCACCGCGAGGACCAGGGCGAGCGCGGCGACGACCGACAGGACGATCGACGTCGGGGTGGACCGCACGAAGGCCATCCAGACCAGGAACGCTGCGCCGACGACGATCGTCAGCACGCCCGCCCGGGTCGCGAGGCGCTTCGCACGCGCACGGATCGCACCCTCGGTCTTCAGCGCGACGAAGACGACGCCGTGCGTGAAGAACACCAGCAGCGTCGCCACGCCGGTGAGCAGCGCGAAGGGGTTGAGCAGGTCGAACACCGTACCGGTGTAGTTGTGGCCGGCGTCCATCGGGATGCCCCGGACCACGTTGCCGAACGCGACGCCCCAGAGGAACGACGGCACCGCGCTGCCGACGATGATCATCAGGTCGAACCGGCGCTTCCACTCGAGGTGCTTGTTCTGGTGCCGGTACTCGAACGAGACGCCGCGGGCGATGAGCGCCGCGAGGATGAGCAGGAGCGCCAGGTAGAACCCGGAGAACATCGTGGCGTACCACTCGGGGAACGCCGCGAACAGGCACGCACCCGCGACGATGACCCAGGTCTCGTTGAGGTCCCACACCGGGCCGATCGTGTTGATCAGGACACGACGGTCGGTGTCGTCCTTGCCGAGGAACGGCAGGGACATGCCGACACCGAAGTCGAAGCCGTCGAGGACGAAGTAGCCGACGAAGAAGACGCCGACGATCGCGAACCAGAGAACGGGGAGATCCATCAGTAGACCGTCACTTCGTGCTTGACCTCACCGGTCTCCTCGTCGACCTCCGCCGGGGCGGCGGGGCCCTCTTGCGCGACCTTCTTGATGAGCCGGAACTCGACCACCGCCAGGGAGCCGTAGATGAGCGTGAAGACGATGAGCGAGATGAGGACCTCGACCCCGGTGACGTTGGGCGAGACGCCGTCGCTCGTCTTGAGCAACCCGAACACGAGCCACGGCTGGCGGCCCATCTCGGTGAAGATCCAGCCGACGATCATCGCGGCCATCGGCAGCGGGACGGTCCAGGTGGCGATGCGCCAGACCCACCGCTGGGTCGGGAACCGGCCCTTGCGGGTCAGCCAGAGCCCGACGAGCGAGACCAGCACCGCGCCGACACCGAGCGCGATCATCCAGCGGAACGACCAGTAGGTCACCCAGATGATCGGCTTGTAGTCGCCGGGGCCGTAGACCTGCGAGTACTGCGCCTGCAGGTCGTTGATGCCCTCGACCGTGCCGTTGAAGGTGTGCGTCGACAGGAACGAGAGCAGGTAGGGCACACGGATCGAGAACAGCTCGTGCACGCCGTCCGGGGTGCCGAGCGTGAAGATCGAGAACGAGGCGTCCTTGCCGGTGGCGGTGTTGTACAGCGCCTCGGCAGCGGCCATCTTCATCGGCTGGGTGTCGACCATCGTGAGGCCGAGCTGGTCGCCGGTGAGCACCGTGAGCGCCCCGGCGGCCAGCATCGTCCACATGCCGAACTTCAGCGCCGGCATCATCGTCTCGAGGTTCTGGTTGCGCGCCAGGTGGTACGCGGCGACCGAGATGATCACCGCGGCGGCGACCATGAAGCACGCGAACAGGGTGTGCGGGAAGGCGGCCAGCGCGACCTTGTTGCCGAGCACGGCCCAGATGTCCGTGAGCTCCGCACGCCCCTTGGCCTCGTTCATGGAGAAGCCGACCGGGTGCTGCATGAACGCGTTCGCGGCGATGATGAAGTACGCCGACATGATCGTGCCGGCGCTGACACACCAGATGCTCGCGAGGTGCAGCCCCTTCGGCAGGCGGTCCCACCCGAAGATCCAGATGCCGATGAACGCCGCCTCGAAGAAGAACGCGAGGATGCCCTCGAGCGCGAGCGGGGCGCCGAACACGTCACCGACGAACCGGGAGTAGTTCGACCAGTTCATGCCGAACTGGAACTCCTGCACGATCCCCGTCACGACGCCCATCGCGAAGTTGATGAGGAAGATGCGCCCGAAGAACCGGGTCAGCTGGAGGTAATGCGCGCGCCCCGTCCGGTACCAGGCCGTCTGGAACACGGCCACGACGACGGCCATGCCGATCGTCAACGGGACGAAGAGGAAGTGGTAGATCGTCGTCAGACCGAACTGCCACCGCGACAGGAGGAGCGGATCGAGGATGTCGTTCATGCGGCGTTTCCGAGCCGGTTCGCCGCGCGCTGTTGGTGCACGTCAGTTGCTTCCTGTGGAGGGGAACTTCTGCTGTCACAACCGTTGGGACACGAACACGTTACCTCGCGGACACATGGTTCGACAAGTTGTAGAACCCTCAGTGCACGGATGTGCAGCGAGGTTGCACGGCACAACCGTGCGGAACAACGGTGCGGGTACCCGATCCCGGAACGACGACAGGTGCCGGGCAGTTGCCCGACACCTGTCGTTTTGTGCTGACTGAGTGCTACAGCAGGTCGTTGTCCTGCAGGAACGCCTTGGCGACCGAGGCCGCCGACTTCTGGTCGACCGAGTTCTGACGGTTGAGCTCGATGAGCGCGTCGGTCGTGAGGAGCTTGTTCACCTTCTCGATGGCGTCCGCGGCCTTCGAGTCGAGGTCCTTCGACACGATCGGGGTCACGTTGTTCGCCGGCACGAGGTGCTCCGGGTCCTCGAGCGTGACGAGCTTGTCGGTCTTGATCGAGGCGCTGGCGGAGTAGATGTCCGCGACCTGCGAGTCACCGTCCTGGATCGCCTTGATCGTGAGCGGGCCGCCGGAGTCGTTCTGCTGGTTGACCTCGCCGGTGATGCCGTACTTCTCCTTGAGGCCCTTCGGACCGTAGGCGGCGGTGGCGAACTCCGGGTTGGCGGCGATCGAGATCGTCCCGCCGATCTTCGAGAGGTCGGCGATCGACTTCAAGCCGTACTTGTCCGCCGTCGCCTGGGTCACCGTGTAGGTGTCGGCGTCCGAGGCGTCGGCCGACGGCAGCGCCTTGACGTCCGACGGCAGGGCCGACTTCAGCGCGGTGTTGATGCCGTCCGTCGTCGTCTCGGTCGTGGTGGACTTGCCGTCCTCCTGCAGGAGGTAGTTGAGCAGGTTGCCGTTGTACTCCGGGAAGACGTTGATGCTCCCCTTCGCGACCTCGGGCCAGTACGCCTTGCGCTGACCGATGTTGAGCTTCTTGGTGACGGTGAAGCCCTCGTGCTCGAGCTCCTGCGCGTAGAGCTCGGCGATGATCTCGTTCGACGGGTACGCCTGCGAGCCGACGACGATGGTCTTGGAGTCCCCGCCGCCGGAGCCGGAGGAGAGCGGGTCGCTCGAGGAGCAGCCCGCGAGGGCGATGGCGGCCGCGGACGCGACGGCGATCGTCGCGGCGAGACGCCGGGTCGTTGCTGTGATCACGGGTGGGTTCCTTCCACAGGGGTTGATGCTCGTGGTGCTGAGCTGCGGGTGCTCCGACGCGACAGACGCGCCGACCCGGCGGAGACACCCGCGGGGACGGCGAGCCGCTGCAGCGCGGCGAAGACGATCTCGAACGCGATGGCGAGGGCGATCACCAGGAGGGAACCGCCGAGCACCTCCGCGTAGTCCGAGTTGGCGATGCCGGAGAAGGCGTAGCCGCCGAGTCCGCCGGCGTTGATGTAGCCGACGAGGGTCGCGGTGGCGACGACCTGCAGCACGGCGGCACGGATGCCGCCGACGATGAGCGGCAGGGCGAGCGGGATCTCGACCTTGCCGAGGATCTGCCACCCGGTCATGCCCTGCGCCTTGGCGGCGTCGATCACGACGCGGTCGATCGCCTCGACGCCGGAGTACGCGCCGGCGAGCACCGACGGGATCGCGAGGATGACGAGTGCGATGAGCGGCGCCCCGAGTCCGAGGCCGATCGAGAGTGCGAGCAGCGTCAGGACGCCGAGCGTCGGCAGCGCACGGATGCCACCCGAGACGCCCACCGCGATCGAGCGTCCCTTGCCGGTGTGCCCGATCAGCAGGCCGACCGGCACGGCGATCGCGACGGCGATGGCGACCGTGAGCAACGTGATCCACACGTGCTCCCAGAGTCGGATTCCGACGGCGTCGGACCCGACGTTGTTCGCCGGGTCGAAGATCCAGGCGATGCCCTGGGCGAAGAGGTTCATGCGGAGACCTCGTTCGCTCGGACGTCGTCAGCGGCGCGGCGTCGGACGTCACGGGCGTTGCGGCCGCTCCCCCGTGTCCACGGCATCGCGAGCCGACCCACGGCCACGAGCAGCGCGTCGAACACGAGCGCGAGCACGATGGTGAGGACGATGCCGGTGAGGATCTCGGCGCTGATGCCGCGCTTGAGGCCGTCGGTGAGCAGGAACCCGAGGTTCGGCACACCGATGAGCGCGCCGACCGTGATGAGGCTGATCGTGGACACCGACACCACCCGGATGCCCGCGAGGAGGACCGGACCGGCGAGCGGCAGCTCCACCTTGAAGAACCGCTGTGCGGGCGAGTACCCGAGCGCCTCGGACGCCCCCACGACGTCCTGGTCGACCGCGTCGATGGCGTCGGCGGCGGACCGGGCCATCAGGGCCACGCCGAAGATGGTCATCGCGATCACGACGTTCACCGGGTCGAGGGTGCTCGTGCCGATGATCGCGGGCAGCACCAGGAAGAGGGGCAGCGCCGGGATCGTGTAGAAGAGGCTCGCGACGACGACGATCGTCGAGGCCGTCCCCCGGGCCACGCCGTTGCGCTTCCGCAGGCGCGACACGAGCAGGCCGATCGGGACGGACAGCAGGAAGCTGATGACGATCGGCGGGATCGCCAGCCAGACGTGCGCGATCAGGTTGTCGCTGATCGTGTCCGTGTTGCCGAGGACCCAGTTCACGCGTCGCCCCGCTGCTCCTGGGGAACTGCCTCGGCCGCGTCCACGACCTGCACCGGACCGGTGAGCACACCGGCGGCGCGCCCCTCGCCGTCGACGACGATCGGCCCCGTCGGCGTCTGCTCGACGCGGAGCGCGCGCCGGCCGCGACCGGCGCCGATGAAGTTCGCGACGAAGTCGTCCGCGGGCTCGGCGAGGATCTCGGCGGGGGTGCCGAGCTGGGCGATCTCGCCGCCCTTCTTGAGGATGACGACCTGGTCGCCGAGCTTGAAGGCCTCGTCGATGTCGTGCGTGACGAAGACCACGGTCTTGCCGAGCTCGCGCTGCAGCCGGATGAGCTCGTCCTGCAGGTCGTTCCGCACGAGCGGGTCGACGGCACCGAAGGGCTCGTCCATGAGCAGGATGTTCGGGTCGACCGCGAGTCCGCGGGCGACGCCGACGCGCTGCTGCTGTCCGCCGGAGAGCTGCGAGGGGTACCGGTTCGCGAAGGCACGGTCGAGCCCGACCGTGTCCATGAGTTCGAGGGCACGCTGGCGCGCATCGGCCTTCGGGACCCCCGTCAGCAGCGGCACCGTGGCGATGTTGTCGACGACCTTGCGGTGCGGCAGCAGCCCGGCGTTCTGCATCACGTAGCCGATGCTGCGGCGGAGCTTGACCGGGTCGACGCCCGCGACGTCCTCCCCGTCGATCTCGACGGCACCTGCGCTGGGGTCGACCATGCGGTTGATCATCCGGAGCAGCGTGGTCTTGCCGCAGCCGCTCGACCCGACGAAGACCGTCGTGGTCCTCGAGGGGATGACGAGGCTGAAGTCGTCGACCGCGTTGGTGCCGTCCGGGTAGGTCTTGCGCACCGAGCGGAACTCGATCATGGGTGCCCTTCTGTTCGGAGGTAGCCCGACTCCGAGTGAGAGTACCCGTCGGGTGTGACACCCGTTCAGCCGTGACGACGTGTGTCGTGTCCCGGACAGCGCGTGCGCAGCGTCCGGACGCGACGACGCCCGTCTCTCCTGTTCGGAGGACGGGCGTCGTCGGATTGCCGCTCGGCGTGTCAGGAGGCCGCGATCACCGCTTCGAGGTGCCCGCGGCTCATCGCCCGGTACTCCTCGATCAGCGCGGTCTCGGGGTTCGCCGGGTCACGGTGCGCCCGCGCGAGGACGGCGTGCGACGACTCGGCGAGGACCACCCAGGTCCGCTCGATGCGCTCCCCCGTCGGCACGCCGAACCGCTCGTGCATGATGTGGGCGACGGCGCTCCCCAGCGCCGCCATCCGGTCCTCGGCGTCGCCCGTGCCGGTGTCCGCCGCGTCGCCGAAGCGGATCGCCCGGAAGCCCGGCTCGGTGCGGTACATCTCGGCGGTGACGTCGATCAGCGCGTCGCACGCGGCCTGCCAGGTCGTCGCCTCGCTGGTGTCGAGGGCGGTGATGAACCGCTCGGCCAGGCGCTGGGTGCTCCGGATCGCGAGTGCCTCGACCACGGCGATGCGGTCCGGGAAGTAGCGGTAGACGGTGCCGATGGACGCCCCCGCCCGCTCGGCCACCATCGCGGTGGTCAGGCGCTCGAACCCGATCTCGTCGATCACCGCGGCTGCGGCGTCGAGGAGGCCGGCGAGGCGCGCCGAACTGCGGGCTTGGACCGGCTCGTTCCTGAGCAGTGATGATCCCCCCGGCAGTGCGTTCGATACCTCGGTGACGAGCACGTGTTCTCCTCTTGCGCCGACAGCGCGACTCATGTGGGTGTGACGGTCACAACTGTCGCAGAGACCGGCTGGAATATCGCTGCGACTCTCCCAGTACACGTGTGAGGTCGTACGTGTGCCAGGTCGGACGTGGAATGATGGGGCGATGCCCGACCCGACGCCCCACGAGCCGTCGTTGGCCGAGCCGATCCTCCACCGGGCGGCCCGCATCGAGGACGCCGTCCAGGAGTTCCGCGAGCACCGGGCTCGCCGCCGGGGGCTGGTGCCGACCGTCATCCCGTACACCGGCTACGGCGCACCCGGGTGGGTCCGCGTCCTCTGCCGGGTCCTCCTCACGCGTCGGGGCCTCGCATCAGACGCCTCCTTCTACGGTGTGCGCGGCTGGCGGAGCTTCACGAGCGTCGCGGTCGACGACGCCGAGGTCACGATCACCGCCGGCGGGACCTCGCACGTGGTGCAGTCCGACCGCGGCGGCGTGGTCGACACCATCGTGCCGATCGACCTCGAGCCGGGCTGGCGCACCATCAAGCTGTCCGCCGGGGGCATGCGCGACGTCGAGGCCGACGTCTTCATCGTCCACCCGGACACGCGGTTCGGGCTGCTGTCGGACATCGACGACACCGTCATGGTGACCTCGCTCCCGCGCCCGATGCTCGCGGCCTGGAACTCCTTCGTGCTCACGGAGCACGGGCGCCGGCCCGTCCCGGGCATGTCGGTGCTGTACGAACGCGTCCTCGCGCAGCACCCCGGCGCCCCGACGGTCTACCTCTCCACCGGCGCCTGGAACGTCGCGCCGACGCTGCAGCGCTTCCTCAGCCGGAACCTCTACCCGTCCGGCACCCTGCTGCTCACCGACTGGGGTCCCACGCACGACCGGTTCTTCCGCAGCGGCCAGCTCCACAAGCAGCAGAACCTCGAACGACTCGCCCAGGACTTCCCGCACGTGCAGTGGCTCCTCGTCGGCGACGACGGGCAGCACGACGAGTCGCTCTACGGCGAGTTCGCCCGGGCCCACCCCGAGAACGTCGCGGGCGTCGCCATCCGCCAGCTCTCCACGAGTGAGGCCGTCCTCGCCGGTGGGCGGTCCCGCGCCCAGGAACGCTCGCGCGAGTCCTCGGCGCCCTGGGTCTACGCCCCGGACGGCGCCGGCATCTGGTCCGAGCTGGCACGGGTCGGCATCACCCGCGCCGACCCGGACGACCCGGCCTGAGCCATCCCTCAGCAACCACCCCGGCCTCCCGAGGCGGCGGTGGTTGGATCGGCCCATGAGCCCGGCTGACACACCGACCAACCGCATCGAGGACCACGCGCTGATCGGCGACACCTACACCGCCGCGCTCGTCGGGCGCGACGGCACCGTCGACTGGGCGTGCCTGCCCCGCTTCGACAGCCCGTCGACCTTCGCCTCGATCCTGGGCACCGAGGACCACGGGCACTGGACCCTCCGCCCCACGGACCCGGACGCGACCGCCACCCGCCGGTACGACCACGACACGCTCGTGCTCGCGACCGTGTGGACGACGAGCACCGGCGTGGTCGAGGTCACCGAGTTCATGCCGATCGGTGCGCACCGGGCGACGATCGTCCGGCGGGTGCGCGGGCTCCGCGGCAGCGTGGAGCTCCGACAGACGCTGCGCATCCGGTTCGACTACGCCCTCGCACTCCCCTGGGTCCGGCAGATCGGCGGCGACGAGGACCCCGCACTGCTGGCCACGGCGGGACCCGGGTCCGTGATCGTCCGCGGGGTCCGCTTCCGCGCCGACGACCACCGACACACCGCCACCACCACCGTGCACGACGGCGACGTGCTCGACACCGTCCTCACCTGGTACCCGTCGCACCGCGAGCCGCCGGAGCCCCTCGACGTCGACGAGGCCCTGCACCGCACCGTGCGCTGGTGGCGGGACTGGATGGCCACCGCCCGGACCGAGGGCCGGTACGCCGAGGCGGCCCGCCGGTCGCTCCTCCTGCTCCGTGCGATGACCCACGCCGAGACCGGCGGCGTCGTGGCGGCCGCGACGACCAGCCTGCCCGAGGACCCCGGCGGCGAACGCAACTGGGACTACCGCTACGTCTGGCTCCGCGACGCCTCGCTCGCCCTCGCGTCCCTCATCGCGCACGGGTACCGCGACGAGGCGATGCACTGGCGCGGCTGGCTCCTCCGCGCGATCGCCGGCGACCCCGCCGACGTGCAGATCATGTACGGCATCGCCGGGGAGCGCGAACTCCCCGAACGCGAACTGCCGAACCTGCCCGGGTACGCGGGCTCCACGCCGGTCCGGATCGGCAACGGCGCCTACACGCAGTACCAGGGGGACGTCTTCGGCGAGGTCCTCGCCGCGCTCCACGACGCCCGCGAACTCGGCGTCGAGGAGAACGCCGACTCGTGGGCACTCCAGCGCGCCCTGCTCGGGTACGTCGAGGAGCACTGGCAGGAGCCCGACAACGGCATCTGGGAGATGCGCGGGCCCCGTCGGCACTTCACGCACTCGCGCGCGATGATCTGGGCCGCATTCGACCGCGGCGTCGCAGCCGTCGAGGAGTTCGGCCTCGAGGGCCCCGTCGACCGCTGGCGGACCCTCCGCGCCGAAGTGCGCGCCGAGATCGAGGAGCACGGGTGGAACGCCGAGCGCGGCAGCTACCGCCAGCACTACGACACCGACGAGGTCGACGCGAGCCTGCTCGTCCTGCCGCAGATCGGCTACGTGAAGCCCGGTGACCCGCGGATGGTCGGGACCGTCGCCGCGATCGAGCAGGACCTCCGGACCGGCGACGACGGCCTCGTGCTCCGGTACCGCACCTCGTCCGGCTTCGACGGGCTCTCCGGCAGCGAGCACCCGTTCCTCGCGTGCTCCTTCTGGCTCGTCGAGCAGTACGCCGCGTCCGGGCGCGTCGAGGACGCCGAGCGGCTGATGGACGTGCTCGTCGGCTACGCGAACGACGTCGGCATGCTCTCCGAGGAGATCGACGTCGCGACCGGCCACCACATCGGGAACACCCCGCAGGCGTTGTCGCACCTCACGCTCGTGTCCGCCGCGGACGCGATCGCGCGGGCGCGCGGCACGGCGGCCGGCCACCGGACGCGACTCGCCGTGCACGACGGCGGCACCCGCTCGTGGACCGGAGAGGGCGAGCGGGCCGGCACACCCGCCTGACGCGGTGGTCGTGACCGCAGACGGACGGGAGGCACGGTGCCAGCTGGCACCGTGCCTCCCGTCCGTCGTCACCGCCCGATCAGGGCGTCACCGTCACGTCCGTCAGGACGAGGACTCCCAGTCCGCCGGGCCGCGCGACCCCGCGCGGTACTCCTCGAGCGGGACCTCGTCCGCCTTCCAGGCGTCGACGACCGGCTCGACGATCTCCCAGCAGCGCTCGGCCACGTCACCGCGGATCGAGAGCAGCGGGTCGTCGTGGAAGATCCCGTTGAGGACCTCGCCGTAGGGGGTGAGCTCGCCGTCCGCGAAGGAGGACGACAGGGTGACCTGGCCCATCTCGAACGGGTTGCCGCCGCCGTTGGCCGACACCGTCAGCTCGATCTCGTCGGGGTTGAGCACGATGCGGAGCGTGTCCGTCTTCGGCCGACCGGACAGGCCGGAGGGCAGGCGCGTCACGGGCTTGAAGGTGATCAGCACCTCCTTCCGGCTGTTGCCGAGTGCCTTGCCGGAACGGAGCGTGAACGGCACGCCCTTCCAGCGGGCGGTGTCCACCTCGACCGAGATCTCGGCGAGCGTCTCGGTGCCGCGCGACTTGTCGACGCCGTCCTCGTCCTGGTACGACGGCAGTTCCTTGCCGTCGATGGTGCCGGCCGTGTAGACCGCACGACGCGACGCGATCTTCGGGTCGCCGCCCTTGAGCTCGGTCGAACGGAGCACCCGGGCCAGGGACGAGCGGAACTCGACGGCGTCGATGTCCGCCGGGGCGTCCATCGTCACGATGCCGAGGATCTGCAGCAGGTGCGACTGGATCATGTCGACCATCGCACCGGCCTCGTCGTAGTACTGGGCGCGGTTCTCGAGACCGAGGGTCTCGTCGTAGAAGATGTCGACCTTCTCGATGTTGTCGGCGTTCCAGATCGGCTCGAACAGGCGGTTCGCGAAGCGCAGACCGATGATGTTCAGGACCGTGGTGCGACCGAGGAAGTGGTCAGTGCGGTGCACGCGCTCCTCGGGGACGAGCTTGAGGACCGTCTCGTTGAGGGCCTTCGCGCTGGCGACGTCCGTGCCGAAGGGCTTCTCGAACGCGAGGGTCGTGCCCTCGGGCAGCTCGACCTGCTGGAGCGCCTCGCAGATGTCGGAGGCGATCTGCGGCGGGAGCGCGAAGTAGAGGATCGGCTCGGCGTCGGCGTCGGCCGCGGCGAACAGCGCCTTGAGGTGCTCGGGGTCGGTCGGGTCACCCTGGATGAACTGCGTCGACGCGAGGGTGGCATCGACCTCCGGGCCCTTCACGTCCTGCGACGCGAAGGACTTCGTGACGACGTCCTTCCACTGCTCCTCGCTGCGGGCGCTGCGGCCCGTGCCGATGAGCTGGACGGGCACCGCTCGACCGCTCTGCAGGAACGTGCCGAGGCCCGGCAGCAGCAGGCGGGAGGCGAGGTCGCCCGTCGCGCCGAAGATGATGAGAGTGCGCTTGTCGGTCACCGGAGGTGACTCCTTTCGCTGTGGTGGGGGTGGTCCGCTTGAGGCCAAGCCGTGGGCGGACCGGTTGATTCCCGGACGAGCAGGTTCGTTGGTGTGCCTGCGTTCCGGAGGTCGTGCTGCGGTTCCGGTGTGGTGCTGGACGCACTTCGGGCGGCACCGGTGTGGTGCCGCCCGAAGTCAGGTGCGCTGGAGGTCCAGGTCAGTGACCGAAGTTGCCGCGGTAGTACTCGTAGACCCATCCGACGAGGGTGATCGCCACGCAGGCGAGCCCGATCGGGACGATCCACAGCCCGGCTGCGACACCGAGGAAGCAGAGCGCCGTGGCACCCGCGAGCAGGATGGGCCACCACGACCACGGGCTGAAGTGCCCGAGCTCGGCGTCGCCGTCCTCGATGTTGGCGTCGGGGCGGTCCTCGGGGAGGACGCCGCCCTGCGAGGACATCACCTTGCCGAGGTAGAACGCGATGAACGCGGACATGATCCCGGTGAGGCCGATGGCCACCGTGCCGACCCACTCCGGGTGACCGTAGTAGAGCAGCGACCAGATGGTGTACGCGGCGTCCGCGAGGATGAAGAACCCGAAGAGGATCCAGAACAGGTTGGTGTTGGCGCGCATCGCCTTACTTCACCTCGCCCTTCGCGGCGTCGTAGGTCGGAGCGTCGGGGGCGTCCTTGGCCGGACCCACACCGATCGGCACACCCGCTTCGGGGTGGTTGAGGTCGAACGCCGGCGACTCCGAACGGATGCGCGGGATCGACGTGAAGTTGTGCCGCGGCGGCGGGCAGCTGGTCGCCCACTCGAGCGAGCGGCCGTAGCCCCACGGGTCGTTCACGGCGACCTTCGGCGCGTTCCGGGCGGTCACGTAGACGTTGAAGATGAACGGCAGGAACGAGATCGCGAGGATCATCGAGCCGATCGTCGACAGCTGGTTCATCCAGGTGAACCCGTCGTTCGGCAGGTAGGTCGCGTAGCGACGCGGCATGCCGATGACGCCGAGCCAGTGCTGGATGAGGAACGTCGTGTGGAAGCCGATGAACAGGAGCCAGAAGTGGATCTTGCCGAGGCGCTCGTTGAGCATCTTGCCCGTCCACTTCGGCCACCAGAAGTAGAAGCCGGAGAACATCGCGAACACGACGGTGCCGAAGACGACGTAGTGGAAGTGCGCGACGACGAAGTACGAGTCGGACACGTGGAAGTCGAGCGGCGGCGACGCCAGGATCACTCCGGTGAGGCCACCGAACGTGAAGGTGATGAGGAAGCCGACCGCCCACAGGAGCGGCGTCTCGAACGTGACCGAACCGCGCCACATCGTGCCGACCCAGTTGAAGATCTTCACGCCGGTCGGGACCGCGATGAGCATCGTCATGAGCGAGAACCACGGGAGCAGGACGCCACCGGTGACGTACATGTGGTGCGCCCAGACCGTGACCGACAGCGCGGCGATCGAGATGGTCGCGTAGACGAGGGTCTTGTAGCCGAAGATCGGCTTGCGGCTGAAGACCGGGAAGACCTCGGAGACGATGCCGAAGAACGGCAGCGCGATGATGTAGACCTCGGGGTGGCCGAAGAACCAGAACAGGTGCTGCCAGAGCAGTGCACCGCCGTTGGCCGGGTTGAAGATCTGGGCGTTGAACACGCGGTCGAGCCCGAGGCCGAACAGCGCGGCGGCGAGCACCGGGAAGGCCATGAGCACGAGCAGGGCCGTCACGAGGGTGTTCCACGTGAAGATCGACATGCGGAACATGGTCAGACCCGGGGCACGCATCGTGATGATCGTGGTGATGAAGTTCACCGCACCGAGGATCGTCGAGAAGCCGGTCATACCGAGGCCGAAGACCCAGAGGGTGCCGCCGAGCCCTGGTGTGAACGTCGTGTCACTCAGTGGTGCGTAGGCGAACCAGCCGAACGACGCGGCGCCCTGCGGGGTGAGGAAGCCACCGACGGCGATGAGCGAGCCGAACAGGTAGAGCCAGAAGGCGAACCCGTTCAGACGCGGGAAGGCGACGTCCGGCGCACCGATCTGCAGCGGCATGATCGCGTTCGCGAAGCCCGAGAAGAGCGGGGTCGCGAACATCAGCAGCATGATCGTGCCGTGCATCGTGAAGAGCTGGTTGTACTGCTCCTTCGTCGCGACCACGTGCAGGCCGGGCTCGAAGAGCTGGGCACGGATGACGAGCGCCATCACACCCGCGAGCAGGAAGAAGATGAACGAGGCGATCAGGTACATGTACCCGATGGTCTTGTGGTCCGTGGAGGTGATCCACCGGACGATGATGTTGCCCTTCCGGCCGACCTTCGACGCCTGGAAGTCCAGTGTCGTGGTCCCTGCAGCCGGCTGGCCGACGAGTGACGTGGTCATCTGACGGAGCCCCTACTTGTTGTCGCTCGACGCCGTGACGGGCGTCTTGTCGTTGGGTTCGTTCGTGTTGGTGTTGTACTCGTTGCCGAGCAGACCGACCTTGCCCTGCTCCTCGAGCGAGTCGAGGTACTTCTGGTACTCAGCCGGAGTGACGACCTTCACCTGGAAGAGCATGAGCGAGTGGTACTCACCGCACAGCTCCGCGCACTTGCCCTGGTAGGTACCGAGCTTCTGCGGGATGAAGTACTCGTCGTTCTGCTTGCCCGGGAGCATGTCCTTCTTATAGAGGAAGTCGATGATCCAGAACGAGTGGTCGACGTCGCGGGACGAGAGCTCGATGTGGACCTTCTTGCCCTTGGGCAGGTAGAGGGTCGGGAGCTGCGACTCGTCGATCGCGCCGTTGGCGTTCTCTTCTTCCTGGGCCTGGATGCCCTGGTAGTAGACGCTCTTGGACTTGTCGTCCTCGTTGATGTAGTTGAAGTCCCACGCCCAGCGCTTGCCGTAGACGTGGATCGTCGCGTCGGCGTTCTTGAACGGCTGCTCGATCGCGGCCTGGTCCTTTGCGGTGAAGGCGAAGAAGCCGAGCACGAGGATCAGCGGCACGATCGTGTAGAAGATCTCGAGCGGCATGTTGTAGCGCATCTGCACCGGCAGGCCGGTCTGGCCCTTGCGGCGGCGGTAGACGATCGCTGCCCAGATGATGAGGCCCCACACGATCAGACCGACCGCGAGCAGCACGACCCAGCTGGTGGTCCACAGGCCGACGATGCGGCTCGTGTGGTTGGTGACGTCCTTCGTCTCCTCCGTGCCGGGGAGCCATCCGTTCAGCTGCTGCTGCGTGCAACCAGCCAGTGCGATGACCAGACCGACGGCCACCGGGACGGCCGCCCAACGTATACGGCGATTCGAACGCACTGTTACCTCTCGGAAGAACGTGAAACCGGAGCAGGCCGCGACGTGAAGGTCGCGCATGGCTCGCTCCCAGCTTGGTTGGAACACTCCTAGCTTACTCGCAGCTCGGGACCGCTCGCGCACACGCGACACACCTCGGGCCGCGATCCGCACTCCGTCCGGGCGGGTTTTCCCTGGTCGTGCGGGATGCCACGCCCGGGAACGAACGAGCGGGGAGCGACCGTGTCGGTCACTCCCCGCTCGTGTCGGGTCGACGGAGATCAGTGGAAGCTGTCACCGCACGCGCAGCTGCCCTGCGCGTTGGGGTTGTCGATCGTGAAGCCCTGCTTCTGGATGGTGTCCTCGAAATCGATCGAGGCGCCGTCGAGGTACGGGACGCTCATCTTGTCGACGACGACCTCGACGCCGTCGCCGAACTCGGCCGTGGCGTCGCCGTCGAGCAGGCGCTCGTCGAAGTAGAGCTGGTAGATCAGGCCGGAGCACCCGCCGGGCTGGACGGCGAGGCGCAGGCGGAGGTCGTCGCGGCCTTCCTGTTCGAGGAGGCTCGCCACCTTCGCCGCGGCCGCGTCGCTGAGCAGGACGCCGTGCGACGGCGCCTCGGTCGTCGGTGCGTGGTCGGTGATGGTGTCGCTCATCCGCGCGTCTCCCTCCGTGCGGTGTCGTTCACCGCGCTTGGACCGATTGTAAGCACCGTCAGCCGCGAGTCGCGAGACGCGCGAGCAGGATCGTCTCCGATGCGATGGCGCGGTGCAGGACGCCGAGGTGCTGCGACTCGTTCGGGCTGTGCGCGCGGGTGTCCGGGTCCTCGACGCCGGTCACGAGGATCTGCGCGTCCGGGAACTGGGCGGCGAGGTCCGAGACGAACGGGATCGAGCCGCCGATGCCCTGCTCGACGGGCGACTCGCCCCAGCCCTCGGACATCGCGGTCCGCGCTTCCTGGACGGCCCAACCGGCGGTGTCCACGAGGAACCCGTCGCCGGCGTCCGGCTCGCTGATCTCCATCCGGGCGCCGAACGGCACGTGCGCCCGCAGGTGCCGCTCGACCGCGGCGTACGCGTCCGTCGCGGCCTGCCCCGGCGCGACCCGCACCGAGACCCGGGCGGAGACCGTCGGCAGCAGGGTGTTCGAGGCGTTCGCGACGCTCGGGACGTCCATGCCCGTCACGGTGATCGACGGCTGGAACCACATCCGCGACAGCACGTCGCCACGGCCGACCGGACGGACACCCGGGAGCAGTGCCGCGTCGGCGGCGAGCTGCTCCTCGGTGCGCTCGGGCACGTCGGCCTCGTACGAGGAGAGGCCCTCGACCGCGACGGCGCCGTCGTCGTCGTGCAGCGAGGCGAGCAGGCGGACCATCGGGATCATGGCGTCCGGCGCCGCTCCCCCGAACATGCCGCTGTGGCTCGCGTGCTCGAGGGTCGTCAGGGTCAGCTTGAAGGTGACGTTGCCGCGCAGGGAGACGGTGATCGACGGGACCTCGGTCGACCAGTTGTCGCTGTCCGCGACGACGATGACGTCGGCGGCGAGGTGCTCCTGCTGCTCGCGGAGGAACGTGCGGAACGACCGCGAGCCGAACTCCTCCTCGCCCTCGATGAACAGGACGACGCCGAGCTCCAGGTCGTCTCCGAACTGCGCGTGCAGCGCCCGCAGCGATGCGATGTGGGTCATCACGCCGGCCTTGTCGTCCGAGGCACCGCGGCCGTACAGGCGGTCGCCACGCAGCGTCGGCTCGAACGGCGGGGTCTCCCAGAGCGCGTCGTCGCCCTGCGGCTGGACGTCGTGGTGGGCGTACAGCATCACGGTCGGCTTGCCGTTGCGGGCCGGGCGGACCGCGAGGACCGCGGGCTGACCGAGCTCCCCGCCGGCGGCCTCGACCGCTGCGGTGTCGCCGTCCACCGCCGACCGGACGATGCGCACGTCGTCCGCGCCGAACACGCCCGTCGACCGCGCCAGGTCCGCGACGGCCTCGGCGCTGGCCCGCACGTTCGCCGGGTCGAACGCCGACCAGGACACCGAGGGCAACCGCACCAGGTCGGACAGGTCGGCGATCGTCGAGGGCAGCGATCCCTGCACGTGTTCGCGGAGGGCGTCGAGGAGTGCGGGGTCGGTGGCGGCGGCGTGCTGGTCGGTGTCGGTCATGTCCCGTAATCTAGAGGACGATCCAGCACGCAGACCGCAGTCAGGAACGCATCGTGGCGAAGGCAGCCCCCAAGACCAACACGACCGTCAACCCGTCCGAGGCCGAGCTCCTCGAACAGGGGAAGGGCCGTCCGACGCCGACCCGTCGCGAGCGTGAGGCGGCGAACCGTCGTCCCATCGTCGGCGGCTCCGCCGAGGACAAGAAGGCGGCTCGTGCACGGCTCACGAACGAGCGCGAGAAGGCCCGCGTCGGCATGGCCAACGGCGAGGAGCGCTACCTCCCCGCGAAGGACAAGGGCGAGCAGCGAAAGTTCGTGCGCGACTGGATCGACGCCCGCTGGAACGTCGGCGAGATCATGATGCCGGTGCTCGTGCTGTTCCTCATCGTCGGGTTCGCCGCGTCGCAGACCGTGATCGCGTCGTACTCGCTGCTGCTCGTGTGGGCGTTCGTGGCGCTCTTCGTGCTCGACTGCATCGTGCTCTGGCTGTCGTTCCGCAAGAAGCTGACGGCCAAGTTCGGCTCGATGCAGCGCGGGACGTTCCTCTACATCCTCACGCGGGCGTGGCAGCTGCGCTTCCTGCGCCTGCCGAAGCCGCAGGTCCGCCGCGGGCAGTACCCCACCGTCTGATCGTTCCCCATCGCAGCGCCGTCCGGTCCGCCGGGCGGCGCTGCGTCGTTCCCGGCGCGCGGCCCGGCGGCCCCACCATCCCTCACCGTCCCGCGCCGTCCCCCGTCGTCCCCCGTCGTCCCCCGCCGAGCGGGCAGTATCCGTCACGCTCGCGGGCTCCGCACGGCACATTCCGCCCACTCGCCGAATGCGAGCGGCGCGTCGCGCCCACTCGGCGGCCTGCCCGCCGACCACCCACCGGACGGGAGGCGCGGTGCGGCCCCGCCCCGCGCCTCCCGTCCGTCAGGTGCTCGACGCGGGCGTGCGACCCGCCCGGCGCACTTCGCCGAGGTCGCGGGAAGTGCCGCTCCGCGGCGCGCGCGACGGCGCATTGCGCGACCTCGCCACAGCACACGCGGCGTGTCGTGCGACCTCGACGACGGACACCGGGACCCGACGACGGACACGCAGACCCGGACCCGGACCCGCGACCCCGACCGGTCACGACTCGCCGCCCACGACTCCCCGAGCGGGCAGAACGCACCGCCACGACGCGTCGAGCGTGACGTACTTCGCCCGCTCGACGACGCGCACGCGACGTCAGCGTGCCGCGCGCCCCAACCGCCGCCGCCGGAGCCGGTTGATCCGCGTTGCCCAGGTCGGCCCCTCGTAGAGGAACGCCGTGTAGCCCTGCACCAGGGTCGCCCCGGCGTCGATGCGGTCCTGCACGTCCTGCTCGGTCGTGACGCCGCCGACCGCGATGACGCAGAAGTCCGACGGCACCGCGGCGCGGACCCGCCGCAGGACCTCGAGCGACCGAGCCGCGACCGGTGCGCCGGAGAGTCCCCCGGCGCCCATCGCCTCGACGTCCGCAGCCGGCGTGCGGAGTCCCGAGCGGGAGATCGTGGTGTTGTTCGCGATGACACCGGCCATCCCGAGGGAGACGGCGAGCCCGGCGATCGCGTCGATCTGCTCGTCCGTGAGGTCCGGCGCGATCTTCACCAGCACCGGCACCTTGCCGGCGGCGTCGCGCACGGCGGTGAGCAGCGGTCGGAGCTGGTCGAGCTCCTGCAGACCGCGCAGCCCGGGCGTGTTCGGCGAGCTGACGTTGACCGCGAGGTAGTCCGCGAACGGCGCGAGCCTGCGCGTCGACTCGAGGTAGTCGTCGACGGCGTCCTCGACGGCGACGACCCGGCTCTTGCCGATGTTCACGCCGATGACGGGCCGCCCGGGGTTGCGCCGGGCACGCTCCAACCGACGTGCTGCTGCGGCGGCACCGTGGTTGTTGAAGCCCATGCGGTTGATGAGGGCGCGGTCGGGGATGAGCCGGAAGAGCCGCGGGCGCTCGTTGCCGGGCTGCGGCTTGGCGGTGATGGTGCCGACCTCGACGTGCCCGAACCCGAGGACACCGAGTCCGGCGATCCCCCGGGCGTCCTTGTCGAACCCGGCGGCCAGGCCGAAGCGGGACGGGAAGTGGATCCCCATGGTCGTCACGCCGTCGGCGGCGGAGGGCCGCGAGTAGCGCTCGACGAGCCGTCCGACGACGGGCACGTGCGGCAGCCACTTGATCACCGCGAACGCGATGTGGTGCGCGCGCTCGGGGTCCATGTTGGCGAACACCGAGCGGAACACGACGGAGTACCCGCCGCGGACGATCCGTTCCGCGATGCCGCTCACGCGCCGGCCCCGGCCGGGGACGAGCCGGCGACCGGGTCGGCCGCGCCGTGGTGGTCGCGGCGGAGTTGGCCGATGGCGTCCTCGAAGTCCTCGAGCGAGTCGAAGGCCTGGTAGACGCTCGCGAACCGGAGGTAGGCGACCTCGTCGAGTTCGCGGAGCGGCGCGAGGATCGCGAGCCCGATGTCGTTCGCGTCGATCTGGCTCGACCCCGAGGACCGCACGGTCTCCTCGACGCGCTGCGCGAGGATCGCCAGGTCGCCGTCGGTCACCGGGCGTCCCTGGCAGGCCTTGCGCACGCCGGACACGATCTTGTCACGGCTGAACGGCTCGGTCACCCCGTTGCGCTTCACCACGTTGAGCGAAGCGGTCTCGGTGGTCGAGAAACGGCGGCCGCAGTTCGGGCACTGACGACGGCGACGGATGGAGGTTCCGTCGTCGCTCGTCCGGGAGTCGACGACGCGGGAGTCCGGGTGGCGGCAGAAGGGGCAGAACATGTCGACCCCAGGCTACCGGTTCGTGCGCTCCGTCACGGCGGCGCCGTGCGCGGGGAGCTGCTCCTCGGTCGCGAGGGCGACGATGTGCGGCGCGACCTCGGCGAGGGCCTCGGGCGAGTAGCGGATGACCTGCTGCGGGCGGAGGAACGTCGACGCGGACAGCCCGGAGCCGAAGCGCGCCTGCCCGCCGGTCGGCAGGACGTGGTTCGACCCGGCCAGGTAGTCGCCGAGGCTGACCGGCGTGCTCGGGCCAACGAACACCGCGCCCGCGGCGTCGATGTCGGCGAGGACCGCGTCGTCGTCGACGGTCTGGATCTCGAGGTGCTCCGGCCCGTAGGCGTTGCTCACGGTCGCCGCGTCCGCGAGCGAGTCCACGAGCACGATCGCGGACTGCGGTCCGTCCAGGGCGACCTGGAGGCGCGACGCGGTCCCGACACGCGCAGCACGTTCCGGGATGGCCGCCTCCACCGCGTCGGCGAACGCCGCCGACGTCGTCACCAGCACGCTGCCGGCCTGCTCGTCGTGCTCGGCCTGGCTGATGAGGTCGGCGGCCACGTACCCGGGGTCCGCGGTGTCGTCGGCGATCACGAGGATCTCCGTCGCGCCGGCCTCGGCGTCGATGCCGACGACACCGCGCACGAGGCGCTTGGCCGCTGCGACGTAGTTGTTGCCGGGACCCGTGACGAGGTCGACGGGCTCGAGGCCGATCGACGGGACGCCGTACGCCAGCGCACCGACGGCTCCGGCGCCGCCCATGGCGTAGACCTCGTCGATTCCGAGCAGGCCGGCCGCCGCGAGGATCGTCGGGTGCACCGCTCCCCCGTGGTCACGCTGCGGGGGCGACACGAGCGCGATCGACCGTACGCCGGCGACCTGGGCGGGGACGACGTTCATGACGACGCTCGACGGGTACACCGCCTTGCCACCGGGTACGTAGAGGCCCACGCGGCGCATCGGCTGCCAGCGCTGGTGCACCTCGGCGCCGTCGGCCAGGGTGGTCACGGACGCGGCGGGCACCTGGGCCGCACTCGCCGCCCGGACCCGGCGGATGGCCTCGTCGAGCGCTTCCCGGAGCTCGGGCGTGAGGCCGGCGACGGCCGCGGCGATCTCGGCAGCGGGGACCCGCAAGTGCTCGGGCGCTCCCCCGTCGAACCGTTCGGCCTGGTCGTGCAGCGCCGACGCCCCGTGCTCACGGACGGCGTCGACGAGCTCACGGGCGGCGTCCACCGCGTGCGAGACGTCACCGGCGGCGCGCGGCATGAGTCGGAGGAGTTCGGCACGGGCGGGGAGGCCGCCACGGAGGTCGATTCGCTGCATCATCAGGTGGTCAAGCCTACCGAGCGCGGACTGGAGGTCGGTGGCGGACCGGCACCGCACCTCCTGGCCCGCGGTGACGGGGCCCGGGGCTCGCGTCGTCAGGCGAGCGCGTCGACGACGGGGCGGTGTCGGGCGTCGGCTGCCGCGTCCCAGGCGCCGAGCAGGTGGAGCGTCGCGATGCGGAACGCGAGCGCGCGGACGAGCAGTTGGTCCCACTCCGCGACGTCGGCGCCGAGCGCGCCGAGCTGCGCGACCGGGACGCCGTGCCAGCACACGGCGTCCACCGCGGCGACGGCCACGCCGAACCCGGCAGGTCGCCAGGACGGCGGCCAGTCGATGACGGCGGGGACGGCGGGGACGGCGGCATCGGCGAAGAGGACGTTGCCGAGCAGGTCGCCGTGGACGAGCTGCGACGGCGCTCGGACGGGCCGGAACGCCGCGGCGAGGCGGTCGAGCGTGGGGTCGTCCGGCAGGCGCGCTGCTCCCCAGGCCATCCGGTCGGCGCGGCCCCACGGGTCCTCGGGGCGCGGCGTGGACGGTGCGAGGAACGCGGGGCGGTCGAGGTGTGCGATCGCTCGGTGGAAGGCGTTCCCGACGCGGATGACGTCGGCGACCCGGGTCTCGTCGGCGCGGCCGGGCAGCCACTCCCAGGCCTCCCATGCGCCGGCGCGCCAGGGTCCGTCCCGCCGGGCGCCGGCGCGCCAGGGGCCCTCGACTGTTCGGACGGGTCGAGGTGTGCGGAACGTCGAGGTGTGCGCCAGCTCGGCGAGGACGCCCGCCCGCCAGTCCGTCACCGTTGCGCCGTCGTGCGGTCGGAGGACGACGTCGCCGGCGCGCCAGGTCAGCCCGCGCCCGCCCGCGAGCCGTTCGAGCCGCTGGTCGCCCACGCCGAAGGCACGCAGGGTGCCGGCATCCGGAGCGCCCGCCACGGTGTTCACGCGGTCCGGAGCACCTTCGACATCGGACGGCCCGTCGCGACCTCGTCGACGAGCTTGTCCAGGTACCGGATCTGCCGCATGAGCGGGTCGTCGAGTTCCTCGATCCGGACGCCGCAGATCACGCCGGTGATGAGCGGTGCGTTCGGATGGAGGTGCGCGGCCGCGAAGAAGCCCTCGAACGTCGTCTCGTCGGCGAGGTGCTGCTCGAGCGCGGCGTCGTCGAACCCCGTGAGCCACTCGATCACCGCGTCGAGCTCGGCCTTGGTGTACCCCTTGCGCTCCACCTTCGCGAGGTAGTGCGGGTACACCGCGGCGAACGGCGTGCCGAAGATGCGGTGCCCGGCCATCGTCAGACCAGGCAGCGCGGCCCGAGCAGGCTCTTCAGCTCGCCGAAGAGGTCGGGTGTCAGGTTCACCGGGAACGGCAGCTCGAACGTGCGGGCGACGTCGTCCTTGATGAGCTTCAACCGGACCTCGGTCTCGCCGCTGTGCCGACCGAGGACGGCGGCGAGTTCGGTCACCGTCGTGGTCGTCGCCTGCCGCTCGGGCAGGCTCAGCGTGAGCGGGCCGGACCCCATGGCGTCGCCGACGTTCGGCTGGAACATGCTCACCGCGTGCAGGGCCTTGCCGTCGTCGCGCACGTTGACACGACCGCGCAGGACCACGATCGAGTCGGCGACGAGCGACGGCCCGAACTCCTGGTAGGTCTTGCCCAGGAACATCACGCCGATCTGGCCGCCGAAGTCCTCGATGTCGACGATGCCGTACGGGTTGCCGCTGGACTTCGCCACCCGGTGCTGCACGCTCGTCAAGAGCCCCGCGACGGTGACCGTCTCACCCTCGACCGAGTCGTCGGCCGCGATGAGGTCGGCGATGGTGATCGACTGGTGCTTCGCCAGCTCGATCTCGAGCCCGGCGAGCGGGTGGTCGGATACGTACAGGCCGAGCATGTCCCGTTCGAACGCGAGCTTGTCGCGCTTGGACCACTCTGGGCGGTCGGGCACCTGGGACACGACGGCTGCCGACGGCTGTTCCTCGGCGACCTCGGCGAAGAGGGAGTCGAAGTCGAACCCGACGTTGCCGTGGGCCTCGTCGCGCTTGACCTTCACTGCACCCTCGACGGCGCCCTCGTGGATCTCGACGAGTGCCCGCCGGGAGTCGCCGAACTCGTCGAACGCACCGGCCTTGATGAGCGACTCGACCGTCCGCTTGTTCGCCGACGAGATCGGGATCTTGCGGAGGAAGTCGTGGAAGGACTCGAACGCGCCCTTCTCGGTGCGGGCCTGGACGATGTCGTCGACGACGTTGAAGCCGACGTTGCGGATCGCGCCCATGCCGAAGCGGATGTCCTCGCCGACGGCCGCGAAGAAGCCGATCGACTCGTTGACGTCCGGCGGCATGACCTTGATGCCCATCCGGCGGCACTCGTTGAGGTACAGCGCGAGCTTGTCGCGGGCGTCGCCGACGCTCGTCAGCAGGGCCGCCATGTACTCGGCCGGGTAGTGCGCCTTGAGGTACGCGGTCCAGAAGGACACCACGCCGTACGCCGCCGAGTGCGCCTTGTTGAACGCGTAGTCGGAGAACGGCAGCAGGATGTCCCACAGGGTCTTGATGGCAGCGGCCGAGTAGCCGTTGTCCTGCATGCCCTTCTCGAAGCCTGCGTACTGCTTGTCCAGCTCGGACTTCTTCTTCTTGCCCATCGCGCGGCGGAGGATGTCCGCTTGGCCGAGGGAGAACCCGGCGACCTTCTGCGCGATGGCCATGACCTGCTCCTGGTAGATGATCAGGCCGTAGGTCGTGCCGATGATGTCCTGCAGGGGCTCCTCGAGCTCCGGGTGGATCGGAGTGATCGGCTGCTCGCCGTTCTTGCGGAGCGCGTAGTTCGTGTGCGAGTTCGCACCCATGGGGCCCGGACGGTACAGGGCGATGAGCGCCGAGATGTCCTCGAAGTTGTCGGGCTTCATCAGACGCAGCAGCCCACGCATCGGTCCGCCGTCGAGCTGGAACACGCCGAGGGTGTCACCACGCTGCAGGAGCGCGTACGCCTCGGGGTCCTCGAGCCCCATGGTCTCGAGGTCGAGCTCGATCCCACGGTTCGTCTTGATGTTGTCGAGGGCGTCACTGATGATCGTGAGGTTGCGGAGCCCCAGGAAGTCCATCTTGATCAGGCCGAGCGACTCCGCTGCCGGGTAGTCGAACTGCGTGACGATCTGGCCGTCCTGCTCGCGCTTCATCACGGGGATGATGTCGATCAGCGGATCGCTCGACATGATGACGCCGGCGGCGTGCACGCCCCACTGGCGCTTCAGCCCCTCGAGCCCGAGGGCGGTGTCGAACACCGTCTTCGCCTCGGGGTCGGTCTCGACGACCGTGCGGACGTCCACGGCTTCCTTGTAGCGCGGGTGGTCCTTGTCGAAGATCCCGGTGAGCGGGATGTCCTTGCCCATCACGGGCGGCGGCATCGCCTTGGTGAGCTTCTCGCCCATGCCGAACGGGAAGCCCAGCACGCGCGAGGAGTCCTTGAGCGCCTGCTTCGCCTTGATCGTGCCGTACGTGACGATCTGCGCGACACGCGCCGACCCGTACTTCTCGGTGACGTACTTGATCGCCTCACCGCGGCGCCGGTCGTCGAAGTCGACGTCGAAGTCGGGCATCGAGACGCGGTCCGGGTTGAGGAAGCGCTCGAAGATCAGGCCGTGCCGGATCGGGTCGAGGTCGGTGATGCGCATCGCGTACGCCACCATCGAGCCGGCACCGGAACCACGGCCGGGACCGACGCGGATGCCGTTGTTCTTCGACCAGTTGATGAAGTCGGCGACCACGAGGAAGTACCCCGGGAAGCCCATCTGGTTGATGATGCCGACCTCGTAGTCGGCGCGTTCCTGGACCTCGCGCGTGATGCCGTCGGGGTACCGGTACTCGAGGCCCTTCGCCACCTCTTTCTCGAACCACGAGTGCTCGGTCTCCCCCTCGGGCACGGGGAACTTCGGCATGTAGTTGGCCGCGGTGTCGAACTCGACGTTGCACCGCTCGGCGATGAGCAGCGTGTTGTCGCAGGCCTCGGGGTTGTCGCGGAAGAGGTGCCGCATCTGCTGCGGGGTCTTCAGGTAGAACTCGTCGGCGTCGAACTTGAAGCGGTTCGGGTCGTTCAGGGTCGAGCCGGACTGGACGCAGAGCAGGGCCGCGTGCGACTTGGCGTCGTGCGAGTGCGTGTAGTGCAGGTCGTTCGTGCCGACCAGCGGGATGTCGAGGTCCTTCGCCAGCCGGATCAGGTCGCTCATGATCCGACGTTCGATCTCGAGCCCGTGGTCCATGACCTCGGCGAAGTAGTTCTCCTTGCCGAAGATGTCGCGGTAGTCCGCCGCGGCCTTGACGGCTTCGTCGTACTGGCCGAGCCGCAGCCGGGTCTGGATCTCCCCCGAGGGGCAGCCCGTCGTGGCGATGATGCCCTCGTGGTACTCCTCGAGCAGCTCGATGTCCATGCGGGGCTTGAAGTAGTACCCCTCGATCGACGCCTTGCTCGACAGCCGGAACAGGTTGTGCATGCCCGTCGTGTTCTCGGCGAACATCGTCATGTGCGTGTACGCGCCGGAGCCCGACACGTCGTCGCCGCCGCCGTCGCCCCAGCGCACACGGGTCTTGTCGGTCCGGTGGGTGCGCGGCGTGATGTACGCCTCGGTCCCGATGATCGGCTTGACGCCGCCGGCCTTGGCGGCCTTCCAGAACTCGAACGCGCCGAACATGTTGCCGTGGTCGGTCACGGCAACGGCGGGCATGCCCTGCGCGGCGGTCTCGGCCACGAGGTCGCCGAGCCTGGCGGCGCCGTCGAGCATCGAGTACTCGCTGTGCACGTGCAGGTGGACGAAGGAGTCGGAATCCGACACGGAACCTCCGGTTCGCGGGAGCTGCTGCGGTCTGGGAACAGCCTAACCGCGACCGGGGACAAACCCGGGCGCGTCGAGACGGACGGGAGGCGCGGTGCGGGGCCGACCCGCGCCTCCCGTCCGTCAGGGCGTCGCGCCACGCGCGGCGCGCGCCGCCGAGAGCGCGCAACGCGCCGCGCGCGTCCCGCCGAGAGCGCACGAAGTGCCGCTCCGCAGCGCCGACAGCGACCGATTTCACGACCTCGGCGGGCTTGGCCGGGCGCGGCGAGGCGGACGGGAGGCGCGGTGCGGGCCCGACCCGCACCTCCCGTCCGTCAGGGCGTCGCGCCGCCGAGGGCGCGCAACACGCCGCGCGCGTCCCGCCGAGAGCGCACGAAGTGCCGCTCCGCAGCGCCGACAGCGACCGATTTCGCGACCTCGGCGGGCGCGGCCGGGCGCGTCGAGACGGACGGGAGGCGCGGTCCGGGCCCGACCCGCGCCTCCCGTCCGTCAGGGCGTCGCGCCACGCGCGGGGCGCGCCGCCGAGGGCGCACAACACGCCGCGCGCGTCCCGCCGAGAGCGCACGAAGTGCCGCTCCTCGGCGCCGACAGCGACCGATTTCACGACCTCGGCGGGCGCGGCCGGGCGCGTCGAGGCGGACGGGAGGCGCGGTGCGGGCCCGACCCGCACCTCCCGTCCGTCAGGGGGGCGCGCCGCCGAGGGCGCGCAACACGCCGCGCGCGTCCCATCGAGAGCGCACGAAGTGCCGCTCCGCGGCGCGGCGAGCGGCACTTCGTGCGACCTCGGCCGGCCGCGCCCGCCAGGCGCGACCCCGGCGCGCGGCCTACGCGGCGCGGATGCGGTCCAGCGCCCGCTGCAGGTCGTCGGGGTACTCCGCCGAGTACGACACCCACGACCCCGTGCGCGGGTGCTCGAAGCCGAGCCGGACGGCGTCGAGCCACTGCCGCGTGAGCCCGAGCTCCTCGGCGAGCACCGGGTCGGCCCCGTACATCGTGTCGCCCACGAGCGGGTGCCGGGTCGCCGCCATGTGCACCCGGATCTGGTGCGTCCGACCGGTCTCGAGGTGCACCTCGAGCAGGGTCGCGGAGCGGAACGCCTCGAGGGTCTCGTAGTGCGTCACGCTCGGCTTGCCGTCGGCCGTGACCGCGAACTTCCAGTCGCTCGAGGGGTGCCGGCCGATGGGCGCGTCGATCGTGCCGGAGGTCGGGTCAGGGTGCCCCTGCGCGAGCGCGTGGTAGACCTTCTCGACCGTGCGCTCCTTGAACGCGCGCTTGAGGTGCGTGTACGCGAGCTCGGTCTTCGCCACGACCATCAACCCCGAGGTGCCGACGTCGAGCCGGTGCACGATGCCCGCGCGTTCGGCGGCACCGGAGGTCGCGATCGTGAAGCCGGCGGCGGCGAGGCCACCGGGGACCGTGGGCCCGTCCCAGCCGGGCGAGGGGTGTGCGGCGACGCCGATCGGCTTGTCCACCACGACGATGTCGTCGTCGTCGTGCACGACCGTCATGCCGGGGACCTCGACCGGGATGATCCGGGGGGCTTCCTTCGGCGTCCACTCGACCTGCAGCCAGGAGTCGGCGTGCAACCGGTCGGACTTGTCCACCGTGACCCCGTCGACGGTCACGCCGCCGGCCGAGACGACCTCGGCAGCGAAGGAACGGCTGAACCCGAGGAGCTTCGCGATGGCGGCATCGACACGCTCACCGGCGAGCCCGTCCGGCACCGGAAGGGAACGGCTCTCGGTCACGTCGCGTCGTGCCCGAGGGTGTCCCGCCCGTCACGCGGCGCGCGCGGGTCCTCGACGAGGGGCCGGGAGGCGCGGTGCTCGTCCGCCTCGGAGGCGTCCGACTGCGCACGCGCCGCGTCCACTGCGCGCTGCTGCTTCGCGGAGAGGGCACGGGTGCCGTCGAGGTTCACCCCGAGGATCACCAGCAGGACGAAGACCACCATGCTGATGCAGATGAACGAGTCGGCGATGTTGTAGATCGCGGGCATCATCCACGGGGTCGAGATGAAGTCCACCACGTGGCCGCGACCGAAGCCGGGCTCACGGAAGAGCCGGTCGAGCAGGTTGCCGAGCGCCCCGCCGAGGAGCATGCCGAGCACGAGTGCCCACCACATCGACCGGATCCGCCGGGCGAACACGATGATCGCGACCACGACGGCGGTCGAGACGATCGAGAACACCCACGTCATGTTCACCGCGAACGAGAACGCGGCGCCGGGGTTCCGGACGTAGAGCAGCTGCAGGGCGTTCCCGAGGACCGGGACAGCGGTGCCGTACGGCAGGTTGGCGACGACGAGCGCCTTCACGCCCTGGTCGAGCGCCACCACGACGACAGCGGCGAAGGCCAGTGCCGCGATCGCGCGGACACTGACCTTCGCTCGTGATGCTTGTCGCGACAACGTCAGTTGCCGAAGCCCTGCGCCGATGCCGGCGCCGGGGTGAGCCCGGACTGCTCGGTGCCCGAGCCGTCCAGCTCGTTGAGCTGACCCTGGATGTAGCTCTTGAGCTGTGCACGGTAGTCACGCTCGAACGTGCGGAGCTCGTCGATCTTGCCCTCGAGCTGGCGCTGCTCCTGCTCGAGCACCGCGACACGCTGACGGTTCGTGTTCTCGGTGTCGGCGATGATCTGGCGCTGCTTGGCCTCGGCCTCGGAGACGAGACGGGCGGCCTGCGCGGTGCCCTCGGCGATGAGCGCGTCGCGCTTCTCGACGCCTTCGCGGACGTGCTCCTCGTGGAGACGACGGGCGAGCGTCAGGAGGTTCGTGGTGCCCTCGGTGTCCTCGTCGGCCGGGACCGTGGTGGCCGGCGCGGCGGCGGCGACCGGAGCGGGCTCCGGCGCGGCTGCCACGGGGGCGGGCTCCGGCTCGGGCTCGGGGGTCGGAGCGGACTGCTCGGCCTCGGCCGGCTTCGGCGCGGACTCGGCCGACTGCAGGCGCTGACGGAGCTCGTCGTTCTCGGCCGTCAGGCGACGGAGCTCGACGACGACCTCGTCGAGGAAGTCGTCGACCTCGTCCTGGTCGTAGCCCTCGCGGAACTTCGTCGGCTGGAACCGCTTGTTGACTACGTCTTCCGGCGTCAAAGCCATTGCCGTCACCTCAATAGAACTGCTGAACGTGTGGAACCGTCTCGGTGCGACCGAATCTACCAGTCGCGCCGAACGGTGCGGATGCCACGCCGGGGCGAGCATCGGATCCCGACCACCGTACACCGATGGTGGCCGTGAACCGTGACCACGCACTGGGCGTGGCGCGTGTCGTGTCCTCTTAGTTCGCGAACACGGGGATGAGCAGGGCGATCACGAACCGGATGATGATCGCCAGGAGGAGCACGATCGTCCAGCCGAAGTCGAGCGCCACGGGGCCCATGCGCATCGGCGGGAGGACCCGGCGGACCGCCCGGATCGGCGGGTCCGTCACGGTGTAGACCACGTCGGCGACGACGAGGAGTGCTCCGCGCGGCCGCCAGGACCGGTTGAACTGCTGGACGATGTCGAGGACGAACCGCCCCCACAGCACGAGGATGTACAGCAGAAGGAGGTAGTACAGGATCGTGAGGATCGCGGTCACGATGGGGCTCGCTCAGCTCGGGTGCGGACCGTCATGCGACGAGCCGCACGGGGCGGGTGGGCCTGAGGGACTCAGGACTGGGCGAAGAAGGACGCCTCGATGTCGGACTCTACCTCAGGCGCCTCACCGCTCACCGCGACGTGCGCCGGCGACAGCAGGAACACCTTGTTGGTGACGCGCTCGATCTTGCCGTAGAGGCCGAGCGACAGCCCGGAGGCGAAGTCGATCATGCGGCGGGCGTCGGCCTCGGTCATCTGCGAGAGGTTGATGATGACGGGGATGCCGTCGCGGAAGCTCTCGGCGATGGACTGGGCGTCCTTGTACTCGCGGGGGTGGACGGTGAGGATCTCGTTCATTTCCTGGACCGGTGCTGCCTTCTGTGCGGACGTGTGCGAGCGGCGGAGCGGGGTGACCTGGGCGCCGCGCTGGTGGGTGTGCGCCTTGGGCTCGGCGGCGACGGGCGCCACCGGTGCCGCGGCGGGCGCGGGGGTCTCGTCGGCGACCGGAGCGGGCGCGGGGGCAGGGGCCGGAGCGGACTGCTGCCGCGCGGGCTGCTGCGGCTGCTCGTCCTCGTACTCGAGTTCCTCGTCGGCGAGGCCCAGGTAGACCATCGTCTTCTTCAGCGGGTTGGCCATGGTTCCTCCGGAGGTCGGTGCTCGTGGATGCCCTTGCAACGAGGCTAGGGCGCGACCGGCCGATTTCCCGTGATTGCGGTCCCGATCCGCAGGTGTGTCGCGCCCTCGAGCACGGCGTCGGCGTAGTCACCGCTCATCCCGGCCGAGATGTCCGTCGCGGTGGGGGCGAGGGACACCACGCGCTCGGAGACCCCACGGAGCCGGGCGAAGGCCGCGCGCGGCTCCTCGTCGAGCGGTGCGACGGCCATCACCCCACGGAGCCGGATCGTGCCCGTCGCGAGCACCCGCGACACCATGGCCTCGACGGCGTCGGGTCGGACGCCACCGCGGTCGGGGTCGTCGGTCAGGTTGACCTGCACGAACCCGTCGATCACCGGCGGCTCGGGTTCCGCCTCGGTCGGCGCGAACGCGTCCACGACGGACTCGCGGTCGAGCGACTGCACGACGTGCGCGTACCGCCGGACCTGCCGGGCCTTCTTCGACTGCAGCTGTCCGACGAAGTGCCAGACCAGCGGGAGGTCGGCGAGCTCGGCGGCCTTCGCCTGCGCCTCCTGGTGCCGGTTCTCCCCCACGTCGGTGACGCCGAGCGCGGCGAGGTCGCGGACGAGCGACGCCGGGTGGAACTTCGTGACGACGACGAGCGTGAGCTCGTCGGCCGAGCGCCCTGCGGCGCGCGCCGCGTCGGAGATGCCGCTCCTGACGGACGCGAGACGCGCCTCCAGTCCGTCGTCTGCTGACGGGGCGGACGGGAGGCGCGTGTCGGCTACCAAGGAGGGATTACTTCAGGAAGTCGGGGACGTCGAGCTCGTCGTCATCGTCGTCGAACGCCGGGTCGGCGGCACGCTGAGCGGGCGCCTCGTGCTCCTGCGACGCCCACGACGGGGCGGACGAGGACGAGTCCTCGATCGCACCGGTCGCACCGGCGGAGGTCACCGGGACGGTCGCGCCGGCCTCGGGGTCGACCCAGCTGGAGCGGCGCTCCTTCTGCTGCGAGGTGGGCTCGCCGCCGTCGAAGCCCGCGGCGATGACGGTCACGCGGACCTCGTCGCCGAGCGTGTCGTCGATGACGGCACCGAAGATGATGTTCGCCTCGGGGTGGACTGCCTCCTGCACCAAACGGGCCGCGTCGTTGATCTCGAAGATGCCGAGGTTCGAACCACCCTGGATCGAGAGCAGCACGCCGTGCGCACCGTCGATCGAGGCTTCGAGCAGCGGGCTCGCGACGGCCAGTTCGGCCGCCTTGATCGCCCGGTCGGCGCCCCGCGAGGAACCGATGCCCATGAGCGCGGAACCCGCACCCTGCATGACAGACTTCACGTCGGCGAAGTCGAGGTTGATCAGGCCGGGCGTGGTGATGAGGTCGGTGATGCCCTGGACGCCGGCGAGGAGCACCTGGTCGGCCGTGGCGAAGGCCTCGACCATCGAGATGCCGCGGTCGCTGATCTCGAGCAGGCGGTCGTTCGGCACGACGATGAGCGTGTCGACCTCGTCCTTGAGGCCGGCGACACCGTTCTCGGCCTGCGACTGACGACGCTTGCCCTCGAAGCTGAACGGCTTCGTGACGACGCCGATGGTGAGCGCGCCGATCGACTTCGCGATGCGGGCGACCACGGGCGCACCACCCGTGCCTGTCCCACCACCCTCACCGGCGGTGACGAAGACCATGTCGGCACCGGCGAGGGCCTCTTCGATCTCCTCCGCGTGGTCCTCGGCGGCACGACGGCCGACCTCGGGGTCCGCTCCGGCGCCGAGGCCGCGGGTGATCTCGCGGCCCACGTCGAGCTTGACGTCGGCGTCGCTCAGGAGCAGGGCCTGCGCGTCGGTGTTGATCGCGATGAACTCCACCCCGCGGAGGCCGAGCTCGATCATCCGGTTGACGGCGTTCACGCCGCCGCCGCCGACGCCGACGACCTTGATGACGGCGAGGTAGTTGTGGTTCGTGGTCACGTCAGTCAGGCCTCCGGTCGAACCCTCAACCTCTACTTGAAGTTCAGGGGCATTGCTGGTAGATGTGGTGCTGGCTTCGACGCTACGGGTGCGCTCCGGGCACTGTCGCCCCGCCACGCCGCGTGTCGCGCGATTCCGCGACGACTTCCGCTACTTCTTCGCGCGGATGATGCCGTTGTCCGGAGCGCTGACGTCGTACTCGACGACGACGCCGGGGTTCCGCGCCGCGTGGTCCTTCACGAGGGCCGCGAGGAGGGCCGCCTTCGCGTCGGACTGCTCCGGGTTCCCCCAGACGACGCTCGAGCCGTCCTTGAGGGTGAGGGTCACGTCGTCGGCGGTCGAGCCCTTCACACTCGTCACCTGCTGACGCACGGTCGACGGGAGCGCGAGCACGACCTCGGTCATCGTGCGGAACTCGGACGAGCCGAGCTTCGCGTTGCCGATGTCGGCGACGGGCATGTTCGCGGGCTGCTTCGGCGACGACTGCACGACGATGCCTGCAGGGTCGACCAGGTCGAAGGACTTCCCCGACCGCACCGCGACGACCGGGGTGCGCTCGGTCACGGTGACCACGAGGGTGTGCGGCGGGGCTTCCTCCGTCACGTAGCTCTCGATGAGCGGGAAGCCGGCGATGTCCTTCTTGATGGCGTCGAAGTCGAGCCGGGCGAGCGGGGTGCCGATCTGGTCGGAGAGCGCCTGGCGGAGCTGGGTCTCGTCGACGCGGTTCGTCCCCTTGACCTCGATGGTCTGGAGCGCCATCAACGGCGAGAACACCGCGACGAGGATCGAGATCCCGAACACGAGGACGATGCTCGCGGCGGTGATCCAGGCGGCGCGGCGGTGCCGGCTGCGACGGGTGAAGCGACGGACCTCGGCGCGCTCGAGGAGGCGACGACGGCGCTTGGCCACCCGGGCCTCCCGCGCGGTCTCGGCAGCGCGGACGCCGGCACCGATCGGGCGCTCGTGACCGTCCTCGTCCGGGCCGTGCAGGTCGGTGAGGTGGGCGAGCCGCTCGGCGTCGCGGCGCTCGGTCTCCTGCCGCTCCCGGGCGAGGCGCTCGGCCTCGGGGTCGTGGTGGTCCTCGTCGGGCGTGTACTCGCGCAGTCGGCCGGCGACGGACGACAGTCCGGCGCCGAGGCGACGGCCGGCGGCGCCGGCGAGGGCACCGGCGCGGTCGCGAGCCGACCCGCTCGACGAGTCGGCGGCGGTGGGGTCGGCCGTCTCGACGACCGGTTCCTCGGTGGCGGGCGCGAGCCGCGCCTCCTGGACCACCGGCTCGGGCTCGCGGGACGGACGCCGCGGGATCAGCGGGGCACGACGCTGCCGGGGCGCGCCCGCGCCGTCGGCAGGTGCGTCCGGACGGGCCGGCCGCTCGTCGAACCCCTCGGGACGCTTCACCGGGACAGCGCCCCGTCGTCGTGGAGGGCGCTGAGCACCTGCGGGATGATGCGGTACACGTCGCCGCAGCTCAGGGTCATGATGATGTCGCCGTCGCGCGCGACCGCGGCCGCGCGCGCCGAGGCCTCGTCCCAGTCGGGCAGGAACTCGACGCGGGACTGGTCGGCGAAGCGCTCCTGCACGAGGGCGCCGGTGACGCCGGGCTCCGGGTCCTCGCGGGCGCCGTAGACGTCGAGGACGACGGTGTGGTCGGCGAGCTCCTCGTAGACCTTGGCGAAGTCACCGGCCATCAGGCGCGTCCGCGAGTACAGGTGCGGCTGGTGGATCGCGATGATCCGGCCGTCGCCCACGACGTTCCGTGCGGCCTTGAGCGCCGCCGCCACCTCGGTCGGGTGGTGCGCGTAGTCGTCGTAGACCGAGACGCCGCGCTCGACGCCGTGCAGCTCGAAGCGTCGCTGGGTCCCGCCGAATGCCTCGATGCCACGGATCGCGTCCGCGGCGGCGACGCCGAGCCCGGTCAGGACGGCGAAGGCGCCGACGGCGTTGATCGCGTTGTGGCGGCCGGGGACCCGGAGCGTCAGGTGGTGCGCCTCGCCCGCGGCGCGGAAGTCGACCTCGACCCCGGCGGACTCGGTGATGCCCTCGATCCGGACGTCGGCGTCGACCGCCTCGCCGAAGGTGACGATCCCGGGCGCGTCCTCGCGGGCGCGGATCCCGGCCGTGACCGCCTTCGCGCCGGCGTCGTCGCTCGAGATCACGACGCGCTCGCTCGCCTTCGCGGCGAACTCGACGAAGGCCTCGGTGAAGGCCTCCTCGCTGCCGTAGTGGTCGAGGTGGTCGGCGTCGACGTTCGTGATGAGGGCGACCGCGACGTCGTAGAGCAGGAAGGAGCCGTCGGACTCGTCGGCCTCGACGACGAACAGGTCGCTCGAGCCGGGCGCCGAGCTCGTGCCGAGGGACTGGATGACCCCGCCGTTGACGAAGCTCGGGTCCAGGCCGAGCTCGACGAGCGCGGTGACGATCATGCCGGTCGAGGTGGTCTTGCCGTGCGCGCCGGCGACCGCGACGAGGCGGTGCTCGGCGATGAGGGCGGCGAGGGCCTGCGACCGGTGCAGGACCGGCAGGCCGCGGCGCTGGGCCTCGAGGAGTTCCGGGTTGTCCGGCCAGAGCGCGCTCGTGACGACGATGGTGTCCGCGTCGCCGACGTTCGCGGCGTCGTGGCCGATGTGCACCTCGGCGCCGAGGTCGCGCATGGTGCCCGTGGTGGCGGTCTCGCGGGAGTCGCTGCCGGTCACGCGGTGGCCGGCGGCGAGGAAGAGCCGGGCGATGCCGCTCATGCCGGAGCCGCCGATGCCGACGAAGTGGACCGTGCCGAGGTCGTCGGGGATCGGCTGCGTCAGGTCCGGCTTGATGGTCATCGTTCCTCCGTGGTGCTGTCGTGCGTGCCGTGCTGCGCGTCGTGCTGCGTGCCGTGCGCGTCGCGCTTCGCATCGGTCGCGCGCTTCGCGGCGTCGAGGACGAGGTCCGTCATGCGGTCGGCGCCGTCGCGGTGTCCGACGCTGCCGGCACGGACGGTCATGTCGGCGATGCGGGCCCGGTCCTGCAGGGTGTTCAGCAGCTGGAACGTCACCCAGTCCTCGTCGAATTCCGCGTCGGCCACGAGGACCGCTCCCCCGGCGTCGACGACGTCCTTCGCGTTGTGCCGCTGCTCGCCGTTGCCGACAGGGTACGGCACGAGGACGCTCGGCAGCCCGACGGCGGTCAGCTCGCAGACCATGCCGGCGCCGGCGCGCGAGACCACGAAGTCGCTCGCGGCGTACGCCAGGTCCATCCGGTCGCAGTAGGGCAGCACGTGGTAGCCGTCGAGGTCGCTCGGGCCGATGTCGGACTTCCCGCCGACGACGTGCAGGACCTGCCAGCCGGCACCGACGATCGTCGCGGCGCTCCGGTTGACGGTGCGGTTGATGCTCCGCGCGCCGGAGGACCCGCCCGTGACGAGGAGGACCGGTCGGGCGGGGTCGAGGCCGAACTCAGCGAGCCCCTCGGCGCGGCTCGCGCGACGGTCGAGCGACTCGATCTCGCGCCGGAGCGGCATGCCGACGACCCGGCCGTGACGGAGACGGGTGTTCGAGAAGGTCACGCCCACGTGGTCGGTGAGGAACGCTGCCAGGCGGTTCGCCAGGCCGGGCTTGGCGTTCTGCTCGTGCACGACGATCGGGGTGCCGGTACGGCGTGCGGCGATGTACGCCGGTGCGGCCGCGTAGCCCCCGACCCCGAGGACGACGTCGACCTCGCGCTCGCGGATGATCTGTTCGACCCGACGGACGGCGCCGAGGAACCCGCCGGGGAAGCGGAGCGCGGCGGCGTTCGGCTTGCGCGGGAACGGCAGGCGCGGGATCGTCAGCAGTTCGTAGCCGCGCATCGGGACGAGCCGGGACTCGAGCCCCTCGGCGGTGCCGAGGACGAGGACCTCGGGGTCGGGCTCGCGCTCGGTCAGCCGGTCGGCGACCGCGAGCAGCGGGTTGACGTGGCCGGCGGTGCCGCCGCCCGCGAAGAGGTACGTGTTCACCGGAGGGTTCCGTTCGTGGTGGTGCGGCCGACCCTGTTCCTGCCCGGGAGGTCGCTCTTGCCCGGGAGGTCGCGCGCGAAGGACAGGACGACGCCGATGGCGACGAGGGTCATGATCAGCGCGGAGCCACCGGCCGAGATGAGTGGGAGGGGGACGCCGAGGACCGGCAGGAGGCCGAGGACCACGGCGATGTTGACGAGCGCCTGGCCGATGATCCACGCGAGCACGCCACCGGTGACGGTCTTCACGAAGGGGTCGTTCGACTGGCGGATGATCTTGATCATGCCGACCGCCAGGACCACGAACAGGGCGAGCACGACGACGGCGCCGACGAGCCCGAGCTCCTCGCCGATGATCGCGAAGATGTAGTCGTTGTCCGCCTCGGGGAGCCACGACCACTTCGCCTTGGAGTTGCCGAGGCCCACCCCGAAGACGCCGCCGGAGGCCAGCGCCCACATGCCGTGGGTCGGCTGCCAGCAGAGGTCCTGGTACTGGCTCGTGTCGGTGCAGCCGGAGAGCCAGGCGCTGATGCGGTGCGACCGGGAGCTCGACGCCATCGTGACGAACGGCAGCAGCACGGCGAGGCCGAGCACCCCGACGAGCAGGTGCTTCGCCCGGGCGCCGCCGACGTAGAGCGCGCCGAACACCAGGATGAGCATGATCATCGCGGTGCCCTGGTCGCCGCCGACGAGGACGAGGCCGATCGACCCGAGCGACGCGATGCCGATCGGGATGAAGACCTCTTTCCAGTCGTCGAGCTTCTCCCGCTTGACGTACATGATCGCGCCGATGCCCAGCACGAGCGCGAGCTTGAGGATCTCGGACGGCTGCGCGGTGAACGAGCCGAGGCGGATCCAGTTCCGGTTGCCCTGGATCGAGTAGCCGAGCGGGGTCAGGACGACGAGCGCCTGCACGACCAGGCCGACGCCGACGATCCACATCGCCCACTTCCGCCAGAACCGCGCGGGCAGGCGGGAGGCGATGAGCATGAGCGGGACGCCGAGCACGGCGTAGAGGCCCTGGCGGGAGGCCGCGCCGAAGAAGTCGTGCGTCGCGGCGTACTGCTCCACGCTCGACGAGGACAGCACCATGACGACGCCGAAGACGACGAGGAAGAGCGTGACGCCCAGGATCGTGTAGAAGGTGCTCGACTCGGCGACGAAGACGTTCTTGACGGCGACGACCGCCCCGTTGTGGCGTCGTGCGGGTGCGTGCGGTCGGCCGGGGGCCGCTCCGCCGCTACGGCCGCTCGGGAGATCCGTCGTCGCCATCGGCGTTTCCTCCCAGGTGCTCGTGGACCGCCGCCGCGAATCGACGCCCCCGGTCCGCGTAGGAGCCGAACTGGTCGAACGACGCCGCAGCCGGGGCGAGGAGGACCGTGTCGCCCGGCCTCGCGACCGATGCGGCATGCCGGACCGCCTCGGGCATGACCTGATCAGTGTCCGCTGCCTCGACCTGCAGCACCGGCACCCCGGGCGCGTGTCGCGCGAATGCCTCGAGCACGGGGCCGCGATCGGCCCCGATCACGACGACGCCACGGACGTCCGGCCCGAAGCGCTCGACGAGTCCGTCGATGTCGACGCCCTTGAACAGACCACCGACGATCCACACCACCTTGTCGAACGCCGCGAGCGACGCCGTGGCCGCGTGCGGGTTCGTCGCCTTCGAGTCGTCCACCCAGGTGACGCCCTCGGCGGAGGCCACCAGCTCGGTGCGGTGGTGGTCGGCGCGGAAGCCCTGCACGGCGGTGCGGATCGCGCTCGGCTGCACGGAGGCCGCACGGGCGAGCGCGGCCGCGGCGAGCACGTTCATCGTCATGTGCGGGCTGGCGAGCCCGGCGGCCTCGAGGTCGGCGACGGTCGCGAGCTCGAGCGCGCTGTTCCGTCGGTCGTCGGTGAAGGCCCGGTCGCAGAGGACGTCCTCGACCACCCCGACGTCGCCGGGCGCGGGGATCCCCGGGCCGAAGCCCACGGCACGGCACCCCTCGACGACGTCGGCGTCCTCGACCATGTGCCGGGTGACGTCGTCCGTGGTGTTGTACACGCAGGCGAGGACCGTGCGCTCGTAGACCTTGGCCTTCGCGGCCCGGTAGGCCTCGGCGGAGCCGTGCCACTCGAGGTGGTCGTCGGCGATGTTCAGACAGGCGCTGGCGAGGGGCACCACGGCACCGTCGCCGGTCGTCGGCATGTAGTGCAGCTGGTGGCTGGAGAGCTCGACGACGAGGACGTCGTAGCCGTCAGGATCGCGCACGACGTCGAGGACGGGCACGCCGATGTTGCCGCACGCCACCGCGCGGAGCCCGCCGGCCTCGAACATCGCGGTCGCGAGCTGCGTCGTGGTGGTCTTGCCGTTCGTGCCCGTGATGGTCACCCAGGGCGCAGCGACGGGGCCGCGCACGACCTTGTCGCGGACGCGCCAGGCCAGCTCGATGTCACCCCACACGACGCTGTTCGCGACGGCCCACTGCACGGTCGCGTTGTGCGGCGGCAGGCCCGGTGACACGACGACGACGTCCGGCGCCTGGGCCTCGAGGGCGGCGGGAACCGAGTCGAGGGGCACCTGCACGAACTGCGCACCGATCACGTCGAGCAGCTCCACGCTGTCCGACGGGGCGTCGGTCGAGTAGACCGTCACCGCGCTGCCGAGCTCGACCAGGGTGTCGGCGACCGAGAACCCGGTGGCCCCGAGGCCGAGCACGGCGACGTTCAGCCCCTTCCAGCCCTCGGCGTACCAGCTGTCCAGGGACTCCAGGCGGGACGAGGACACGGCGTCAACCAACTCGTGCGATCCATTCGAGGTAGAAGAGTCCGACTCCCGCGGCGACGCAGAGTCCCGCGATGATCCAGAACCGGACGACGACGGTCACCTCGGCCCACCCCTTCAACTCGAAGTGGTGGTGCAGCGGACTCATCCGGAAGATGCGCTTGCCGTGCGTGATCTTGAAGTACGCCCGCTGCAGGATGACCGAGCCGGTGACGATGAAGAAGAGGCCACCGATGAGGATGAGCAGGAGCTCCGTGCGGCTGAGGATCGCCAGGCCGGCCAGCGCGCCGCCGAGCCCGAGCGACCCGGTGTCGCCGAGGAAGATCTGCGCCGGCGACGTGTTGTACCAGAGGAAGCCGATCAGGCCACCGCAGACCGCTGCCGCCACGACCGCGAGGTCCAGCGGGTTGGTCACGGTGTAGCAGGCGTGCTCGGTGTTCGCGTCGAGCCGGGCACCGCCGCAGATCTGGTTCGACTGCCAGAAGCCGATGATCACGTACGAGCCGATGGCCAGGATGCTCGAGCCGGTCGCGAGACCGTCGAGCCCGTCCGCCACGTTCACGCCGTTCGACGTCGAGACCGTCAGCAGGACGATCCACGCCAGGAACAGCACGGTGCCGATCACGGTGCCGAGCGCCATGAAGTCGAGCCACGGGATGTCCCGGATGGCCGACACCATCGTCGACGCCGGCGGCTTGCCGTTGCCGGACGGGACGACGAGCGCCACGGTCGCGAAGATGACGCCGACGATGACCTGCCCGAGGACCTTCGCCCAGCCGCCGAGCCCGAGACTGCGCTGACGACGGACCTTGAGGAAGTCGTCGATGAACCCGACGAACCCGAGGCCGACCATGAGGAACAGGACGAGCAGGCCGGACAGCGTGACCGAGTCACGGCCGACCAGGTGTCCGACGAAGTAGCCGAGCACCGCGCCGATGATGAGGACGATGCCGCCCATCGTCGCCGTGCCGCGCTTCGTGTGGTGCGACTGCGGGCCGTCGTCGCGGATGAACTGTCCCCAGCCGAGGCGGTGGAACAGCTTGATGAACAGCGGCGTGAGCAGCAGTGTGAACACCAGCGACACTGCGCCGGCGATCAGGAGGGCGATCATTCGGTGACACCTCCGAGGCGGTCGCCGAGGAATCGCAGTTCGGCGGACTTCGAGGACTTGACGAGGACGACGTCGCCGGGGCGGAGCATGTCCTGCAGTGAGTGGACGGCGTCGTCGACGTCCTCGATGAACACGGACTCGCCGTCCCACGATCCCTCGAGGGTGGCGGCCTGGTGGATGGGCATCGCGCCGCGGCCGACGACCACGAGCTGTCCGATGCCGAGACGGACGACCAGCCGACCGATGCGGTCGTGCTCCTCCGTCGAGAACTCGCCGAGCTCGGCCATCTCGCCGAGCACGGCGACGGTCCGCTCCCCCGGGCGCACGATCTGCGCCAGGGTCCGCAGCGCCGCTGCGGTCGAGTCGGGCGACGCGTTGTAGGCGTCGTTGATCACGGTGACGCCGTCGGGGCCGCCGGGGAGGAGCTCCATGCGCCAGCGCTCGGCGCGCGTCATCGACGCGAGCGCGGCTGCGCCGGCGGCGAGCGGGACGCCCCACAGGTGGGCGACCGTGAGCGCGGCGGACGCGTTCATGGCGTGGTGCTCACCCAGGATCGCGAGCTGCACGTCGACGTGATCCGTGCCTCCTGGCCGTCCGTCCGCAGACGGGTCGCCTTCCTGGCGGACGGGAGGCGCGGTGAGCGTGAAACGGGTGCCGTTGCGGTCCGTCTCGATGCCGGTGATGCGGTAGTCGGCGTCGTCGGACGTGCCGAAGCCGACGACGTGGGCGGCCGTCAGGTCGCGCATCGACGCGACACGGTCGTCGTCGACGTTGAGGAGCGCGGTCGCGCTCCCGGGCAGGTCGGTGACCATCTCGGACTTGGCGCGCTGGGTCGCCTCGATCCCGCCGAACTCGCCGGCATGCGCGAGGCCGACCTTGAGGACGACGCCGACGTCCGGCTCGGCGATCGCGACGAGCTTGGCGATGTGGCCGATGCCGCTCGCGCCCATCTCGACGACCAGGTACCGGGTGTCCTCGGTGATGCGGAGCATCGAGATCGGCGCACCGACGTGGTTGTTGAACGACCCCTGCGGCGCGACGGTCTCGCCGTGCTGCTCGAGGATCGTGCGGAGCATGTTCTTCGTGCTCGTCTTGCCGTTCGAGCCGGTGATCCCGACGACCTTGAGCGGCGCCGGGCGTCCGTCGACGTCGACGCGGTCGGCGGTCGCCATCCGGACGCGCGTGACGACCTCGTGTGCGAGCGCGGCGAGGGCGTCGTAGCCGTCCGCCACGACGATCTGCGGTGCCGTGGTCTCGACGCGCTCGGGCGTGATGACGAGCGCGGCGCCGGCCTCGGTCGCCGCGGGGACGAAGCGTCGCCCGTCGGTGACCTCGCCCGGGAGCGCGAAGAACACGCTGCCCGGCGTCACGAGGCGGGAGTCGGTCTCGACCGTGCCGTCGACGACCAGGTCGCCCTGGTCGGCGACGTCGGTCGCCTGGGCACCCGGGATCAGCTCGCCGTCGACCGCTGTCGCGATCTCGGCGAGGGTCATGGCGATCATCGGAGTTCCTCGGTGGGGCCGGAGTTCGGTTCCCAACCGGCCTCGCGGAGGGCCTGGCGGGCTTCGTCGCGGGCCGAGTACGGCGTGCGGACGCCCTGGATGTCGCGGTAGTCCTGGTGGCCGGGGCCGGCCCAGAGGATCGAGTCCCCCTCTCCGACGAGGCCCACCGCGGTGCGGATCGCGGCCTCGGGCGGGCTGACCTCGTGGAGCTCGTGCTCCGGGAACGCCTCGCGCGCGGCGTCGACGAGGGTCTTCCGGATCGATGCGGCGTCCTCGAAGCGCGGGTGGTGGTCGGTGACGACGAGGATGTCGCTCCCCGCAGCAGCCACGCGGGCCATGTCACCGCGCTTGGTCTTGTCGCGGTCGCCGTCGGCGCCGAAGAGCATGAGGACCTTGCCGGGGGTGAACTGCCGGACGGCCGCGAGGGTGTTCTCGAAGGCGTCGGCGCTGTGGCCGAAGTCGACGTAGACGCTCGGGCCGCGGTCGCCCGAGACGCGCTCGGTCCGGCCGGGCAGGTAGCACTCGATGGCGCTCGTCCGCTCGCCGCGCTGCTCGCGCTCGTCCTCGTCCGGGTAGCGGCGGTGGTTCGTCTCGAGCGCGTGCGCGATGGCGCCGAGCTCGAACCCGCCCTCGACCAGCATCACGATCGCGAGCGCGGCGTTCGCGGCCATGTGCCAGCCGATCAGCGGCACACGGGTGGTGAGCGCACGGCCCTCGGGACCGGTCAGGCGGAACTCCGTGTAGGCGGCGTGCGCCTCGACGATGTCGACGTGCCACTCGGCCTCGACGTCGGGGTGGACCGTGATGGTCGTGACCGGGATCCGGGAGTCCTGCACCACGCGGTGACCCCAGTCCGTGTCCAGCGAGACGACACCGCGACGGGCGTGTTCGGGCTGGAACAGCGGGAGCTTCGCCTGGTAGTACTCCTCCATGTCGGCGTAGTCGTCGAGGTGGTCGTGCGACAGGTTCGTGAAGGCCGCGACGTCGAAGACGATGCCGTCGACGCGGTGGCGGCTGAGGGCCTGGGCGCTCACCTCGACGGCGACCGCGCGGACCTCGCTCTCGCGCATCCGGGCGAGCAGGGCGTGCATCTCGCTCGCCTCGGGCGTGGTGAGGCGGCTCGTGACGCTGAGCGCGCCGATGTGCCGCTCGGCGGTGGAGCTGAGGCCCGTGACGAGGCCGAGCTGCTTGAGGATCCCCTCGAGGATGTAGGACGTGCTCGTCTTGCCGTTCGTGCCGGTGACGGCGAACAGCTGCGGCAGGTCGGTGGCCTCGTCCGGGTGGGTGCGGTACACCCACGCCGACACGTCGCCGAGGGCCGCACGGGGGTCGTCGACGACGAGCACCGGCAGACCGGCCGCCTGGGCGTGCTCCACGCCGGCGTCGTCGGTCAGGACCGCGACCGCGCCGCGCTCGGCGGCCTCGGCGGAGAACTCCGCGCCGTGCCGGTTCGCACCGTGCACGCCGACGAAGAGGTCACCCGGCTGCACCTCGGCGGCGCTCAGGGTGACGCCGGTCGTCTCGACGGCGTCGACCGAGCCGACGACTCGCAGACCGAACGCGTTCGCGAGTTCGGCCACGGCCCTCGGGGTCGGGTGTTCGGGTCGGAGGACCGGGGGGATCCGTGCGGACAAGTGCTCCTTCTTCCTCACCACGTGGTCGGGTAGGTCTTCGCCGGCGTCGTGGAGGGGGCTACTCGGTACTTCTCGAGCACCTGGGACATGAGAGTTCGGAACGCCGGAGCCGCTCCGCTGGACCACTTGTTGGCCTGCGGCTTCGTGAACGTCACCGTGACAACATACTGGGGGTCCTCGGCGGGTGCCATTCCGGCCACCGAGGTGATGCGCTGGCCGCCGTAGCCCTTCGACCCCTCGGCGACCTCGGCGGTACCGGTCTTCGCGGCGATGTTGTAGCCGGAGATCGGCTTCATCCCCACGAGGGTGCCGCCGGTGACCACGCTCTGCAGCATGTCCGTGACCTGCGTCGCGGCGTTCGCGGACACGACGCGCGTCGGCTGCACGTCGGGCGCGTCGATCGTCTTGCCGTCGGCTGTCTGGCACCCCTTCACGAGGTGCAGCGGGATCCGGACACCGTCGTTCGCCAGGGTCTGGAAGATGCTCGCGACCTGGATCGCGGTCGTCGAGATGCCCTGACCGAACATCGAGTTGATGTTCGTCTGCTGGTCCCAGTTCGGGCTCGTGCCGTAGTCCATCGACGGCTGGCCCGGGTAGTCGATCGCCGACTCGGGCTCGAACAGGCCGAACTTCTGCATGTAGTCGTACCGCTGCTGGGCAGTCAGGCGTTCCCCGAGCTCGGTGATCCCGACGTTCGAGGAGTTCTGCAGGATGCCCGTGAGCGTGAGGTTCTCGGTGTCGTGGAACTCGGAGTCGTGGATCGACCCGCCCCACGGGAACGAGCGCGTGTACGGCACGACGGCCTGGTCGGTCGGACTCGACTTGCCCTGGTCGATGAGGGCCGCGGCGATGGCGGCCTTGATGGTGGAGCCGGGCTCGTACGTGGCCGTGAGGGCCCGGGAGCCGAACGCGCCCTTGTCGGTCGTGCCGTCGACGTTGTTCGGGTCGACCGTCGGGTAGTCCGCGACGGCCAGGAGTTCGCCGGTCTTCACGCTCGTGACGGTCGCCGTCGCCGACTCGGCCTGCAGGGACTTCGCGGCGGACGCGATCGTCTGCTCGGCCATGTACTGCAGGTCGCCGTCGATCGTGGTCTCGACGGTCCCGCCGTCCTTGGCTTCCTTCGTGGTCACGGTGCTGCCCGGGAGCTGGACACCGTCGGACCCGCGCTCGTACGTCTCGGAGCCGTTCGACCCGGCCAGGCACTTGTCGTAGGCGTACTCGAGGCCGGCCTGGGCGCCGTCGGTGCCCATGAAGCCGGTGATGTTGCCGGCCGTCGCACCCGTCGGGTACACCCGTGACGCCTGCTGCTCCTTGTAGATCCAGGGGATGTCGAGCGCGGTCACCGCCTCGTAGTGCTTCACGTCGAGGCCCTTGACCAGGTAGGCGAAGTCGGACCGCGGGTTGGCCGCGATGTTCTTCTGCATGGTGGCGACGTCACCGCCCGACGCCTTCGCCAATGCCGTCAGTGCCTGGTCGACCGAGACGTCCTTCACCCGGGTGCCGCCGAGCTTGCCCTCGAACTTCTTGACCAGGCGTGGCGCGGTCGTGATGTTGTACCGGGTGACGCTGTCGGCGAGCTCGGTCCCGTTGCGGTCGACGATCGACCCGCGGGTGCCGTAGATCGTGACGGGGATGCTCCGCTTCTCCTTCGACAGCTCGTTGAGCGCGGCGGCCTGGACCACCTGGATGTCGACGAGGCGGATCACGAAGACCGCCACGAGGGCGATCACGGCGATCATCACGACGCTGTAGCGGAGTCGTCGGCTGCGGATCGTCTTCGTCACGCGGTGCGGTCCTTCCCGGGGTGGAGCGGTCGTGCGGCAGGAGCCCCCGGCCCGCAGGTCACCGGGTGGACGGGGCCTGGAGCTGGTTCGGGTCGGACTCTACGTCGGCCGTCGAGGAAGCCCCGGCCGACGCGCTGGCGCCTGCGGTCTTCCCAGCGTCCGCCGCGGCGGCGTCGCTGCCCGCCGTGGGCCCGGTCTCCTTGCTGGTGGAGGTGTCGCCCTGCTTCGCGGCGAGCGGCACCTCGTCCAGCAGCGAGTTCGGGACCTGGTTCGAGGTCGCCGCCGTGGCTTGGTCCGCGACCGCCGGGGTCGGCGTGCCGTACACGCGGCCGGTCTTCGGGTCGAGGTACACCGGCGTCGAGTTCGCGATCATGCCGAGTGCCTGCGCGTTGCGGGCCAGGTTCTGCGGCGAGTCGAGGACCCGTAGCTCCTCGGACAGCGACTGCTGCGTGCGGGAGAGGTTCGTCTGCTCCGCGCTGAGGGAGTTCAGGGTGTACGCGCCCTGGCTGAGCACCATGCTGATGCCGAGCTGCGCGAGGAGCAGGATGCCGAGGGCGGCCACCGCCACCACGGCGTACGCGATGCGCGGGCGGGCACGGCGCTGGGCCTTCGTCGGGGTGACCTCGACGAGCTCCGGCCGGTTCTGCCGCGTCGGACGCGGGGCGCGGGACGGGACGACGGCGGGGTCGACGAGTGCGAGGTTCGTGCTCATGTCACTTCCGGATCCGCTCGGCCGCGCGCAGGCGCACGGGGGTTGCTCGTGGGTTGGCGGCGCGTTCGGCCTCGTCGGCCAGCTCGGCGCCCTTGACGACCAGTTCGTACGTCGGCCGGTGCTCGGGCAGTTCGACCGGCAGGCCAGCGGGTGCGCTCGACTTCGTCCGTGCGGTCAGCGCCCGCTTGACGATGCGGTCCTCGAGCGACTGGTACGACTCGACGACGATGCGGCCACCGACCGCGATGGCGTCGAGCGCTGCCGGGATCGCCCGTTCGAGGACACTCAGTTCGGCGTTCACCTCGATGCGCAGCGCCTGGAACACGCGCTTCGCGGGGTGTCCCTGGCGCTGGATCGCCACGGGCGTCGCGTCGTGCAGGACCTGGACGAGGTCGCCGGACATCTCGAACGGGGCGGTCGCCCGTCGCTCGACGATCGCCCGGGCGTAGCGTCCTGCGAGCTTCTCCTCGCCGTAGCGCTGGAAGATCCGGCGCAGCTCGCCCTCGTCGTAGGTGGCGAGGACGTCGGCGGCGGTCTGTCCCTCGGTCCGGTCCATCCGCATGTCGAGCGGTGCGTCCTGGCTGTACGCGAAGCCACGCTCGGCACGGTCGAGCTGCAGGGAGCTGACGCCGAGGTCGAACAGGACGCCGTCGACCTCGTCGAAGCCCTCGCCCTCGATCGCGTCGACGATGCCGTCGTAGACCGTGTGCACCAGGCGGACGCGGTCACCGAAGCGGGCGAGCCGCTCCCCCGCGATGCCGAGCGCGTCGGTGTCGCGGTCGAGGCCGATGAGTGTCAGCTCCGGGAAGCGCTCGAGCAGCCCCTCGGAGTGACCGCCCATGCCGAGCGTCGCGTCGACCACGACCTTGCCCGGCCCCTCGAGGGTGGGCGTGAAGAGGTCGACGATGCGCTCGAGCATCACCGGGGTGTGGGGGAAGCGCTGTGCGCCCGTCTCGTTCTCGGCCATGTGCAGCCCCTCGTCCTCCGGGCCGCGGGTCCGGATCCCCATCCATGCGACCTGACACCGGGGAAGGGGTGTCAGGGATGCACGGCTGGGAGTCCCGATCCACGGATCAGAAGATCCCCGGGATCACCTCCTCGTCGTTGTCGGCGAAGCCCTCTTCGACTTCTGCGTAGTAGGCCTCCCACGCGGGGGTCGACCAGATCTCGGCACGGTCACCGGAGCCGATGACCGTCAGGTCCCGCTCGAGCCCCGCGTACTCGCGGAGGTTCTGCGGGATGGTGACGCGGTTCTGCTTGTCGGGCTGTTCCGCGCTCGCTCCGGAGAGGAACAGACGCATGTAGTCCCGGGTGCGCTTCGAGGTCATCGGTGCGGTGCGGATGCGCTCGTGCAGTTGCTCGAACGTGTCCGCGCTGAAGACGACGACGCAGCGCTCCTGCCCGCGGGTCATCACGAGGCCCCCGGACAGTTCGTCCCGGAACTTGGCGGGGAGGATCACGCGACCCTTCTCGTCGAGCTTCGGGGCATGGGTACCGAGCAGCACGTCGGGCCTCCCCTCCGCTCCACCGGACCGTTGTGTCCCCCACTTTACTCCACTCCCCTCCCCAGGGTGCGGAAATCATTCCCGAAATCGCCGTCGTGCCCTGTTTTGGGGTCGATGGAGGCTCAGTTCCGGCGCGCTCGAGCGCGGAGAAGCCCGAATCCTCGGGGATCGGAGACCCGGTGGAGGGATGTGGAGCGCGTGGAGGGAAGTGGAGGACTTCCACAGCTCGAGCGCGCGCTCCCGCGGCGCGGCGGCGGCTCGCGCCGCTCGTGCCGCTCGTGCCACTCGCCGAGCGGGCGGAATCGTTCGCTCAGCGGCGCCGAGCGGGCCGTATCGCGCCCGCTCGGCGACCGGCCGGCGGCGTGTTGCGCCCGTTCAGCGGGCACCTGCGGGACGGGAGGCGCGGTGTGGCGCCGACCCGCGCCTCCCGTCCGATGGCACGCACCGCCCACCCCCGCGGTCACGACCCGCCGCGCGCGGACCGCCGAGCGAGCGCGATCGGCCGCCGCGCGGCCTCGAACGGGACCAATTTCGCCCGGTCGCCGAGCGGGCACGATCCGCCGCCGCGCGGCCTCGAACGGGTCGTGTTTCGCCCGCTCGGCACCTCCGGACGGCCGTGCCGGATCCCGAGCACCGGGCGGGGTTCCACGACTCGCCGAACGTTCGACGCCGAGGTCCCGGGAACTGCCGCTCCGGGCGGCCGAGATGCCACGATCGTGGAACCTCGCCAGCCGCGACCGCCCCGGCGCCCGCCCACCCAAGCCGACGCCCGGCCCACCCCCCGGACGCACGGAACGGGGCCGGCCCCGAAGGACCGACCCCGTGGAGGAGTGTGGAGGGCCGCTAGCCCTGGTTGTCGTTCCGCTTGTCCCAGCGGTCGTTCATCCGGTCCATGAAGGACCCGCCGCCGCCCTGACTCGGCCGCGAGGCTCCGCCCGTCGACGGCTTGCCGGCCCGAGGCGCCTTCGCCTTGGGGGCTCGCATACCGGGACGCAGCGCGAAGAGGACTCCGGCCAGCATCACGACGAAGCCGAGGATCCCGATGAGCGGCTGACGCATGACCAACCCGACGATGACGATGGCGACGCCGGCGAGTGCTCCGAGCACCCCGAGCGTGATCGACGTGTACGTCGGACGACCCTGGCGACGCGTGACACGCGCGACGAAGTCGGAGTCATTCTGGTAGAGGCTGCGCTCCATCTCTTCGAGGAGGCGCTGCTCTTGCTCCGAGAGTGGCATCTTTGTTCCCTCTGTTCCTGGGATCGACGCGTGGTTGAGGTGGACCGAGTCTACGACTCGACCGCTCCACTAGGGTAGGGAGTGTGGCTGAGAGTACGCGATTAGTGGACCTCGTGTCGGCGCGGATCGATCGGGCGCTGGACGACCAACGGGAACGGCTCGCCGCGATCAGTCCGGACCTCGCTCCGTTCGACCAGTACGCGCGGGATCTGCTCTCCGGCGGCAAGCGGTTCCGGGCCCTGTTCTGCTACTGGGGCTGGCAGTCCGTCGCGGGTCGGTCGGGCTCGTTCGACCCGCTCGGCGAAGGGTCCCGGCAGACCACGGCCGAGGCGATCGTCACGGTCGCGGCCGCGCTCGAGATCTTCCACGCCGCGGCGCTCGTCCACGACGACATCATGGACCGCTCGGACACCCGCCGCGGGCGTCCGGCAGCGCACCGCCGGTTCGAGTCCCTCCACGAGGAGTCGGGCTGGGTCGGCGACCGGGCGCTGTACGGCACGAACTCGGCCCTGCTGCTCGGCGACCTCCTGCTCTCCCTGAGCGATGCGGTCTTCGACGAGGGGCTCGCCCTGCTCGACCCCGCGCGGGGCCGCATCGTCCGCCAGGAGTTCCACACCATGCGCCTCGACGTCACGGCGGGGCAGTACCTCGACGTGCACGAGGAGACCGCCTGGCCGACCATCGACGAGGACGAGCACCTCGTCCGGGCCCAGCGCGTCATCGTCTTCAAGTCCGCGAAGTACTCGATCGAGGCGCCGCTCGTGATCGGTGCCCTCGTGGCCGGGGCGTCGGACGCGCAGCTCGAGGGGCTCCGGGCGTTCGGCCTCCCCCTCGGCGTGGCGTACCAGCTCCGCGACGACATGCTCGGCGTCTTCGGCGACCCCGAGGTCACCGGCAAGCCCGCCGGCGACGACCTGCGCGAGGGCAAGCGCACCGTCCTCATCGCCTCGGCCCGCAAGGCGTTGCCGAGTGGTCCCCGGCAGCTGCTCGACGAGCTCCTGGGCGACCCGGACCTCGACGAGGCGCAGGTCCAGATGCTCCGCGCGACGCTCACCGAGTCCGGCGCGGTCGCTGCCGTCGAGCGGTCGATCGAGCGGCACGTGCAGCGTGCGAAGGCCGCCATCGACGCGGCTCCGCTGACCCCGTCGGCGCGCGAGCAGCTCGTCGCTCTGGCCGACACGGTCAGCCGCCGCTCCGCGTAGACGCCCCCACCTGCATGCCAGGAGGCACAGTGCGGGCTGGCACCGCGCCTCCTGGACCCGACGTGGGAACCGCTAGAGCAGCGACTGGGCGATGCGACGCACCTCGGCCTTGCGGCCGGCGCGCAGCGCGGCGATCGGCGAGGTGCCCATCGCGTCGTCGACGGAGAGCATCCAGCGGACGGCCTCGTCGTCGGTGAAGCCGTTGTCGGACAGGACGATGAGCGTCCCGCGGAGTTCCGGCAGGGGCTCGGTGTCGTCGAGGAACTCGCTCGGCACACGCAGGACGCCGTCGATGCGCGCGGCCAGCAGCGTCTTCTGCTCGAAGAGCCGGTGGACGCGTCCGGGGCTCACCCCGAGCAGGTCCACCAGGTCGGGGACGGTCAGCCATCGCTCGGAAAGGGTCGTGTCGTCGATGGGTGCAGCACTCACAGGCCCCATGTTGCCAGAGTGGGACGGGGCGTCACACCGACTCGTTCGTCACATTCGTCACACACGCAACATCCGACTCTCTGGTTGACTTGGGAATCACGCCATGCCAGCGTGGGAACACCTGTGAGTGCGCACGCACGTGCAACGGCTCACCGCTCGAACAGGAGACACCGTGGACAACGCTGCAGACGAAGACGCCCGGCGCGCACGATCCGCCCGGTTCGCGACCATGCCCATCGTCCTCGCGGGGACGATCGCGGTGACCGCCGGACTCACCGGCCCGGTCGCCCACGCCGAACCGCGCCACGACGACGACAACCGCAACAAGCGGCACGTCGACGAGGACCGCACGGTGACCGATCGACCGGTCTTCGAGACCGCGGTCGCCCGTCCGTCGCAGACCACCGTGACCACGGTCGCCGCCGTCTCGACGAAGGCGCCCACCACGGCTGTGCCCACGAACTACACCGTCCGTCAGGGCGACACCGTGTCGGGCATCGCCGCCCGCTACGGCCTGTCCGCGCAGGAGGTCCTCGTGCGCAACGGCCTCGGCTGGAACACGATCATCCACCCCGGGCAGACGCTGCACCTCTCCTCGACGCCGGCGGTCAGCACGGCGTCGGCGACGACCTCGGCCACGGGCAGCTACCACGTCAAGCAGGGCGACACGGTGTCCGGCATCGCCTCGCGCGTCGGCGTGTCGACCACGGCACTCCTCAGTGCGAACAAGCTCTCCCAGCGCTCGGTGATCTACCCCGGGCAGACGCTGCGGGTGCCGACCGCGGGTGCGACGGCAGCGCCGGTGGCCGCGGTCGCGTCCGCTCCGGCATCCGCGTCCGGCAGTGCGTCGTCGGCCCGGGCCGGCAGCGTGAAGATCGGGACGGGTGACACCATCGCCTCGATCGCGGCCTCGCACGGCGTGACGGTCTCGGCGCTCCTCTCGGCGAACGGGCTCACCTACACGAGCACGATCTACGCCGGCAAGACGCTCGTCCTGCCGTCGTCGGGCCCCTCGCTCTCCGCCGAGCAGCGGGGCAACGCGGCGACGATCGTGGCGGTCGGCCGCTCCCTCGGGGTGTCCGACCACGGGATCGTCATCGCCCTCGCCGCGGCGATGCAGGAGTCGAGCCTGCGCAACCTCTCCCACGGGGACCGCGACTCGGTCGGGCTGTTCCAGCAGCGGCCGAGCCAGGGCTGGGGGTCCGCCGCGGCCCTGCAGGACCCGGCGACGGCGACGAAGCGGTTCTTCACGGGCAACCCCGGGCACACCCGCGGGCTGCTCGACATCGCCGGCTGGTCGTCGATGAACGTCACGACCGCGGCGCAGGCCGTGCAGGTGTCGGCGTACCCGAAGGCGTACGCGCAGTGGGAGAAGACCGCGCAGAGCCTGCTGGCGTCGCTCTGAGCCTGGCCGCCGGGCCGTCGCGCGCGCTCGCACGCCCGTCCGTCGGGCCGTCACGCGCGCTCGCGCGCCTGGCCGCTCGGCGGAACCGAGTCATCCGCAAGATCGAGATTCGGTCACGACCGGAGCGTCAGTGCGGGTCCGTGCAGTCCCGATTCGTAGAATGCCGCCGATGACCACCAACGCCGCCACGGATCCGATGATCGGTCGCATGATCGATCACCGGTACCGCGTACGCTCCCGCATCGCGCGCGGGGGCATGGCGACCGTGTACCTGGCAACCGACGTGCGGCTCGAGCGGCGCGTCGCGATCAAGATCATGCACGGCCACCTGGCGGACGACCAGGCCTTCCGGGAGCGCTTCATCCAAGAGGCCCGGTCAGCCGCCCGGCTCTCCCACCCGAACCTCGTCGGCGTGTACGACCAGGGCGCCGAGGACGACACGGCGTACATCGTCATGGAGTACATCCCGGGCATCACGCTCCGCGACCTCCTGCAGGAACACCACGCGCTGACGCCGGAGCAGGCGACCGACATCCTCCGGGCCGTCCTCGCCGGGCTCGCCTCGGCCCACCGCGCCGGCATCGTGCACCGCGACCTCAAGCCGGAGAACGTCCTCCTCGCCGACGACGGCCGCATCAAGCTCGGCGACTTCGGTCTCGCCCGTGCGACCACGGCGAACACCGCGACCGGGGCGGCCCTGCTCGGGACGATCGCGTACCTCTCCCCCGAGCTCGTCACGCGCGGCGCCGCCGACTCCCGCAGCGACATCTACGCGCTCGGCATCATGCTCTACGAGATGCTCACCGGCGAGCAGCCCTACAAGGGCGAGCAGCCGATGCAGATCGCCTACCAGCACGCCAACGATTCCGTCCCCGCGCCGAGCGCCGCCGTCGCCGGGGTCCCGCCGGAGCTCGACGACCTCGTCGCCTGGTCCACCGCCCGCAACCCGGACGACCGGCCGCGCGACGCCCGCGAGATGCTCGACCACATGTCGGGCGACCAGCAGCGCGCCACCGGTCAGTACCGCACCGCCGTGCTGCGCCCCGAGAACGCGACCGCGATCATCCCCGCCGGGTCCGCGACGCCGACCTCGGCGGACTCGGGCGACGCGACCACCATCCTCGAACCGGCCCAGCGTTCATCGGCCCAGCAAGCCGGCGGCCGCGGTGGTCGGAACGCTCCGGGTCCCCGCCGGACCGGGTCGCAGCCAGGAGCCCTCTCCCCCGCCGGACAGCGGCTCGCCGACAAGTCGACCAAGCGTCGCAAGCGCGGGTGGATCGTCCTCGTCGTCGTCCTCGTGCTCATGGCGATCGGAGGCTCGATCGGCTGGGCGCTCGGACCCGGACCGTGGGGCAACGTCCGCATCCCCGAGGTCACGGGCAAGTCCGTCTCGCAGGCACGACAGCTGCTCGAGGCGCAGGGCCTCCACACGGCGTCGTCGACCGCGACCCGCTTCGACGCCGTCGTCGCGAAGGGCCAGGTGTCCACGACCAAGCCCGCCGCCGAGCGCGAGGTCCGCAAGGGCACCTCGGTGCAGATCGTCGTGTCGAACGGCCCGAAGATGATCACCCTGCCGGCCATCGTGGGGCAGCCGCTCTCCACCGTCACCGCGGCGCTCGACGACGACTTCCAGCTGCAGGACGACCAGTACCAGTTCTCCGCCGACGCCCCGAAGGACACCGTCATCGCCGCGACGGGCCTCGGCACCGACGGCCAGACGATCGACCTCTCGACGGTCGAGACCTACGGCGAACGCGGCCCGGTGACCCTCACGGTCTCCCTCGGCGCGGTCCCGGACGTGGTCGGCAAGTCCGTGAGCGACGCCACGGCGACGCTCGACACGGTGGGGCTCACCCTCGGCTCGCAGGACGGCCAGTTCAGCGACGACGTGCCCGAGGGGCAGATCATGTCTGCGAAGGCCCAGGACGACCCCGTCGTGCGGGGCTCCGCGATCGACGTCGTCGTGTCCAAGGGTCCGGCACCCATCACGCTGCCGGACGTGCACGGGAAGACGATCAACGACGCCACCTCGACGCTCGACGCGCTCGGGCTCAAGGTCTCGGTGCCGGACTGCACGAACATCCTGTGCGGCTTCTACGACTGGAAGGCCTCGCTCCCCGTCGAGTCCACGGACCCGGCGGCGGGCACGACGGTGCACCGCGGCGACACGATCACGCTCGCCTACAAGCAGTAGGCGCACCGCGCGTCGGCGAGTCTCGACCCCGCGGACAGTTCCGCGCCCTCCTGCGGCCCGCACTGCCCGCCGGGCCGAGTCTCGGGCCAGGCCGCAAGCGCGTGACGGACGGGAGGCGCGGTGCGGGCTGGCACCGCGCCTCCCGTCCGTCGGTTGTGGCGACCACGGCGCGAAAGCGACAGACGCGCGCGACGCGATGCGGCCCGTGCCGCCGAGGCGACAGGGTCCCGCGGACACTCCGCAGGACCCTGTCGCTCTCGCGAATCGCTGGCGCGCTACGCGCTACGCGCTACGCGCGCACGTGCGGGTGGGCGCCGAGCTCCTCGGCGACCAGGAACGCGAGCTCGAGCGACTGCATGTGGTTCAGCCGCGGGTCGCACAGGGACTCGTAGCGGGTCGCGAGGGTGGCCTCGTCGATCTGCTCCGAGCCGCCCAGGCACTCCGTGACGTCGTCACCGGTGAGCTCGACGTGCATGCCGCCCGGGTACGTGCCGACCTCGCGGTGGGCCTCGAAGAAGCCGAGGACCTCGTCCACGACGTCGTCGAACCGGCGGGTCTTGTACCCGGTCGGCGTCGTCAGGCCGTTGCCGTGCATCGGGTCCGTCACCCACAGCGGGTTGGCGTCCATGCCCTTGATCGCCTCGAGCAGCTTCGGCAGCTCGTCGCGGATCTTGCCGGCGCCCATGCGGGTGATGAACGTCAGGCGCCCCGGCTCGCGGTTCGGGTCGAGCTTGTCGACCAGGGCCTTCATGTCGTCGACCGAGGTCGTCGGGCCGAGCTTGACCCCGATCGGGTTCCGCACGCGGGACAGGAAGTCCACGTGGGCGCCGTCGAGGTCGCGGGTGCGCTCACCGATCCAGATGAAGTGTCCGGAGGTGTCGTAGGCGAGCCCGGACCGCGAGTCGATCCGGGTCATCGGGCGCTCGTAGTCCATGAGCAGCCCCTCGTGCGAGGCGTAGAACTCGACGTGCTTCAGCTCGTCGAAGTCCGCACCGCAGGCGTCCATGAAGCGGATCGCGCGGTCGATCTCCTTCGCGAGGTGCTCGTACCGGGCGTTCGCCGGGTTCGACGCGAAGCCCTTGTTCCACGAGTGCACCTGGCGCAGGTCGGCGAAGCCGCCCTGCGTGAAGGCACGGACGAGGTTCAGGGTCGACGCAGCCGTGTGGTAGCCCTGCACGAGGCGACGGGGGTCGGCCTGGCGGCTCTCCGGGGTGAAGTCGTAGCCGTTCACGATGTCGCCGCGGTAGGCGGGCAGCGTGACGTCGCCGCGGGTCTCGAAGTCGCTCGAGCGCGGCTTGGCGAACTGCCCGGCCATGCGGCCCATCTTGATGACGGGCATCGACGCACCGTAGGTGAGCACGACGGCCATCTGGAGGATGGTCTTCACACGGTCGCGGATCGAGTCCGCCGTGGCACCGGCGAACGTCTCGGCGCAGTCGCCGCCCTGCAGCAGGAACGCCTTGCCCTGGGCCGCCGACGCGAGCCGTTCACGCAGCTTGTCGACCTCGCCCGCGAAGACGAGCGGGGGCAGCGTGGCGATCTCGGCCGAGGCGGCCTCGGCCGCGCTGGCGTCCGGCCACGTGGGCTGCTGCTTGATCGGGAGCGTCCGCCAATAGTCGAGGCCCTCGATCACGTCCGGATCCTGCAGGGCGACGAAGTCGGTCGACTCGAACAAGGGTGGTACCTCTCGAAGGGATGGCCGTCCGGGCGGATGCCGGAACCATCGAATCCTAACGTGCCGAGGTGCCCCGCCCATTCCGCGTGACCTTGCCGCGGAGGACCTGCTCGCGCGCCGTGCTCGCACGCTCCTTGACACTCGTCGCGTAGACGTCGACGTACTCCTGGCGGCTCAGCCCGGCGAGCTCGTGCATGACCTCGTCGGTGACGCTGCGGAGGATGAAGCGGTCGGTCTCGAAGCCCTCGAAGCGGGAGAAGTCGAGGGGCTTGCCGAAGACGACGCCCACGCGCTTGAACTTCGGGAAGCGCTGCCCGATCTGCTGCACCTCGCGCGTGCCGACCATGGCGACCGGGACGACGGTGACGCGCCCCTCGAGGATCATGCGGGCGATGCCGGTCCGGCCCCGGTAGAGCTTGCCGTCCGGGCTGCGGGTGCCCTCGGGGTAGATGCCGAGCTGCTCACCCCGGGCGAGGACCTGCAGGCCGGTCCGGAGCGACGCCTCGGACGCCTTGCCGCCGGAGCGGTCGATGGGCAGCTGGCCGATGGCGTTGAAGAACGTCTTCGTCGCCCAGCCCTTGAGGCCGCGACCCGTGAAGTAGTCGCTCTTCGCCAGGAACGACAGCCGGCGGTCGAGCACCGCCGGCAGGATCACCGAGTCGATGAACGAGATGTGGTTGGACGCGAAGATCACCGGCCCCTTCGCGGGGACGTGCTCACGACCGACGACCCACGGCCGGAAGAGCGTGAGGATGAGCGGCCCGAGCAGGAAGTTCTTCAGCAGCCAGTAGGTCATCGTCGACTCCGAGACGGTGGGGTGGTGCGACCCTACGCCGTGCGGGCGTGGATCCGAGCGAGGTCGGCCGCGCCGACGACACCGGCGTCGTTGACGAGCTCGGCGATCACGAAGTCCGGCTCCGGGTGGTAGCCCCGGGCCGGCAGGTTGTTGAGGTAGGCCTGCTTGATCGGGTCGAGCAGCCGGTCCCCCGCGCTCGCGACGCCGCCGCCGAAGACGAAGAGCTGCGGGTCGAGCACGGCGGACAGCGAGGCGCAGGCCTCGCCGAGGTGCCGACCGAGCCGCCGCAGGGCCGCGAGGGCACCCGGGTCGTCGGCCAGGATCAGGTCGCCGACGATGTGCCCGTCGAGCTCGCCGCCGTTGGCCGCACGCGCGTCGGCGAGGGCGGAACCGATGCCGCCGGCGTCCGCGACGTCGTTCGCCATGCGCTGCAGGGCACGACCGGAGCCGTACTGCTCGATGCAGCCGCGGGCGCCGCAGCCGCACGGGAGGCCGTTCGGCACGATCCGGAGGTGGCCGATCTCGCCACCCGTGCCGAAGCCCCCGCGGAAGAGGCGGTCCTCGGTGACGATCGCACCGCCGACGCCGGTCCCGATCGTGAGCATGGTCATGTCGGACACGAGCCGACCGGCACCGAAGCGGAACTCCGCCCAGCCCGCCGCGTTGGCGTCGTTGTCGACGGTGATGTGCAGGTCACCGATGCGCTGCTGCAGCTTCTGGCGCAGCGGCTCGTTCCGCCACCGGATGTTCGGCGTGTAGTAGACGATCGACTGCGAGGCGTCGATGAAGCCCGGCGCGGCGACGCCGACCGCGCTGACCTCGTTCGCGGCGCGCAGTCGCGAGACCATCGCGACCACGTCGTCGAGCATGGCGTCCGGGTCCGCAGCGTTGGTGGCCACCCGGTCCTCGGCGACGATCTCGCCCAGCTCCGTGACGACCGCTCCCGCGATCTTGGTGCCCCCGATGTCGATTCCGATGGCGTGCACGAGGAACGAGCCTACCGGTTCCCTGCGTCCACACGGAACGCTCGACACCGCGCCCTATGCTGGCGGTGTCGCCTCGACGATGAGGCACACTCGAATCGAACCGGCCGACAAGGGAGTCACCGTGAACGATCAGCGGCACCCAACACCGATCACCGCACCCGACCACGGCTCGGCTGCCCGACTGCTCTCCGAGCGGGCGCGGGCGACACCGGACCGTCCGATCCTCGCCGAGCGCCGCGGCGACACCTGGAGCCCGATCAGCGCGGCCGACGTCGAACGTCGGGTCCGCGGGATCGCGAAGGGCTTCGTCGCCGCAGGCCTCGAGCCCGGCGCGCACGTGGCGATCCTGTCGCGCACCCGCCTCGAGTGGACGCTCGTCGACTTCGCCGTGTGGACCGCCGGCCTCGTGTCGATCCCGGTCTACGAGACCAGCTCCCCCGACCAGGTGCGCTGGATCCTCTCCGACTCCGAGGCCGTCGCGATCGTCGTCGAGCAGGAGGAGCACGCTCGCCGTGTCGCGTCGATCGCACCGGACCTGCCGCACCTCGGCCAGCACTGGACGATCGACGGCGGCGGGCTCGACGACCTCGTCCGCCTCGGCGAGGACGTCACCGACGCCGAGCTCGACGCCCGCACCGTCGACGTGCACGGCCACGACGACGCCACGATCATCTACACGTCGGGGACGACGGGCCGGCCGAAGGGCTGCGTGCTCCGGCACGACAACTTCACCGCGACCGTGGAGGGCGCGTCGGAGGCGATGCCCGAGGTCGTCGCCGACGACGCCTCGACGCTGCTGTTCATCCCGATGGCCCACGTCTTCGCCCGGTTCATCGCGGTGATGTCCGTCTCCGCGGGCGTCCTCGTCGGCCACGAGCCGGACACGAAGGACCTCATGCACGCGGTGTCGACGTTCAGGCCGTCGTTCCTGCTCGCCGTCCCGCGCGTGTTCGAGAAGATCTACAACTCCGCCGAGCAGAAGGCCGACCTCGGCGGCAAGGGGCGGATCTTCCGCGCCGCAGCGAAGACCGCGGTCGCGCACTCCGAGGCCCTCGCGAGCGGGAAGGTCCCGCTCGGACTCGCCCTCCGGTTCAAGCTCTTCGACCGGCTCGTCTACGCCAAGCTCCGCGACGCGATGGGCGGCCGCGTCCGCTACGCCGTGAGCGGATCGGCACCGCTCTCCCCGCGGCTGTCGCACTTCTTCCGGTCGATCGGGGTGCTCATCCTCGAGGGGTACGGCCTCACCGAGACGACCGCTCCCGCGACCGTGAACCGAGCCGGGGAGCTCCGGATCGGCAGTGTCGGCCGCGCGCTCCCGGGCGTCGAGATCCGGATCGCCGAGGACGACGAGATCCTCATCCGCGGCGTCGACGTCTTCGACCGCTACTGGCGGAACGACGAGGCCACCGCGAAGGCCCTCGTCGACGGCTGGTTCCGGACCGGCGACCTCGGCCGGCTCGACACCGACGGCGTCCTCACCGTGACCGGCCGCGCCAAGGAGCTCATCGTCACCGCCAGCGGCAAGAACGTCGCACCGGCACCGCTCGAGGACGGCATCCGCGAGCACCCGCTCATCGGACAGGTCGTCGTCGTCGGCGAGGGCAAGCCCTTCGTCGCCGCCCTCGTCACGCTCGACCGGGACATGCTCGCCGGCTGGTGCGAGACGCGCGGGATCACCCCGGCGCTCTCCGCGCACGAGGCCGCCTACGACGAGCGGGTCCACCAGGCCGTGCAGGAGGCGATCGACGCAGCCAACCAGCGCGTGTCACGTGCCGAGTCGGTCCGGTCGTTCACGGTGCTCGACACCGACCTCACCGAGGCGTCGGGGCACCTCACGCCGAAGCTGACGATCAAGCGCGCGGTCGTCCTGAAGGACTTCGCCGCCGACGTCGAGCACATCTACTCGGGGTCGAAGGTGCAGACCACCGCGACGCCCGTCGTCGAGGGTCGCCGCCGCCGGGGCTAGGTCCACGACGCGTGCCAGGAGGCGGGGGGGGGGGGGGGCGGGGGCGGGGCGCCCCCCCCCGGGGGGGCCCCCCCCCCCGGGGGGGGGCCCCCGGGGGGGGGGCGCCCCCCCCCCCCCCCCCCCCCCCCCCCCCCCCCCCCCCGGGGGGGGGGCGGGCCCCCCCCCCCCCGCCTCCTGTGCGTCACCCTGCGCGCGGGGCGCGACCCGTGGTCGCGTCCGCCCGCGCGCTCAGCGCTCCTGCGGTTGCTGCGGCTCCGGGGCGTCGAGGACGGCCGTCGAGGAGGTCGTGACCTGGACCTCGGTGGGGCGACGGTTGGTGCGGGTGCGGTGCGAGCTGAGCTCGTCGTTCTGTGCGGTCATGGGGATGTCCTGGGGGTGTGGGAAACGGTGTCGGTGGGAAGCCGACGGCGATACGGTACCTCTTCGTCAGGACAAAGGAACAATCCCGCGTTGGGGTGTCATGACGTCGTTCACGGAACGCGGACGGTCCGGCATCCGAGGTCGGTCTCGGGCATGCCCGAGCCGGCGCCGACGGCGGTCGTGCAGAGGGTGTGCGACCCGCTCGCCAGCGGGACCGCGAAGCGGTAGCCGGAGCCGACCGGCGCGTCCGGGTGCACCTTCCGGACGTCGTTCCGGGTGAGGCCGGTCGTGCCGGTCACGAGGACCCGCCCGGCCTCGGCGACGCGGATCGTCAGCGGCCGGGTCGTGTCCGGGTCGTAGGCCCAGCCCGCGACCGTGACCCCCGTCACGGTGGCCGCCGGTGCCTGGTCGTGCCCGCGCGGATCGTGGGCGCCCACCGGGGCCGCCGACATCCGGACGGGCGCCGCGGAGGTGCTCGTCGCGGTCGAGCCGTCCGGGTGCCGGAGCGTGACGGTCGCGTGGTAGCTGCCCGCCGGCAGTGAGCCGAGGACGAACGGCACGCTGTTCGCACCCTTCGTCACGGCCACGCCGTCCACCAGCACGCGCTTCGTCGTCGTGCCGTCGCGCGTCACGGTGACCTTCGCGGTCGTCCCGGCGGTCCAGGCGGCGTCGTGGAACCCGATTCGCGTCCACCCGTTGGCTGCCGGGTCCGCGCGGAGGTGGAACGACTTCAGGTGCCAGACGGCGGCGCCGCGGTCCTCGTTCGGGTCCCAGCGGAGGCTCGTGACGACCTGCTTCCAACCGGGGCTGCCCTTCGGCATCGTCTCGTCGAGGGGGTTCGTCGCCGCGAGGTCGATGCGGTTCTCGCCGGACTCGTTCGGGCCGACCGGGGTGGCGTTGGCGCCGGAGAAGGTCAGGACGTCGTTGCTGACCTGCAGGCCCTTCGCGCCGCGCACCGACCACACCAGGCGCGCCATCTTCCCGCCGCCGGGGGCGTTGCGGAGGTCGTAGGCGCCGTCGTACGACATCGACCAGGACAGCCAGTGGTACTGCTTGCCGTCGAAGGCCGACACCGGGAAGACGACCTCGGGGTCGCGCACGATCGGTCCGGCGTTCTGCGCGGTGAGGCCGACGGAGCTCCAGCTGCGGAACCGGGCGTTCTTCAGCGTGACGCCGCGTCCGGCGACGCCGTTCGTCAGGACCCAGGAGCGCCCGCGCTGGACGGCGGCGAGGTCCTTGCCCTGGTCGGGGTTCGGGCTGTCCACGACCGCGATCGGTCGGGCGACGACCCGGAAGGTGCCGTAGTCGCCCGCCGGCAGGGCGTCCTGCGGAGCGGAGCCGCCGTGGAGCCGGGTCCAGTCGATGCTGACCTTCCCGCTCGGGCTCTCGCCGGTGTGGACGACGATCGGCTGCACGCGGAGCAGCGTGGGCTTCGAACCGGTCCAGGGGACGTGCCCGCCCATGACGGACTTCCCGGTGAGGTCGACGTCCACGACGTGGTTCCCCTTCTCGACCTTCGCGGTCACGCCGCCCATGCAGCTGAGCGATCGTGCCGCGCAGGTGAACCAGCTGATCGCGATCTGCCGGCCGGCGTACGGCTGGTCCATCGAGACGGAGAGATGCGTGTAGCGCTTCGTGTCGATCGGGTGGAGGGCGCCGTCGCGGCCGTAGGGCAGCGTGCCGGGCATGGTCTCGACCGGGGAGAAGTAGGTGGAGCGCTCGAGGGTGCCGACCAGGTGGCCCTTGCTGATCGAGTAGCGGCCGTAGCCGACGCGGTCGGTGTTCTGGTCGGCGGTGTTGCTGTAGTCCCAGGGGTCGCCGAAGGTCTCGGTGGCGTAGTCCGGCGACTCGGTGTAGGTCGGCACGGTCGCGGCCGTGGCGGCTTCGGCCGGCGCGGTGGTGGCCGGGCCGACGGCGGTGGCCGCGGCGACGGCGAGGACGCCCAGGACGGCGACGACGGCGCGGCGGGCTGGTCCCTGTGTCATGGTGCTCCCCTGGTCGACGCGGCCACCGTACCCAGGAGTGCGCACGCACATCGCCCCCGAGTCAGGGTGCCGCCCGACCGAGGGTGGGCACTTCGGAGGACTAGTGGAACCAGTCCTGGGCGCGGATGTCGCGGAGCGCCTGGCGGCGGATCTCCGGGTCGAGCGTCATCACGTAGACGGTGCCGTCGAGGTGGTCCACCTCGTGCTGGAGCGCCTCGGCCATGAGCCCGGTGCCCTCGAGCACGACCTCGGCCCCGTCGACGTCGACGCCGCGGACCTTCGCGTACGGGTACCGGCGCGTGGGGTACGACAGGCCGGGGACGGAGAGGCAGCCCTCGTCCATGAGCTCCGGCTCCCCCGACACCTCGACGATCTCGGGGTTGAGCACGTAGCCGACCTCGCCGTCGACGTTGTACGAGAAGGCGCGCAGACCGACACCGATCTGGGGAGCGGCGACGCCGGCACGGCCGGGCTCCTTGACCGTGTCGACCAGGTCCTGCACGAGGTCGCGGATGCCCGCGCTGCCGAGGGCGTCTGGACGGATCGGGTCGGCCGGGGACCGGAGGACGGGGTCGCCGAACAGGCGGATGGGACGGACGGTCAATTTACTGCAGCACCACCAGGAGGTCGCCGGCGTCCACCTGCTGGGTCACCGGGATCGCGAGTCGGCCGACGGTCCCCGCGACGGGTGCCGTGATGGCCGCTTCCATCTTCATCGCCTCGATGCTCGCCACGGCCTGTCCGGCTTCGACGACGTCACCGACGGCGACCTTGAGCGTCACGACACCGGAGAACGGTGCCGCGACGTGCTTCGGGTCGGTCTTGTCCGCCTGCTCGGCGGCCTTGGTCTCGACCTCGATCGAGCGGTCGAGGACGTACACCGGGCGGAGCTGCCCGTTCATCGTCGCCATGACCGTGCGGACGCCGCGCGCGTCGGCCTCGCCGATCGCCTCGAGCCCGACGAACAGGTCCACGCCCTTGCCGAGCGGCACGACGTGCTCCTGCTCGGGGCGCAGGCCGTACAGGTAGTCGACGGTCGGCACGACGGACAGGTCGCCGTACTGCTCGCGGACGCGCTCGAACTGCTGCGTCGGCTGCGGGAAGAGCAGGCGGTTGAGGGCCTGTCGCCGTTCGGGGCCGGGGGTGTCCAGGTGTGCGCGCTCGGCGTCCGGCACCGGCGTGATCTCGAGCCGGACGTCGCGGCCCGCGAGGACCTTCGACCGGAAGGGCTCGGGCCAGCCACCGGGCAGGTCGCCGAGTTCGCCGGCCATGAAGCCGACGACGGAGTCCGGGATGTCGTACTTCTGCGGGTTCTGCTCGAAGTCGACCGGGTCGGCGTCCACCGCGGCCAGCTGCAGCGCGAGGTCCCCGACGACCTTCGACGACGGCGTGACCTTCGTGGGGCGGCCGAGGATCCGGTTCGCTTCGGCGTACCAGTCCTCGACCTGCTCGAAGCGGTCGCCGAGCCCGAGGGCGATGGCCTGCTGCCGGAGGTTCGACAGCTGACCGCCGGGGATCTCGTGCTTGTACACGCGGCCCGTCGGACCCGGCAGGCCCGACTCGAACGGCGCGTACGCACGCCGCACCTCTTCCCAGTACGGCTCGAGGTCGCCGACGGCGTCGAGGGAGAGCCCCGTGTCGCGCTCGGTGTGCGCCAGGGCGGCGACGAGCGCGGACATGCTCGGCTGGCTGGTCGTGCCGGCCATCGGCGCGGCGGCGACGTCCACCGCGTCGGCACCGGCACGGGCCGCGGCGAGGAGCGTCGCGAGCTGTCCGCCCGCGGTGTCGTGCGTGTGCACGTGCACCGGCTGGTCGAAGCGCTCGCGCAGGGCGGTGACGAGCTGCTCGGCCGCACCGGCGCGGAGCAGGCCGGCCATGTCCTTGATGCCGATGACGTGCGCACCGGCCTCGACCATCTGCTCCGCGAGGCGGAGGTAGTAGTCGAGCGTGTAGAGGTCCTCGGACGGGTCGAGGAGGTCGGCGGTGTAGCAGAGCGCCGCTTCGGCGACGGCCGTGTCGGTGGCGAGCACCGCCTCCAGGGCCGGACGCAACTGGCTGACGTCGTTGAGCGCGTCGAACACGCGGAACACGTCGACACCCGTCGCGGCCGCCTCGGCCACGAACGCGTCCGTCACCTCGGTCGGGTACGGCGTGTAGCCGACGGTGTTGCGTCCGCGGAGCAGCATCTGGATCGGGATGTTCGGCATCGCCTCGCGCAGCGAGGCGAGCCGCTCCCACGGGTCCTCGCCGAGGAAGCGGAGCGCCACGTCGTAGGTGGCACCGCCCCAGGCCTCGACGCTGAGCAGCTGCGGCGTGAGTCGGGCGACGTACGGGGCGACCGCGACGAGGTCCTTCGTGCGCACACGGGTCGCGAGGAGCGACTGGTGGGCGTCGCGCATCGTCGTCTCGGTGACGGCGAGCTCGGTCTGGCCGCGGAGCGCTTTCGCCCACTCGGCCGGACCCAGCAGGCGGAGGCGGTCGCGCTGCCCCTCGGGGACCGGGGCGCCGAGGTCGATCGTCGGCAGCTTCTCGCTCGGCTCGACGGTCTGCGGGCGACGCTCGCCGTTCGGCTTGTTCACCGTGACGTCGGCGAGCCAGTTCAGCACCTTCGTGCCGCGGTCCTTCGAGACGTGGCCGCCGAACAGCTGCGGGCGCTCCTCGATGAACTTCGTCGAGATGTCGCCGCGGTCGAAGTCGGGGTCCTCGAGCACGGCCTGCAGGAACGGGATGTTCGTGGAGACGCCCCGGATGCGGAACTCCGCGAGGGCGCGCTTCGCCCGGGCCACCGCCGCCGGGAAGTCCCGCCCGCGGCAGGTCATCTTCGCGAGCATTGAGTCGAAGTGCGGGCTGATCTGCGCGCCGGTGGCGACCGTGCCGCCGTCGAGGCGGACGCCCGCGCCGCCCGGGCTGCGGTAGGTCGTGATGCGACCGGTGTCCGGGCGGAAGCCCTGCGTCGGGTCCTCGGTGGTGATGCGTGTCTGCAGTGCTGCGCCGTGCACCCGGACGCTGTCCTGCGACAGGCCGAGGTCGCCGAGGGTCTGCCCGGCGGCGATGCGCATCTGCGACTGGACGAGGTCGACGTCCGTGACCTCTTCGGTGACGGTGTGCTCGACCTGGATGCGCGGGTTCATCTCGATGAAGACGTGCTGGCCCGCACGCTCGCCCTCGGTGTCGAGCAGGAACTCCACCGTGCCGGCGTTCACGTACCCGATCGACCGGGCGAAGGCGACGGCGTCGCGGTGCAGCGCCTGCGCGATCGCCGGGTCGAGGTTCGGCGCCGGTGCGATCTCGACGACCTTCTGGTTCCGGCGCTGGACCGAGCAGTCGCGCTCGAAGAGGTGGATCGTGCCGGCGTCGGTGCCGGTGGCGTCGGCGAGGATCTGCACCTCGATGTGGCGCGGGCGGATGACGGCCTGCTCCAGGAACATCGTCGGGTCGCCGAAGGCGCTGTCGGCCTCGCGCATCGCCTCTTCGAGGGCCGCACGCAGCTCGGGCTTCGTCTCCACCCGGCGCATGCCGCGGCCACCGCCACCGGCGACGGCCTTCGCGAACACCGGGAACCCGATGGCGTCCGCGCCGGCGAGGAGTTCCTCGATGTCGCGGCTCGCCGGGGTGCTCGCGAGGACCGGGACACCGGCCGCGACCGCGTGCTCCTTCGCGGTGACCTTGTTGCCCGCCATCTCGAGCACGTGCTCGCCCGGGCCGATGAACGTGATGCCCGCGGCGGCGGCAGCGGCGGCGAGCTCCGGGTTCTCGGACAGGAAGCCGTAGCCCGGGTAGATCGCGTCGGCACCCGACTCGCGTGCGACACGCACGATCTCGGAGACGTCCAGGTAGGCACGGACGGGATGTCCGCGCTCCCCGATCAGGTAGGCCTCGTCCGCCTTGAGGCGGTGCAGGGAGTTGCGGTCCTCGTACGGGTAGACGGCGACGGTCTTCGCCCCCAGCTCGTACGCGGCCCGGAAGGCACGGATGGCGATCTCGCCACGATTGGCGACCAGGATCTTGCTGAACACGAGGTCCCTTTCAGCCCGGGTTGAGGTGAGACAACCCTACTGGCGGTAACGTTGCTCACCGTGCATGTACTCAGCGTGAGCTCCCTCAAGGGTGGTGTCGGCAAGACGACGGTGACGCTCGGCCTGACTTCGGCCGCGTTCGCCAAGGGACTGCGCACGCTGGTGGTGGATCTCGACCCGCAGTCGGACGTCTCGACCGGCCTCGACATCAACATCTCCGGCCACCTCAACGTGGCGGACGTGCTCGAGAACCCGAAGGAGAAGATCGTCCGTCAGGCGATCGCCCCCTCGGGGTGGACGAAGGGCTCCCAGGGCAAGATCGACGTCATGGTCGGATCGCCCTCGGCCATCAACTTCGACGGGCCGCACCCGTCCATCCGCGACATCTGGAAGCTCGAAGAGGCCCTCGCCAACGTCGAGCAGGACTACGACCTCGTCCTCATCGACTGCGCGCCGTCGCTGAACGCCCTCACCCGCACCGCCTGGGCAGCGTCCGACCGCGTGACCGTCGTCACCGAGCCCGGACTCTTCTCGGTGGCCGCTGCCGACCGGGCCCTCCGCGCGATCGAGGAGATCCGTCGCGGGCTCTCCCCCCGCCTGCAGCCGCTCGGCATCATCGTGAACCGTGCCCGCGTGCAGTCGCTCGAGCACCAGTTCCGCATCAAGGAGCTCCGCGACATGTTCGGCCCGCTCGTGCTCTCGCCGCAGCTGCCCGAGCGGACCTCGCTGCAGCAGGCGCAGGGTGCGGCGAAGCCCCTGCACGTGTGGCCGGGTGAGTCGGCGCAGGAGATGGCGAAGAACTTCGACCAGCTGCTCGAGCGCATCATGCGCACGGGCAAGATCGGCCCATACGCCGAGGGCGGCGCGGCCTAGGGCGCGTCGCGCCCGCTGGCGTGGGGCGTGGGCCCGCTAGGCTTCGCCGAGGTCGCGCAACACGCCGCTCGCGTTCGCCGAGGTCGCGCGAAACGCCGCCGGGAGCTGGCCCGAACGGCAGAACGTGCGACCTCGCCTCCGGCATGGCGCGCACGACATCGACCGGGAGGCGCGCCTCGCCTCCGTCGCACCGCCGCCGGGCAACACGCTCGGGTTCACCCCGCGAGGTCGCTCGACATGCGGCTCGCGTTCGCCGAGGTCGCACGAACGGCCGCCTGGAACGGGCTCGCACGGCAGATCGTGCGACCTCGTGGTCGGGGCGGTGTGGCACCCGGGGAGGCTCGCTCGCGGTCGCACGACGCCCGACGCGCGCCGCGCGCCGAGGTCGCACGACACGCCACGGCGTCCGTGCCGAGGTCGCACAACGTGTCGCACGGAATGGGCGCGAGCGGCAGAACGTGCGACCTCGCGACTCAAGCGCACACGGACACGGGCCCGGACCCGGGCAGGCCCCGGCCGCGCGGGACTAGGACGCGCGGGAAGCCCGGCGGGCGGCGAGCTCGTCGTCGGGGTCGGCCGCCGGCGTCGCGTCGAGCTCGACCAGCGAGGACTCGACCTCGCGCAGGACCTTGCCCACTGCGATGCCGAACACGCCCTGACCCCGCGAGACCAGGTCGATGACCTCGTCGTCGGAGGTGCACAGGTACACCGAGGCACCGTCCGACATGAGCGTCGTCTGCGCCAGGTCCGAGACGCCGGACTCGCGCAGCTGGTTCACGGCGGTGCGGATCTGCTGGAGGGAGATGCCCGTGTCGAGCAGGCGCTTCACGAGCTTGAGCACGAGGATGTCGCGGAAGCCGTACAGCCGCTGCGACCCGGAGCCCGCGGCCCCGCGGATCGTCGGCTCGACGAGCTCGGTGCGGGCCCAGTAGTCGAGCTGGCGGTAGGAGATGCCGGCAGCACGGGCAGCGACGGTACCGCGGTACCCGTTCTGCTCGTCGTGCTCGGGCAGGCCGTCGGTGAAGAGCAGCCCGAGGTCGTACCGGGTCATCTCCGACTCGGTGCCGGGGGTGTCGTTCCCACTCATCAGGCTGCCTTCCACGACGATCGAGCTCCCAACTGAACGTTCAATGACGGGTTGAGAGTTGTTCCGAGGTCCACGGTAGCGACTCGGACCGCTCCGGCGCGGGACATCCGACTCGGCGCGTCCGGCGTGTCGAGGATACGCCCCACCCACCGACGCGCACCAGCGGTCGACGAGGGACGAGCCACGACGCGCGTCATGCGTCGAGACGCCCGATCGCCGTGCGGATGAGGTTCGACCGGATCACCTCGAGGTGGCCGGCGATCTCGCGCGCGAGCTCGGTCGCCTTCGCCCGGGACGTGGCGTCACCGCGGCGGGACACCGGCATGAGCGCGGACTCGATGAGCCCGACCTCGCGCTCGGCGACGCTGCGCATCGTGCGGAGGTGCCGCGGTTCGATCCCGGTGCGCTGGAGTTCGACGAGGGCCTTGAGCACCGAGACCCCGTCGTCGCCGTACGTGTCGGCGGCGGGCAGCAGCGACGCCGAGACCGCGTCGGCGAGGAGCATCGGCGAGGCACCGGCAGCCCGGACCGTCTCGTCGCGGGTGTAGCGCCGCTCACGCCCGAGGATGGACGGCTTCGGCGCGTCGCCGCCCCCGGGGAGGACCGGTTCACGCCCGGCGTCGAGGTCGGCCAGGTAGTCCTTGATGACCTTGAGCGGGAGGTAGTGGTCGCGCTGCAGCCCGAGGACGACCCGGAGCCGCTCGACGTCGGCCGCAGAGAACTTCCGGTAGCCGCTCGCGGTACGGATCGGGGTGACCAGCTCGCGCTCTTCGAGGAACCGGAGCTTCGAGCTCGACAGGTCCGGGAACTCCGGCTTGAGGCGTGCGAGGACCTGCCCGATCGTGAGCAGGTCCGGGACCGCGGACCCCGCCCGGGCCGCGGCGGACCGTGCGGCCACTACGCGGTCGCCAGGCGCGCCAGGTCGACCCGGGAGGCGTAGAAGGTCAGGCGGAACTTGCCGACCTGCACTTCGGACCCGTCGGTGAGGAGTGCTTCGTCGATGCGGACGCCGTCGAAGTACGTGCCGTTGAGCGACCCGTTGTCCTTCACGCTGAAGCTCGTGCCGTGGCGGAGGAACTGGGCGTGCTTGCGCGACACGGTGACGTCGTCGAGGAAGATGTCGGCGTCGGGGTGGCGCCCCGCCGTGGTGACGTCCGAGTCGAGGAGGAACCGAGCACCGACGTTCGGCCCGCGACGGACCACGAGCAGCGCCGACCCGGAGGGCAGCGCGTTGATCGCTTCACGTTCTTCGGCGGACACACCGGACTCGGCAGTGAGCGCCGCCCCCATGTCCATGCTGAAGGTCAGTGTGGTGTCGACCAGCCGCTGCTCAGGGGTCTTTTGACCGTCCGGCTGCGGGACCACTGGTTCTGGCATCGTGGACCTCCTCCTCTTGGCGCACCAGCGTATCGGAAACGAGCGGCCGAACGGGAGCCCCGAACGGGGCTCGGGACAACTCGGCAGAACGCGTACAGCGAACGTACCGGGAACACGGATGCGTCACCGCCCGCGCGCGAGCAGCCACAGCAGGTAGGGCGCCCCGATGACCCCCGTCACCACACCGACCGGCAGCGCGTTCCCCGGGATCGCGAACTGCGCGATGAGGTCGCTCGCCAGCGTGATCGCGGCACCGACGGCGGCGGTCGACCCGAGGGCGACCCGTCCACCCCCGACGAGCCTCCGGGCGATGGGGGCCGCCATCAGCGCGACGAACGACACCGGTCCCGCGGTGGCCACGGCGGCGGCGGTCAGGCACACGGCGGTCAGCAGGAGCAGCACCTTCGCGCGGTTCGGCCGGAGCCCGAGCGCCGAGGCCACCTCGTCGCCGAGGGTCAGCACGGTGAGCCGCGAGGACTGCAGGAGGGCGAGCGCCGTGAACACCACGAAGACGACGGCGAGGACCCCGACGAGGTTCCGGTCGACGGCGTTCAGGCTGCCGGAGAGCCAGAGCAGCGCGGTGCCGGCCTGGGTGACCGTGCCGCTCGTGAGCATCCACCCGGTGATGCTCAGGCAGATCGCCGCGACGCCGATGCCCACGAGGACGACCCGGTTGCCGGTGATCCCCCGGCGCCACGCGAGTCCGGCGATGACGAGGGAGACGAGGACGGCACCGACGAGCACGACCGAGAACAGGGTCCCGCCGCTCGCGCCGAACAGGACGATGGCGGTCAGGCCCGAGGCGCTCGCACCCGAGGTGATGCCGATGACGTCCGGACTCGCGATGGGGTTCCGGACGACGCTCTGCACGATGCCCCCGGCCACGCCGAGCGACGCCCCCACGAGGATCGCCCCGGCGACCCGTGGGCCACGGAGCTGCCCGATCACGAAGTCCGAGACGGTGTCGCCGTGCCCGACGAGCGCGCTCGCGACCTGCACGGGTGAGAGCGGGATCTCGCCGACGCCGAGCCCGACGAGCACGAGGGCGACGAGCAGGACGAGGACGGCGCCGAGCACGAGCCACTCGCGGCGCACGGCCGTCACAGGCCCTTCACCGCCCGCGACCGCACGAGCCAGATGAACACCGGCGCGCCGATGAGTGCCGTGACGATGCCGACCTGCAGCTCCCCCGGGTACGCCACGACGCGGCCGACCACGTCGGCGACGAGCAGCAGCGCCGGCGCGACGATGGCCGACAGCAGGATCGTCCACCGGTGGTCCGGCCCGCTCAACCGACGGACGGCGTGCGGCACGGCGAGCCCGATGAACGCGATCGGCCCGGCCGCCGCGACGGCCGACCCGGCGAGGAGCACGGTGACGACTCCCCCGACGGCGCGCACGAGCACGACACGCTGCCCGAGCGACGCGGCGAGCTCGTCACCGAGCGCGAGCGTGTTGAGCGACCGGCCGAGGGCGAAGGCGATGACGAGTCCGACGAGCACCGGGACCGTGATCACCCCGGCGGTGCCGAGGTCCTTGCCGGCCAGCGCTCCGACCTGCCAGAAGCGTAGCTGGTCGAGGAGGCTCTGGCTCGTCACGAGCACCGCCGTGGTGATCGAGGACAGTGCGGCGGCGACGACGGCCCCGGACAAGGCGAGTCCGACGGGCGACAACCCCCGACGGGCCACGGCGGCGATGCCGTACACGAGGAGCGCGGCGAGGGCGGCACCGAGGAAGGCGAACGGCAGGTAGGCAGCGGTGCCGCTGACGCCGAACAGCGCGATCCCGGCGACGACCGCGAGCGCGGCCCCCGAGTTGATGCCGAGGACGCTCGGATCGGCGAGCGGGTTCCGGGTGACGCCCTGCATGACGGCGCCGGCGACCCCGAGCGCGGACCCGGCGAGGAGTCCGACGACGGTGCGGGGCACGCGGTTGCCGAGCACGATCAGGCCGATCTCGTCGTTCCGTCCGGGGTGCAGGACGGTGTCGAGCACGGTGCCGAGCGGGATCGGACGGGAGCCGAAGGCCACCGAGAGCGCCACCGCCACGACGAGGACGACCACCGCCAGCACGGTGGCGCCGACGAGGCGGGACACGGAGCTGGGCGCAGGAGGGGTGGGCGACGGCGAACGCATGGGAAGTAAGGCAACCCTAACGGACGACGTCGTACGGCGACCCCCGAGCAAGCCGTGAGCAGCCGCAGGGTCCGTTCATAGGTTCGTCATGGGAACCGGGCCTGTACTCGTACCCATCGACGCCCGACCGGGCAGCCGAGGGACGACCGGAGAGCACTGATGAACGAGACCCCGAACCCCGCCGCCGACGAGAACGGCACCGCCCGCACCGACGCCGCGCAGCCGCAGGCCGGGGCGACGTGGGAGGCACCGCACGCCGACCCGTCGACCCTCCGCTCGGCCTACGCGTTCGACGGCAGCGGCCCGTTCCTCTACGGGCCCGACGGCTCCGGCCCCTACGGCTACACCCCGGACGGCCGCGGCCCGTTCCTGATCGGCAGCCCGTCGCTCCCCGGGTTCCAGCACGGCTGGGTGCACGGCGCCGCCGCAGCCAACCACGGCACGAAGCGGCCCCGGCGACTGGGCTTGATGATCGGCTCCGGCATCGCGGCCCTGGCGATCGTCGGTGCGGCGGGCGGGACCGCGCTCGGACTGTCCTCGCAGCACACGACCACGACCTCGAGCCAGTCGCAGGGCACGACGCTGCCGGACACCGGATCGGGTTCCGGCACCGGCTCCGACGGCAGCGGCACGAACGGCTTCACGGTGCCGGGCGACGGCGCCGGCAGCGGGTCGAGCGACGGCGGCAGCGGCACGAGCACCGAGTCCGCGGCGACGGCGGCGACGAGCGCCCAGAAGAAGGGCGTCGTGACGATCAACACCGTCCTCAACTACGACGAGTCGTCGCAGGCGGCCGGCACGGGCATGATCCTCACCTCGGACGGCACGATCCTCACGAACAACCACGTCATCCAGGGCGCGACGAGCATCACGGTCACCGACGAGACGACCGGCAAGGAGTACAAGGCGGACGTCGTCGGGACGGACGCCACCCACGACGTCGCGGTCCTCAAGCTCGAGGGCGCGTCGGGCCTGTCCACGGTGACGCTCGACGACGACGGCGAGCCGAGCACCGGCGACACCGTGACCGACGTCGGCAACGCCGAGGGCACCGGCAACCTCGTCGCCGCCGAGGGCACCGTGACCGCGACCGACCAGGACATCCAGGTGCAGAGCGAGTCGGGCACGGGCACCGAATCGCTGCAGGGACTCATCGAGGTCGCGGCGGACATCGTCTCGGGCGACTCGGGCGGTCCGGTGCTCGACAGCGAGGGCGAGGTCGTCGGCATGGCCACCGCGGCGTCCTCGGGCACGGCGGACGTCACCGGGTACGCGATCCCGATCACCACGGCGAAGTCGATCGCGGACAAGATCCTCGCGGGCGAGTCGTCGTCGACGATCACCATCGGACTGCCGGCGTTCCTCGGGGTCGAGGTCAGCGGGACGGCCTCGACGGGCGGCGTCGCGGTCGCCGGCACGGTCGAGGGCTCCGGCGCCGCGTCGGCCGGTCTCGCCGCCGGCGACACGATCACGAGCATCGACGGCACGGCCGTGGCGACCTCGGACGCGCTGACCTCGGCGATCCAGTCGCACTCGGTCGGGGACAAGGTGACGGTCGGGTACACCGACAGCACCGGTGCCGCGAAGACCGTCACGGTCACCCTGACCGCCGGCCCCGCCGCGTAGCGGGGAGGACGGGAACGGAGCGCGGAAAGCGGCTCAGCCCAGCAGCGCCCGCACCACCGACCGGTACACGTTCGCCGGGGAGTCCGTCGTGAAGACGGTCTCCCCGGCTTCCGTGCGTCCGCCGCGCGCGAAGCCCTGCCCCGCCGCGTGCACGACGACGATCGGGTTCGGCTTGCCGGGCCGCCGCAGCGACGACACCGTCCACGGAGCCGCCCAGAAGCGCGCGAGCCGCGGGTCCGCCTCGGCGATCGCCGTCGGCAGGTCGGGGGCGGCGTCCGCCCCGGAGGTCCGACGCCCGAGCAGGTCTGCCCGGAGCGACCCCGTGCGGAACGGGAAGGTCCATGCCGGACCGATGCCGAGCCTCCCGGCCACGAGCGCGACCACGCGCTCGACCGGCAGCTGGGCGATCACCGCGCCCGTCTCGTCCGTCCCGTCCACGACGGTCTCCGACCAGGCCTGGAGGCGCGTGGTGCGCCCGTCGGGCAGCCGCTGTTCCAGGGTGACGGGCTGGGCATCGCCCTCCCACGGCGCGAGGAGCGCCTGCGTCGACTCGGGCAGGGTGCCGAGCCGGCCGACCAGGCCGGACTCGATGAGCTCGCGTCCGGCGGGCGTGCGGAGGAGCGTGGGGTTCCAGCGACGGCCGGCGAGCGAGCGCAGGGTGGCGAGGGCCTCGGAGCCGAGGTGGGTGCCCTCGAGGTCGGCGGCCGGTGCGGGCTCGGGCAGTGCCTCGAGGTCGCGCTGCACCCGCGACGGCGCGGGTTCGGTGGCGCGGACGCTGTCGAGGACGGCGAACACGAGGTCGTCGGTGGCGAGCATCCGGGCGAGGGGCCGCTCGATGGTGAGGTCGACGCGGTGCCGCCCGGTGACGAAGAGCAGGTGCGCTCCGGCGACGTCGCCGCCCTCGTCGGGCCGGACGTACTCGACGAGGCGCGCCGGCGCTCCCGCGGTCGTCCACGGGTCCGAGCCGATGAGTCGGAGCCCCTCGACCGAACCGGGGAGGCGTTCGAGCAGACTCGTGTGCTCCTCGGCTACGGTCCGGTCGCTCGGACGGGATCGGACGGTGAGCACGACGTCGTCGCCGGTGACGCGCAGGTCCGCCTGGGCCGAGTCCTCACGGCGCCACGCGTCGGGGCGGCGGAGGGTCAGGCGGGCGGTGCGGTCCTCGGTGCCGAGTGGGACGGGGACGGCCATGGCACGAGGCTACGTCGGGGCCGGTGCGGGGGCCGTGGCGGCTCGCCGGGCGCGCGCGCTTCCGGTGCGCGCGAGGTCGGACCGGCGGACTCAGGGGCGGCGCGGGCGTGGTGGGGGCGGCGGCGGGACCGGCTTCGCGGCGACGACGTCGGCGAGCGCCACCTCGACCGGGCCCCGGCGGGTGTCGATCGTCACGGACGACGAGGTCCGGGCGACGAGGACCCCGAGCGCGTCCTGCGCTCCCCCGCCGTGGTGCGCCCGCACGACCAGGCGGTCCCCGACCGCGGCGTCCCGGAGGACCCCGAGCGCGAGTGCCCGGGCGATCGCGTCCTGCCCGGTGCCCTCCACACCCCCAGCGTAGGGCGCGCCTAGAGTGTGGGGATGGCCAAGGCGCGCGTGGACAGCTGGATCTGGGCGGTGCGGATCACGAAGACCCGCTCCGCCGCGACCGCCGCGTGCAAGGCCGGCCACGTCCGGGTCAACGGGGAGCGTGCGAAGCCCGCGCAGCCGATCGGCCCCGGGGACGAGGTCCGGGTCCGGCAGAACGGGTTCGACCGGATCGTCGTCGTCACGGGGATCATCCTCAAGCGGACGAGCGCGCCCGAGGCCGCGAAGCACTTCGAGGACAAGACCCCGCCGCGGCTCCCCAAGGAGGAGGCCGGCTTCGTCCCGATGCGCGACCGCGGTGCCGGACGTCCGAGCAAGCGGGAGCGTCGCGACCTCGAGAAGCTCCGCGGCTACTGACCCCGCCGCCCCGGCATCAGACGAAGCGGACGGTCTGCTGCAGGCGGTCGCGGACCTCGAACACGTCGACGCTCCCCTCGGGCGACCACACGCCGCCCAGCACCTGGCCGAGCGCACTGCGCCGGACGACGAGCGCCGTGGGCTTCCGGGGGGAGCCGACGACCTGCACGTCCTCGTCCACCGCGGAGTCCGGCACGACGAGCAGCCGGCCGGTGAACCGCACCCGGGTCTGCTTCTGCACGGCGCGGGCGGCCCGGACGAGCTCCTTCACGGGGCGCTCCCCTGGAGCCAGGGTCTCCCCCGTGATCTCGCCGTGCTCGACGCGGACCGGGGCACCCCAGTCGATCGACTCGACGGCCCACAGGCCGCTCGGGGTGAGGACCGCGTGGTCGAGCTTGCCCTCGGCCCCCGCGTCGAGGTCGTGCCAGACCGTCACGCCGATGCCCATCTCGGAGACGATCGACGCGGTCGCCTCCTCGGCGAGCGCCTCGGCCAGCAGCCGTCGGATGTGCCGGGGAGCGGAGCGGATGAGCGTGGGGTCGTAGGGGTCCTCGATGGGGTCCCCGAGGCCGACCCACTCGCGCTCGGCCTGCAGGAACACCTCGCGCGATCGCCCGCCGGGGTGTCCGTGGGACCGGGCCCGCGGACGTGCGTCGCGACGCGCTGCCGGGGGTGCGTAGGCGTCGCGGCCGGTGTCGTGCCTCCAGGCGGAGGAACCGGACGGGCCGGACGCGCTCTGCTGGCTGCCGCGTTGGGATCCCGCGTCGTAGGCGCGGCGCGCGGCGGGGGTGCCGATGCGTTCCCAGGCGATCTGCACCTGGCGGAAGCGGCGGGCGTCGCCGCCGAGGTCGGGGTGGGACTCGCGGGCGGCGCGGCGGTAGGCGCGGCGGAGTTCGTCGTCGTCGGCGGTCGCTCGGACGCCGAGGACTTCGTACGGGGTGGCGTCGGCCGGGCTGTCGGTCATGGCCCTGCGACATTACCCGAGGGAGCGTCGGAGTCCGCCGCGTGGCTGCTGGGTGCTGCCTGGGCCCACGCCGCCGGTTCCGGGGCGACGCGCCAGCGGCGGACCGGCCGTGCCGGTGGGGAGAGGCGCGGGTCGGGTCCGGTACGTGAGCACCGGGTCTCCGACACCGCACCTGTCGATCGACCGGTGCGGTGTCGGAGACGGCGTGCGGGACCGGGATGGTCAGGCGAGGGCGAAGGCGACGGGGGCCGCGAGGAACGATCCGTACCGGTCGGCGGCGGCCTCGAGGGCGCGGACCGCACCGGCGTCGAGCGGCTCGAAGGGCGTGACGGCGACCCGGACGTCGCGGGTGCGCTCGGTGCGGCTCCAGGTCCCGACGACCCGACCCCGCACGACGGCCATCGGCAGGAACATGCCGTTGGCGCCGGGGACGACCCGGTCGGCGTGCACGGGGTCGAGCTGGACGGAGCGGTCGGCGTACCCGAGGAGGTACTCGTCGAACCCGGGCAGGAGGTGCCCGGTCGGCACACCCCCGGGGTCGGGTCGGTCGGCGAGGGCGAGGAGTCCGTCGCCGAGGTCCTCCACGGCGTCGCCGGCCACTGATCGGGCACGCCGGACGTCGCCGAGCGGCAACTTCGTCCACGAGGCGGTGTCGGCCTCGGTCACCGGGCCCCTCCCGCGCAGGTGACCGATCAACACCCGCCGCAGGGCCTCGTCGCGGTCGGGCAGGTCGGCCGCCGCAGGTGCCCACTCGTCGAGGAGCACGAGCCCCTGGCCGACGCGGGCGGTGGGCCCCCAGGCGACCATCCCCTCGAGCGCGAGGCGGAGCAGCACGTGGTACCCCAGCCCTCGCGTCGGGTCGATGCCGGCGCCTCGGTAGACGTCGAAGAGGTCGTCGCGCACGAGCGACCGACCGCCGGACAGTGCGTCGGCCGTGGCGTCCCGGGCGGTGCGGAGGACGTCGTCGTCGATGCCGAGCTCGGTCGCACGCCGGGCGATGGAGCGGATCGTCCGATCGGCGGTGAGGGAGAGCAGCAGTCGGAGGTCGTCGGGGCGCATCGCGTGGAGGGTGCCGCGCATCGGCCACGAACGGACGACCTCGCCGCGGTCGAACGCGGCGCGGACGTCGTCGCGCGTGGACCCGGGAGCACGGACGCCGATGGCCCAGGTGACCTGCCCGAGGTCCTGCCCCTGGACGGCGAGCATGCGTTCCACCACCGCGGTCGGCCCGAGCCCGGGCACGGCGATCCCCTGGGCCGCGAGGCGCATCGCGCGCAGCTGGGCCGGTGTGGTCGTCATGGCACCAGCATCGCCGTCGCGGTCAGGCGACGGCTGCGGTGATCTCGTCGGCGTGCTGCTCGATGTACGCCACGTCGGCCCGGTAGAGGTCGGCGTGCCCGTGCTGCAGGTCGCTGACGAACTTCGGGTTCCCGGCCGCGGCCTCGGTCTCCATGGTCGTGACCAACGCGACGAGGGAGCCGAGGATCGTCTCGGCGAGGACCTCGCGCGACCGGGCGTCCAGCTCGTAGGCGCGGCAGAACTCGGCGGCGCGGTCGAGCCGTTCGTCGAGCGACGGCGCGGTCGACCCCTCGACGACGCCGGTGGTGAACGGCGCGAACCGGTACACGGCACTGGCCACGTCCCAGACCCGTGGCCCGGGGTGCGCGGTGTCGAAGTCGATGAGCCCGACCGCGGCGATGCCGTCGTAGACGCAGTTGTACGGTGCGAAGTCGCCGTGCACGATCGTCTCGGCGGGGTACCGCTCCGCCTGGGACCAGACGTCGCGGTCGTCGTCGCGCGTGAAGGTGGCGGCGGCGTCGTGGTAGTGCCGCAGCAGCCGGGCGGTCGTGACGAGGGCGGCCTCGCTCGCGACGTCCGCCGTCCACGGGTACTCCCCCGCTTCGCCGGGGACGAACGAGACGGTCTCGAGCGTGTGCCCGAGCTCGATCGGTTCCGGTGCTGCGACGAACCCCTGTTCGTGCAGGTGGGCGAGCAGCCGGTGCACGGTCGGCGTCCACGGCCCTGCCGGGCGGTGCACGCGATCGTCGGCCCTGGTGATCCGCTCCATCGGAACCTCCTGTTGTACGTCTCCGTTGACGTGGTGGCCCAGCGTATCCGCCCGTGCGCCACGGTGTCGCGGTCCACGTGTGAACAGCGCGTGACACGACCGCATGCACCGTTGCATGCAAGGGGTAGGATCGTCGACCGTGAGCACCCCGAGCACGAACACCACCGCCCAGGCAGCGTCCGACCGGGCGTACGACCACGTGAAGCGCGCGATCATCCGCGGCGACCTGCCCGGCGGCACGGCGATCAGCGAGAACGCACTCTGCCAGGAGATCGGCGTGTCGCGGACGCCCGTGCACGAGGCGTTCCTGCGTCTCGCCGCCGAGGACCTGCTCACCCTCGAGTCCCGGAAGGGCGCCGTCGTCCGGCCGATGTCCCCGAGCGAGGCGGCCGACGTGCTCGAGATGCGGGAGGCGATAGAGTCGACCGCGGCGACCCGCGTCGTCACCGACGGGCGCGTGGCGGACGTCACCCCGTTCCTCCAGGCGATGCTCGCGGAACAGGAGCAGGCGGTCGCGACCGGCGACGTCGACCGGTTCATCGAGGTCGACGCGGAGTTCCACGGTGCCGTCATCGGCGCGTCGCGGAACGCGATCGCCGTCATGTTCGCCCGGACCCTCCGCGACCGGCAGCAGCGACTGCGGCACCACCTGATGCGGCTGCAGCCGTCCCAGTTGCAGGCGTCCCTCGAGGACCACCGGGCACTGGCCGCCGCGCTCGAGGCCGGCGACGCCCTCCGCTACGCCGAGGTCCTCCGCGCCCACGTCGCGTCGCACCGGGGCGCCCTGTGAGCGCCACCACCGGCAGCGTCCCGACCACCGGCTCGCTCGCAGTCCCGAACGCCCGCGTCCTGCCGTGGGTCGCCGTCTGGGGCGCGGTGTTCGTGTGCTCGTGGGGCGGCAACCAGTTCTCGCCCCTGCTGCTCATGTACGAGGGGCGCGCGCACTACTCGTCGCTGCTCGTGAACGTCTTCCTCGGCGTGTACGTGCTCGGGCTCGCGCCGGCGCTCCTCGTCGCCGGGTCCCTGTCCGATCGGCACGGCCGCCGTCCGCTCATGCTCGCCGGGATCGTCTCCGCCGTCGTCGGCAGCGGGCTGCTGGCGTTCGGCCCGCTCGGCGCGGGGTTCCTCATGGCCGGACGTCTGTTCTCCGGGGTCACCGTCGGGATCGCGATGGCGGTCGGCAACAGCTGGGTGAAGGAGCTCTCGCAGGGACGCTTCGACCCGTCGGCCGACGCCGGGTCCGGCGCACGCCGGGCGTCACTGGCCTTCACCCTCGGGTCGGCGTCGGGTGCCCTCGTCGCCGGGCTCATCGCCCAGTGGGGGCCGATCCCCGAGGTCCTGCCCTTCCTCGTGCACATCTGCGTCGCCGCACCCTTCGCCGTGATCGTCTGGCGCACGCCGGAGACGAGCCGCTCCGGTGGGCTGCCCGGACCCTGGTGGAAGCAGCTCGCCGTCCCGAGCGCCGGGCACCGCCGGTTCACCCGTGTCGTGCTCGTCGCCGCGCCGTGGATCTTCGGGTCCGCCGCGATCGGGTACGGGTACCTGCCGACGAAGCTCGCCGGGGCGACCGGCACGTGGGGGCTCGTGTTCGCCACCGCCGCCACCGTCGTCGCCCTCGGGGTGTCGAGTGCCGTGCAGCCCCTCGCCGGGCGGGTCACCTCGCTCCTGTCGGCACGCGGGCTGCTGACCGCCGTGGCGCTCATGACCGCGGGCATCGCCGTGGTCGTCGTGTCGGTCCAGCTGCAGTCCGTGGCGATCGGGCTCGTGGCGAACGTCGTGATCGGCCTCGGCATCGGGCTGGCGCTCGTGTCGAGCCTGCTCGAGGTCCAGCGGATCGCGGGGACACGCGACCTCGCCGGGCTCACCGGGGTGTTCTACGCGGCGGCGTACGCCGGGTTCCTGGCGCCGGCGGTCATCGCCGCGGTGGCGAACGTCGTGGCCGTGCCGACGATCCTGTGGATGGTCGTCGGGCTCGGGGTGCTGTCCTGGGTGGCGATCCTGGTGTCGTCGCGGAAGCACATCCCCGCGTAGCTGGGACCGCGCGGTCAGAACTGGTCGCGCAGCCAGGCCGGCCCGTGCACCGCGGCGCCGAGCTCCTCGACGCGGGCCCGGAGCTCGCGGTCGGCGGTCACCACGACGACCGGCGTGTGCCCGGCGTCCACCGCGGCCCGGGCAGCCTCGACGATCGCCTCGTCCCCCGACGCCGGCGCACGCACGACGGACACCGGGTCGTCCGCGCCCACGGCGTCCCGCGCCGCTCCCTCGAGCACCACGGTCCACCGCGGCCACCACCGGTCGAACGGCAGCGCGAGCACCTCGGCCGGCACACCCGCCGCGGCGAGCGCCCCCACCGACCCGAGCAGCCGCGACGCAGCCCCCGCCCGGTCCTTCCACCACCCGTCCGGCACACTGCCGACGACGTTCGCCGCGTCCACCACGACGTGCGGTGTCGTCTCGATCCGTGCCCGCAGCGCCGGCCACGACGCCCCGAACCCGGGGTGCAGGGGCAGGTCCTCGACGTCGCCGACGGGTACCCAGGCCAGTTCGAGGCTCTCGCGGTCCGCGATCACCGGTTCGAAGGCCCTGGAGGCGCGCCCCACCACCGTCGTGTACGTCCAGAACCCGAGGTCCAGCACGGCGGTGTGGCGGAGGTCCACGCCGTCCTCGGGCACGCCGGCTTCCTCCGCCGACTCGCGGAGCGCCCCGGTCACGGCGTCCTCGCCGAGGTGGCGTGCTCCGCCCGGGATCCCCCAGGTGCCGCCGTGGTGGCTCCACTCGACGCGGTGCTGCAGGAGCACGCGCCCGGAGCCGTCGTCGACGAGGAGTCCGGCCGCGCCGAACCGCCCCCAGGCCTTGGTGCCGTCGGGGCCGACCGCCCAGGCGTCGCCGGGATCGCGGGGGCCGGGAGGCGGCCCGGGAGGCGTGGTGTCTGGCACCCGTCAACCCTGTCACACGGGACCCGTCATGTGACCGGAGACGTCGGAGCCGCTCGTGTACGGTGTCGGTCGAGACACGGGGTGCCGCAACCAGCGGCTGAGATCACACCCGTCGAACCTGCTCGAGCTCGTACTCGCGAAGGGATCGTCCATGCAGACTGCTGCGCCCGCCCCCGACTGGGCCCGTCGGACCGCCGAACTCCTCGAGGCCGTCCGCGCCCGGAGTCCCCTGGTGCACTGCATCACGAACACCGTGGTGCAGAACGTCACCGCGAACGTGCTGCTCGCGCTCGGTGCCTCGGCCGCGATGGTCGACGTCGTCACCGAGGCCGGGCCGTTCGCCCGGGTCGCCGACGCCCTGCTGGTGAACACCGGCACGCCGCACGCCGAACCCCGGGCCGCCTCGCTCGAAGCCGCCTCGGCAGCGGTCGACGCCGGCACGCCCTGGGTGCTCGACCCGGTCGCCGTCGGCTCCCTGCCGGTGCGGACGGCCCTCGCCCGGGACCTGCTGGCGCTCGGTCCGACGGTGCTGCGGGGCAACGCCTCCGAGGTGCTCGCGGTGCTCGGTGCCTCGGCCGGTGGTCGTGGCGTCGACAGCACGGTCGGCACCGACGACGCGCGAGCCGCTGCGGTCGACGCGGTGGCCGCCAGGCGCGTGGCCGCGGTGGCCGTGTCGGGTCCGGTCGACCTGCTGGTCGCGCCCGGCATCGGCGTGGTGCGGGTCGCGAACGGCACGGAGCTGCTCACGCGGATCACCGGCGGCGGCTGCGCGCTCGGTGCCGTCGTCGCCGCGTTCACCGCTGTCTCCCCCGAGGACCCGGGCGCGGCCGCCGTCGCCGCGACCGCGGTGCACACGATCGCGGCCGAGCTCGCGGCGCGCGAGGCCGGCGGACCGGGCACGTTCCAGCCGCTGTTCCTCGACCGCCTGGCGTCGCTCTCCCCCGAGGACGTCGTGCGCACGGCGCGCATCACCGTCGAGTCCCCGGCGGTGACCGCGTGAGCGCCGGTGGGTTCGGCGTGTACCTCGTGACCGACCCGGCGCAGTCGGACCGCCACGGCATCGGCGTGCTCGGGGTCGTCCGTGCCGCGGTGCACGGCGGGGTGCGGATCGTGCAGGTGCGCGACAAGGACGCCTCGGCCCGTGACCTGCTGGCGCTGACCGCCGCGGTGTCCGACGCCGTGGGCGACCGCGCGACCGTGGTGGTCGACGACCGGTTGGACGTCGCCCTGGCCGCGCGGCACGCCGGGCACCGGGTCGCGGGCGTGCACCTCGGTCAATCCGACGTCCCCGTCACCGCTGCCCGCGCTCTGCTCGGACCGGACGCGCACGTCGGGCTGACCGCGAACACCCCGGAGCACCTCGCCACCGTCGCCGCACTCCCCCGCGGCACGGTCGACCTGCTCGGGGTCGGCGTGGTGCACCCGACCGCGACGAAGGCGGACCACCCGCCGGCCCTGGGCCACGACGGGTTCGGCCGGCTCGCACGCGCGACGGACGTGCCGTGCGTGGCGATCGGCGGGGTGACGCTCGACGACGTCCTGCCGCTCCGGGCAGCCGGTGCCGCGGGCGTGGCGGTCGTGTCGGGCATCTGTGCCGCAACCGACCCGGGGTCCGCCGCGGCGGCGTTCGTGTCCGCGTGGGGCCCTGGACCCGACCACGGGGCGGAGGGGCGGCCGTCGGGTGGTGGCGATCCGTTCCTCCCGTCCGACGTGACGCACCACGGGGCGGACGCATGAGCGTCCCGCGCGTCCTGAGCATCGCCGGGACCGACCCGACGGGTGGGGCGGGGATGCAGGCGGACCTCAAGGCCATCGCGGCGCACGACGGCTACGGCATGGGCGTCGTGACCGCGCTCGTCGCGCAGAACACGCACGGGGTGGGTTCGGTGCACGTGCCGGACGTCGCGTTCCTGCGCGAACAGCTCGACGCGGTCTCGGACGACGTCGTGGTCGACGCCGTGAAGGTCGGGATGCTCGGCGCCGCCGAGGTCGTGCGGGTCGTGACCGAGTGGCTCCGCGAGCACCGCCCACCCGTCGTGGTGGTCGACCCCGTGATGGTCGCGACGAGCGGGGACCGGCTGCTCGACGAGGACGCCTCGCGGGCGATGACGACGCTGCTCGGGCTCGCCGACCTCGTGACGCCGAACCGGGCGGAACTCGCGGTGCTCGCCGAGCTGGCCACCCTGCACGGACGGGCCCCGGACAGCGCGGAGGACCAGGCGCTCGCCATCGCCCGCACCTGGGACGTGCTTGTGCTCGCGAAGGGCGGCCACGACGACGGCGACACCTCGGACGACGTGCTCGTCGGGCCCGACGGGGTGCTCCGGACGTTCAGCGCGCCACGCGTCCGGACGACGAACACGCACGGCACCGGGTGCTCGCTGTCGAGTGCGATCGCGACGCTCGCGGCCCGCGATGGCGACTGGGAACTGGCCGTCGGCACGGCGAAGCGCTGGCTGACCGCGGCCCTCCGCGGCGCCGACGCCCTGCACGTCGGCACCGGGAACGGTCCGGTCGACCACGGCGCGCTCGTGCGTGCGGAGCGGCCGGAGCCGAGGTGGACCGACCGCTGGTGGGACGACGTCGCCGAGGTCCTGCACGAGACGATCGCGTGCGACTTCCTCACCGGGATGCGCGCCGGGACGCTCGACCCCGAGGTGTTCGCCGCGTACCTGGCGCAGGACGTCCACTACCTCCGCGCGTACGAGCGGCACCTGGCGCTGCTCGGCTCGTGGACGACCGGGGCCGAGGCCGCGTTCTGGCAGGCGTCGGCCCAGGGCTGCGCCGACGAGGCCCGCGACCTGCACCACCGACGCCTCGCCGGCACGCACGCCGAGGACCCCGTCCACCCCGTCTGCGCCGACTACCTCGCCCACCTGCAGGCCGCTGCCGACTCCGGGTCCGTCGGAGTCCTCGCCGCGGCGGTGCTGCCGTGCTTCCGCGTGTACGCGTGGGTCGGGACGCAGATCGGCACGGTCGGGTCGGACCACCCGTTCGCGGACTGGATCGGCGCGTACGGCGACCCGGGGTTCGCCGAGGCCTCCGCGGACGCGACCGCCCGGGTCGAGCGGCTCGCCGCGGCGGCGACGCCGGCCGAGCGCGGCGCGATGACGCGCGCGTTCCGCGCGTCGACCGCGTGGGAGCTCGCGTTCTTCCGGATGCCGACCGCGGTGACGGGCCCGGGGGCGGGTCCGGAGTGTGCCGCCGGAGCGACACGCTCCCGCTGAGCGCCGCGGTCCCTGACGCGGAAGCGACAGGGTGCCGTCACGATTCGACGGCACCCTGTCGCTTTCGCGGGCGGGGGCGGGCGGAGGGACGGGTCGGGCGGGGCGGGGCGGGCCGCGCGGACGGGTCGGGCGGGGCGGGCGGGCGGGCGGGGGCGGGCAGGCCGCGCGGACGGGGCGGGCGCGTCGGGCGGGGCGGGCAGCAGCGCGGCCAGAGACGCGGGGCGTCGCGGAAGGGAGGCGCGGTGCGGGGCCGACCCGCGCCTCCAGGCCGTCAGCGGGTGGCGGGAGGCAGCCGCACCAGCTCGACCGACAGGTCGCGGCCGTCGACCGCACCGCGCATCCACGTGTGGTCCGGCTGGCGGCGCCGGTCCGTCGGCGAACCCGGGTTGAGCAGCCGCAGCCCCGACGGCGCGACCGTGTCCCACGGGATGTGCGAGTGGCCGAAGACGAGCACGTCGACGTCCGGGTACGCGGCCGTCATGCGACGCTCACGGCCCGTCGCGGCACCCGTCTCGTGCACCAGGGCGAACCGCAGGTCCTCGACGGCGAAGCGGGCCTCGAGCGGCAGGCGGTCGTCGAACTCGGGGCCGTCGTTGTTGCCGCGGACCCCCTCGAACCGCGCCGACCGGGCCTGGACGGCATCGAGCGTCGCGAGGTCCACCCAGTCACCGGCGTGCACCACGAGGTCCGCGGCGTCGATGTCCGCCCAGAGCCCGGCGGGCAGGTCCTTCGCCCGCTTCGGCAGGTGGGTGTCCGAGAGCAGGACGAACGAGGTCGTCACGGCGTGGTGCGTCCGGGCATCGGCAGCCCCGCCTCGTCCGCGGCGCCGAGCCGTTCGAGGAGCCCGGCGAGGAGCGCGATGTCGTCGTCCGACCAGCTCGCGAGCCGTTCGTCGAGCGCGTCGCGGTGCAGCTGCACGGAGCGTTCGAGTGCGGCACGGCCGGCATCGGTGGCCACGAGGGGCTTGGCGTTGCCGGTCCCGCCGTCGACCGTCCGGATGAGCCCGGCCGCCAGCAGCCCGGACAGCTGCCGCGAGATCGTGGAGCGGTTCAGCCGCAGGTACCGGGCGATGTCGATCGCCATGCAGCCCTCGTGCTGGACGACGAAGTCGACGAGGGACTGGTCGACGACGCTGAGGATCGCCTCCGAGCCGCGTGCCCGGATGCTCGCGCGGCGGGTGATGCGGGCGAGTTCCGTGTACGCGCGTCCGATGTCGCTGTTGCGGACATCGGGCCTCGGTTCGCTCATCGGACGGACTCCAGCCTGTCTGCGCCGGGACCTGCCGGCGGTGTTCGGTCCCGCCACCATACCGGCGGGTACGGATCGCGCCGGCTCAGTGACCCGCCGCGGCGGCCCGCAGGGCGGGGATGTCCAGCTTGACCATCTGCATCATGGCCTCGAAGACGCGGGCGTTGGCCTCGGGGTCGCCCGAGCCGGTCATCAGGTCGCCCATCATCGACGGGGTGACCTGCCACGCCACACCCCAGCGGTCGAAGAGCCACCCGCACCGGCTCGGACGGCCACCGTCGGCGAGCAGGGCGTCCCAGATACGGTCGAGCTCCTCCTGGTCGTCGACGTCCACCTGGAACGAGACCGCGTCGGTGTGCTCGTGCCCCGGACCGCCGTTCATCGCACGGTAGGGCTTGCCGAGGAGCGTGAACTCGACGACGAGGGTCTGCCCGTCCGGGGTCTTGCTCACGCTGTCGATGCTGCTGTCGGGGAAGAGCGACACGTAGTGCTCCGCCGCCTGCTCGGCCTGGTCGTCGTACCAGAGGAACGGGGTGATCGTCGGCATGGGCGGGGCCTTCCGGTTCGGCTCAGTCCGCAGCGCCGCGGCTGAGCAGGTCTGCCTTCTCGGGGTGCTCGTCGAACCACTTGCCGACGAACCAGCACATCGGGACGATGCGCCTCGTGGAGTTCGCCTCGACGTCGGCGACCGCGAAGTCGACGAGCTCGGCGGCGTACCCGTGTCCGCGGTGCTTCGGCACCGTGTACGTGTGCGGGAACGCGATCGCGTCGCCGTTCTCGCGGTAGTCGAGGACGCTCACGAGTTCGCCGCCGACGTACATCGCGTAGCGGTCCTGGTCGGCTTCGTCGCGGAACTCGTGGTCCATGCCGCCATCATGCACCCTCGGCGCGGGCGCGGGACGCGTCCGGGAATGGGCGGGTCGGGGTCGGGCGTTGCTCGGACACCATGACGACAATCGGCATCATCGGCGCAGGCAACATCGGATCCCAGCTCGCACGGCTGGCGGTGCGGAACGGACACGAGGTGGTGATCGCGAACTCCCGCGGCCCCGAGACCCTGGCGGACCTGGTCGCGGAGCTCGGCGAGGGCGCCCGTGCCGCGACCCGCGACGAGGCTGCCGCCGCTGGCGAGATCGTCGTCGTCACGACCCCGCTCGCCGCGATCGAGACCATCCCGGTCGGCCCCCTCGAGGGCAAGGTCGTGATCGACACGAACAACTACTACCCGCAGCGCGACGGCCACATCGAGGCGCTCGACTCCGAGACCACCACGACCGCGGAGCTCCTGCAGGACCACCTGCTCGGCGCCCGGGTCGTGAAGGCGTTCAACCACATCGGCGCCGCGGACCTCACCGGCCACGCCTCCGCCGCGGGCACCCCGGACCGTCGCGCGCTCGTGGTGGCCGGGGACGACGCCGGGGCCAAGCGGGTCGTGTCGGACCTCATCGACCAGTTCGGGTTCGACGTCGTGGACGCCGGGCCCCTCGCCGAGGGCTGGCGCATCCAGCGCGACACCCCCGGGTACGGCCCGCGGCTGACCGCGGCGGAGCTGCGCGAGGCGCTCGCGTCCGCGGAGCGGTACCGCGACATGTAGGTCGCGACCCCTGCGGGACGGGAGGCGCGGGTCGGTCCGGCACCGCGCCTCCCGTCCCGTCCCGCACCCGCCCGCCCGCCCACCCGCCCGCAGCTGGGAGGCGAGACTCGGCCCCATGGACAGTTCCGCGGCCGATCGGCCACGAAACTGTCCGCCGAGCCGAGACTCGGCGTCCGCGGCGCGCCGCCGGCTCAGGCGCCGTCGAAGACCAGCGTCATCTCGGCGAGGTCGTCCTCGGACGGCTCCCACGCCGTCCCGGCCTCGGCGTTCTGCCGGATCTGCTCCGGCTTCGTCGCTCCCGCGATGACGCTCGACAGCCCGGGCTGCGCCAGCAACCACGCGAAGGTCGCCTGCAGCATCGTGACGCCGCGCTCGTCGCAGAACCGCTGGAACTCCTCGAGGATCCCCCACGGCGCGTCCTGCAGCAGCTGCGGCTTCGCCGTGGTGAGCCGCCCGTCCGAGGGCCCACCCGCCTTCGTGTACTTGCCCGTCAGCAGGCCGTTGTACAGCGGGAAGTACGGCAGGAACCCGAGCGCGTACGCACGGACGGCCGGCAGCACCTCGTCCTCGACGCCCCGGGCGAGCGGGCTGTACTCGTTCTGCGCGGACACGAACGCCGTGGTGCCGGCGATGGAGGCGGTGAGTTCGGCCTCGGCGATCTGCCACCCCGCGAAGTTCGAGTGGCCGATGTAGCGGATCTTGCCCTCGCGGACGAGGTCGTCGAGCACGGACAGCGTCTCCTCGATCGAGGTCACGTCGTCCGGGCCGTGCATCTGGTAGAGGTCGATCCAGTCCGTCCCGAGGCGCTTGAGCGACGACTCGACCGCCAGCCGCACGTACCGCCGGGAGCCCCGCACCCCCCAGTCCGGCCCGTTCACCCCCTGCATGTCCATGCCGAACTTCGTGGCGAGGACGATCTCGTCGCGACGTCCCGCGATGGACCTGCCGAGGAGCTCCTCGGACAGCCCGCGCCGGCCGCCGTAGACGTCCGCGGTGTCGAACAGGGTGACGCCGGCGTCGAGGGCCGCGTGGACGACGGCGTCCGTGCCCTCCTGCGTCTCGGTCAGCGTGCCGGGTCGGCCGAAGTTGTTGCAGCCGATGCCGACGGTGGAGACGACGAGCCCCGACGGCCCGAGTGGACGGTGTTCGATTCCGGTCATGCCCCGACCGTACCGGCGACCCCGGAACTGGGGCTGCGCCAGCCGCACGGGTTGCCGTTAGAACTGACGATGGATCAGCCTACGGAGGGAGCACCGCAGTGGCATCGCATCGCATGCCGGACGAGGACCGGCCGCGTCGCGCCGTCCCCGACTGGGTCACGGCTCCCCCCGAGGGCGCGGCAGACGGCCTGGAGGCGCGCCCCGCCCCCGTCGCACCCGCCCCCGCTCCGGAGACGGCCGGCCCCGGCAGCACGCTCCCCGCACCGCCCGCCACACCGGCACTCGTCGACGACGACATCGTGGTGCCCGACTTCCCGCCGGAGGAGCACCTCCTGCCCCCGGCCCCGACCTCGCCCGCGGTGCACACGGTCCCGTTCGACACGGCCTCGGTCGGCCCCGCCCAGGTCTCGCCGATCGACGCCGTCGGTACCGTCGGTGCCGCATCCGTCACGCCGGGGGCCGCACCCGCTCCCGCCGCGCCGGCCGTCCCGGCGGGCCCCAGCGTCCCGGTCGTCGGTCAGCCCCGGTTCTCCGTGCCGGGCCTCGAGCACGTCGTCGTCGAGGGGTCGGAACCGGCTCCCTCGGGACCGATCGGCTACCGCACCCCGGCCCGGTTCGCCCACCAGCGCCCCGCCGCTCCGGCCGCCGCGGCTCCGGCGACCGCCGCTCCGGCTGCGTCGCCGGCCTTCGACGCCGTCATCGCTCCGCCGGCACCCGGGGGCCCGGGCTCGACACCGGCTGCCCGGGCGGATGCACTGCCGCCGACCGAAGCGCTCCCCCTGATCGACCTGCCGACCCGCGGCTCGGACACGGGACGCGGCCGGTCGACGAGCCCACGGACACCGAAGGGCACGAAGCCCGCGAAGGCCCCGAAGGCCGCGAGGCCCGCCCGGCCGTCGCGCACGAGGAAGCCGACCGCGAGGGTCGCGACCGACGCGCCCCCGGCGGTGGACGCGACCACCCTGGCTGCCGCGACGGTGCGTGGCGGGGGCGGGCCGCGCCTCCAGGCAGCCGGGACGACGCAGCGGGTGGGGACGACTCCCGGGGCCGTCCTCGGCGCCCTCGCCGGACTCGCCACCCTCGGACTCGGCGCATGGTGGTTCACCGCCCCCGCGACGGTGCACGGTGTCGGGCTGGTGCTCGGCGTGCTCGCGCTCCTGCTCTCGATCGTGACGCTGCGGCGGCCCGAGGCGACGTGGCAGCGGCCGCTCGCGCTCCTGGGTGCCGTGCTCGGCGGGGTCGGGACGCTCGTGCTGCTGTGGGCCGTGGCCTCGGCGGTGCTGCCGCTCGTCGGCGTCACCCTGCCGGACCTCACCGGGACGGGGACGGTCCCGACGCTCGCGCCGTAGCGCGCCGCGCCCGTCACACCGCGCGGACCACCCCGCGGGACAGGATCGCGTTCGTCAGGGCGTCGATCGGTTCCCGCTGCACCGTCGGGTTCGCGATGAGCACGTAGTCGACCGCCGGGAGGTCCGGCAACGCCAACCGCTGCGACACCTTCACGAGGTCCGCCGGGATGAGCGAGTGCGGGAACACCGCGACCCCGATCCCCGCCCGGACGGCCGCGAGCACCCCGTTCACGTCGCGCGTGTTGCAGGTGATCCGCCACGTGCGACCGGCGGACTCGAGCGCGTCGATCGCCATCTGTCGACTGATGCTCGGCGCCTGGTACGCGATGAGCGGCACGGGCTCCCCCGGCTCCAGCGCGATGCCGTCCTGCGCCATCCAGACCATCTGGTCGGTCGCGACACGGGTGCCTTCGGCGGACTCCCCCGCGGTCTGCTTGATGAACACGAGGTCGAGCTGCCCCGCGTGCACCCGGCGGAGCAGCGGTGACGACTGGTTCACCGTCAGCTCGAGGTTCACCTGCGGGTGCAGCCGTCGGAAGTCCCGCAGGATCCGGGGCAACTGCGTGATCGCGAGGTCGTCCGCCGCCCCGAACCGGAGTCGCCCGCGGGTCGCGGCTCCCGAGAAGTACGCGTCGGCGGTGGCGTGCGCCGCGAGGATAGTCCGCGCGAACCCGGCCATCGCGTCCCCGTTGTCGGTGAGCGCCACGCCCCGGGTGTCCCGGGCGACGAGGGTCCGGGAGACGGCCGTCTCGAGCCGCCGCACGTGCTGCGACACCGTGGGCTGGCTGATGCCGAGCCGGGCGCCGGCCTGGGTGAAGCTCCCGGTCTCGGCGACCGCGAGGAACGTCTGCAGCAGAACCGGATCCAGCACCGGACACCCTTCGTCGTGACGACCCCATTCGACTTCGCAATGGAGTGATAGCCACCATAGGGGTATCGAATGGGCCGCGCGCAGTTAGTTTCGAGTGGGCACAGTCCCGCCTGCTCCACCTCGACCTCCGGAGACCCCCACTCGTGAGTGCGTCATCGACGACCCTCCCCCCGCCCACCGAACCGCTGCCGATCCAGGCCACCAGACCGCCGTGGCGCCACACCCTCATCGCCCTGTCGGTGCCGAACTTCCGGCTCTTCACCGCCACGAACCTCGTCGCGATGACCGCCGGCTGGATGCAGCGCATCGCGCAGGACTGGCTCGTCCTGCAGCTCACCGGGTCCGTCGCGCAGGTCGGCATCACGGTCGCGTGCCAGTTCGCGCCGATGCTGCTGTTCGGGCTCCTCGGCGGAGTGCTCGTCGACCGGTTCTCCAAGCGCGCCCTGATGATGATCACGCAGGGCTCGTTCGCCGTGCTGTCGGCCCTGCTCGCCGTCCTGACGCTGTCCGGGATGGTGCAGGCGTGGCACATCTGGGCGATCGCGTTCGTCGTCGGCATGGTCACCGTCATCGACAACCCAGCGCGACAGGTGTTCGTCACCGAGATCGTCGGCCACGAGCACCTGCGCAACGCCATCAGCGTGAACTCGTCGGTCTTCCAGCTCGGCGGCATGATCGGCCCGGCCCTCTCCGGAGCGCTGCTCGTCGCGGTCGGCGCCGGCTGGTCGTTCGGCGTCAACGCGATCGCCTGCGTCGCCGTGGTGGTGACGCTCGGGTTCCTGAAGGTCTCGGAGCTCCACCGCACACCCCCGGCACCACGCGGGAAGGGGCAGCTCGTCGAGGGCCTCCGCTACGCCGTCCGGAAGCCGACCATCATCGTGCCGGTCATCCTCGTGGCGTTCTTCTCGGTGTTCGCGCTGACGATGCCGGTGCTGCTGTCGGCGTTCGCGTCCGAGGTGTACGACGTCGGCGCTGGTGGCTACGGCGTGTTCAACTCCGCGGTCGCGATCGGCGCCCTGGCCGGCGCACTGCTCTCGACGCGACGCGCCACCGTCCGGCTCCGCACCATCGTCGGCGGGGTGTTCTGGACGGGGATCCTGCTCGTGGTCTCCGGCTCGATCCCGGTCATCGCGCCGTTCACCGTCGCGCTCGTCGCCGTCGGGATGTCGCAGCTGCTCTTCCAGACCGCGTCGAACTCGCTCGTGCAGCTGTCCTCGAACGTCGCGATCCGAGGCCGGGTGATGTCGCTCTACGTCCTCGTGCTGCTCGGAGGGCAGGCGATCGGCGGCCCCCTCATGGGCCAGGTGGTCGACCACTTCGGTGCCCACGTCGGGATGGTCGTCGCCGGAGGCGTGCCGGCCGCGGCAGCGGCCGTCGTCGGGCTGGTGCTCGCCCGCCGCGGCGGGCTTCACCTGGCGGTGCGGATGCGGCACCACATGCCGGTGCCGTCGATCGTCGGGCACCGCTGACGCGTCGGACGAGAGGCGCGGTGCGGGCGGGCGCCGCGCCTCCCGTCCGCCGCGTGGTCGCGCTGGGCGCGCGCGTGGCGCCGCGCGCGCCGCACAAGCAAAGTCACCCGGAACCGCGCGAAGGCGTAGTTCCGGGTGACTTCCGTTGTGCGGAGGCGAACCGAACCGCCTAGTACGCGACCCCGAAGCGCGCCTGGTGGTGTGCCGGCGAAGCGATCTCGTCGACGAAGGCGATCGCGAAGTCCTCGCCGGAGATGTCCGAGTTGCCGTCGGCATCGGTGAGCAGGACGTCGTCGGTGGTGCGGTAGGTGCCACGACGCTCGCCGGGGTTGTAGCCACCGAAGGCAGCGGCCGGGCTCACGTAGAACCAGTCGACCTCGGTGTCCGACGCGCGGAGGGCCTCGAGGACCTGACCGTGGCTCTTCGCCTCGCCCTTGAACGCGTCGGGGAACTCGGCCGTGTCGTACAGCGCCGGGCCACCCTCGGCGACGAGCAGCGAACCGGCTCCGCCGACGATGCCGAGGCGCGCACCGGCAGCAGCGGCGGCGTCGACGAACGGCTGGAACTTGTCCTTGAGCTCGCTGCCGTCGGCCTGCACCGCGTGGAGCGCGACGACGATGACGTCCGCGCCCTTCGTGACCTCGGCGACGAAGTCGGTGTCGAAGGCATCACCCTGCGCGAGGGTGAGCCCCTCGGCCGGCTCGAGCTTCGAGGTGTCGCGGGCGACGGCGGTGACGGCGATGCCGCGGGAGAGGGCCTCGCGGGTGATGGCGGAGCCGGCGTAGCCGGTGCCACCGAAGACGACGATGCTGGTCATGGAGCAGTCCTTTCGTGGAACGTTGACACTCACCGTACAAGCGTTACTCTCTTTGAGTAAGTAGGCACCTCACGGTGCGTAACGGAGGTCGTCGTGTCAGCTCTCGAGTACAGCCCCTACGCCGCCGAGTGTCCCTCGCGACAGCTGCTCGACCGCATCGGCGACCGGTGGAGCGTCCTGACGATCGGCACCCTCGCCGACGGTCCGGCACGCTACTCGGCGATCGTCACCCGCGTGCAGGGCGTCTCGCAGAAGATGCTCACGCAGACGCTCCGGGCGCTCGAGCGCGACGGACTCGTCACCCGCACGGTCTTCCCCGAGATCCCGCCGCACGTCGAGTACGAGCTGACCGATCGCGGCCGGTCGCTGCGCGAGGTGCTGAAGCCGCTCGAGGACTGGGCGACCTCGCACATGGACGACGTCGCGGTCTCCCGCGAGCAGTACGACACCCGGCCTCGCTGAGCGCACCCGGAATCCCCACGCGACCGCCGTGGTTGCCTGGGGACATGCGATCAGTCGTCTACTCGAAGCCCGGTGACTCGTCCGTCCTGACCCTCGAGGAGCGTCCGCTCCCGGATCCCGGTCCCGGCGAGGTGCGTGTCCGTGTCGTCGTCTCTGGTGTCAACCCGACCGACTGGAAGGCCCGCGCCGGCGGCACGTACGGCGACGGCTTGCCGTTCCCCGAGATCACGCCGAACCAGGACGGCGCCGGAGTCGTGGACGCGGTCGGCGAGGGTGTCGACGGACTGTCCGTCGGCGACCACGTCTGGCTGTACATGGCGGCTGCGAGTCGCCCGACCGGCACCGCCCAGGAGTACACCGTCGTGCCCGCTGCCCGTGCCGTCCCGCTGCCGGAGGGCACGAGCTTCGACGTCGGCGCGTCGCTCGGGGTGCCGGCGATGACCGCGCACCGTGCCCTCACGACGCACGAGCACGGTCCGGATCGGCTCGCTCCGGGTGCCCTCGACGGGAAGACGGTGCTCGTCGCCGGCGGTGCGGGAGCCGTGGGACACGCGGCGATCCAGCTCGCACGCTGGGCCGGCGCAACCGTGGTCACCACCATCAGCTCGGACGCGAAGGCCGCACTCGCCACCGCCGCCGGGGCGCACCACACGGTGAACTACCGCGACGAGGACGCCGCCGCGCGGATCCGCGAGATCGCCCCGGACGGTGTGGACATCGTCGTCGAGGTCTCGATCCCGCAGAACGCCGGGCTCGTCGCCGAGGTCCTGGCGAACCACGGCGTCGTGTCGATCTACGCGAACAACGGCGGCGACGAGGCCACCCTGCCGATCCGCCCGAACATGAGCGTCAACGCCCGCTACCAGTTCCTGCTGCTGTACACGATCGGCGACGAGGCCCTCGCCGCAGCGGCCGAGGACGTCACCGCGGCGCTGCGCGACGGCGTGCTCCCCGTCGGCGAGGACGCGGGCCTGCCACTCGTGCGGTTCGACCTGGAGGACACCGCGGCAGCGCACGACGCCGTCGAGCAGGACACCGTCGGCAAGGTGCTGATCGACGTCAGCGCGGAGTGACGAAGCGCTGCGTCCGCCCGGGCCGGGTGGACGCAGCGCTCCGGTGGTCGGCGCCGCGGGGCTGGTTCAGCGGGCGAGCGCAGCGGCGAGGCGTGCCTCGAAACGGCGGCGGGCAGCGACCCGCTCCCGCTCGATGTTGGCGGCGATGACCTCGAGGTCTTCGTAGTCGGCGTCGGTCGTGTCGTCGGTCCAGTTCGGGGTGTACACCCGGGACCGACCGAAGGGCTTCGGTTCGGGGGTCACGATGGTCATGTGGGGATGGTACGTCGAGCGTCCGACAAATCGTGTGCGCATCACGGGCCTTTCCTGCGGTTGCGGTCGCGGTCCGGGAACGGGGTCGCGAGCGAGAACGCGATGGCCATGAACGAGGCCATCAGCGCGACGTACTTGGCGTCGAGGTCGGTGAACGCGTCCGGCGCCGGCGAGTCCACGGTGAGCATGCCGAACGAGTACTCCTCCGACCGGATCACGACCGAGACGTACGAGCGGTAGCGGGGTTCGAACCCCGGCAGGTCCTCGTCGGCGTCGACGTCGGTGGCACGGTCGCCGACCACTCGCGGGCCGCCGCCGACCAACACCCAGTCGAGGTTGCGGTCGCCGTACGGGGTCCCCGCCCGGAACACGCCGGCGGTGTCCTCGGCACCCCCGTGCCCGATGGGTTCGAGGCCCCGCAGGTCCTCCGACAGCTGGTAGACGTTCGCACGGACGTCGGGCACGCCGGGGAGCAGGTAGAACGCGAGGGCCACGGCGACCCGGTCCGCGAACGCCGGCAACTCCTGCCGGCGGTCCCGCCGATGCAGCTCGGCGAACCGGGCGAGCCGCGTGGCGAGCTGCCCGAACGCGTACCGGACGGCCGTCCCCTGCTCGAGCTCGGTCGACCGCGCCACCGCCGCCGCAGCCGTGACCGACGCCTCGGCCCGTCGGGCGCGGACGACCTGCACGACCACCGCGGCAGCGAGCACGACCAGCCCGAACACGACGAGCGAGACCTTCACCCCTAGCCACGACGAGGTTCGGCAGCTGGAAGGCAGCGGTCGGCGCAGTCGCGACCACGATCGGCCACACGACCGCTCCGGCCCGGCGTCGCCCACGACCCGTCGTGGCCTGGTCCCCTGTCATGTCGACGACGCTAGGACACCCCACCGACGCTGACGGAGTTGTCCACAGGGTGACATTGTTGTCCCCTGCAACGCGGACTTGACCCCCGAACAGGGGGCGAGCACGATCGGGCCATGAAGCAGCGAACGAACCTCAGAGGCCTCGCCCTCGCAGCAGCCGCGGCCATGACCCTGCTCGGCGGTGGCCTCGGCGCGACCGCGGCGAGCGCCGCCACCGTCTCACCGCAGGTCATCGGCGGCGAGCAGGCACCGAGCACCCCGTGGGAGGTGCAGCTCGTCTTCCAGCAGGGCGGCACCGGCACGTACGGGTGCACCGGCGAACAGCTCAACGCCTCGTGGGTGCTCACCGCCGAGCACTGCGTCGACGGCACCACGGCGATGAACGTCTACCACTCGAACAGCACGACGAACCGGGGCGCGGCGACCGCGGCGGACCGGCTCTACTCCGCGCCGTCCGGGGACATCGCGCTCGTGCACCTCAGCACGCCGAAGACCCTCTCCTCGTACGCCCAGCTCGACCTCGCGTACACCACGAAGAGCTCCGGCACCGGCACGATCCTCGGCTACGGCAACCGCGCGAACAGCGTGCCGACGACGGGGCTCTACCAGGCGACCGTCAACCTCACGGGGAGCTCCACGGACGCGTACGGCGGACGCGCGCAGCACGTCACCGGCGTGACCGGCGCCTCCAACCACGGCGACTCCGGCGGCGCGCTCGTCGTGAACGGCAAGGTCGTCGGCGTCTGCTCGACCGGCGACGTGGCCGACCCCGGCGCGAACACCCACGCCGGCTCGAACTACGCCGTCCTCACCCAGTCCGCCAGCTGGATCCGCTCGACCGCGGGCGTCTGACCCAGCGCACCCACCACGGGACGGGAGGCGCGGTGCGGGCCCGCACCGCGCCTCCCGTCCTCCTGTGTGCCGACCAGTGCCCCGCTCGGTCGCTCTCCACAGGTCGCGTTGCGCGCCCCTGCGCGTCGTCTGCACCTGGTAAGCAAGACGCATGACCGACGTCTCCACGCCTGCGCCCGGAACCAGAGCACTCGTCCTCGGCGGTGGTGGCGTCGCCGGCATCGCCTGGGAACTCGGGGTGCTGTCCGCCCTGCAGGACGCCGGGGTGGACCTCGACGCCGCGGACCTCGTCGTCGGGTCCAGCGCCGGCAGCGTCGTCGGCACCTTCGTCCGGTACGGCGCGGTGCAGCAGGCGTACGACCAGCAGCACGCAGCCGTCCCGACGACCTACGAGGAACCCGTCCCCATCGACGGCGAGGACTTCCAGCAGCGCATCGGCGCCGTGCTCGAGGGAGCCTCGTCCGACCAGGACGCCCGCGCCCGACTGGGCCTCCTCGCCCAGCGCACCACCGACGGGCAGACCGACGACGAGCGCACGGCCACCTTCGCCGAGACCCTCCCGTCGACGGAGTGGCCGGCGAAGCCGCTCGCCCTCACCGCGATCGACGCGACCGACGGCACCTTCCGCGTGCTCACCGCGGCCGACGCCGTGCCGCTCCCCCGCGCCGTCGCCGCGAGCTGCTCGGTGCCGCTCGTCTGGTCACCGGTCGGGATCGAGGGCCGTCCCTACGTCGACGGGGGCATGCGCTCCGCCACGAACGCCGACGTCGCCGCCGGGTACGAACGCGTCCTCGTGATCGCGTGCGGTCCCGAGGGTCCGTCGCCGCTCGGGCCGTGGCTCGACGTCGCGGTCGAGGGGCTCCGGGCTGCCGGCAGCTCGGTCGAGGTCGTCGTCGCGGACAGCACCTCGCAGCAGGCGTTCGGCACGAACTCGCTCTCGCTGTCGACTCAGGCACCCGCCGCCGATGCCGGACGGACGCAGGGCGCTGCCGTGGCCGAGGGCATCGCCGCGTTCTGGGCGTGAGTTCTCCACAGACCGCCGGGTGACCGTGTCGGGTTCCGGGAGCGCCGCTAGCGTGGGTGCATGACGACGCCGTTCTCGGACCTCGACCAGTACACAGCCCTCCCCCGCGTGGACGGGATCGCGGTGAGTCCGGACGGCTCCCGGGTCGCGCTGACCGTCAGCGTGCTCGACGCCGACGGCACGGGCTACCGACGGTCGGTCTGGGCGGTCCCCGGAACGGCGGACGCTGCGGCCGCTCCGGTGCGCCTGACGCGCTCGGCCAAGGGCGAAGGCGGCGTCTCGTTCACGCGCACCGGTGACCTGCTGTTCGTCTCCGGCCGCCCCGACGGCGACGGCGACAAGGACAGCGACGCCGCACAGCTCTGGGTCCTGCCCGCCGCCGGTGGTGAGGCACGACCGGTCACGAAGCTCGCGGGCGGGGTCGGTGGTGTCCTCGGCACCGCGTCGCACGCGGACACGGTCGCGGTCACGGCCGGGCTGCTGCCGGGTGCCGGCACAGACCGGACCGGTGTGGTCGCCGCCGACGCCGAGCTGCGCGGACGCCGGAAGGACCGGAAGGTGCAGGCGATCCTGCACGAGACGTATCCGGTCCGGTTCTGGGACCACGACCTCGGCCCCGACGAGACGCACGTGCTGACGCTCGACCTCCGGACGCTGCAGGAGCAGGCGACCACACCGTCAGCGACCGCCGCCGATCCTTCCGATGACGAGGCCGGGCCGTCCTACCCGACGCACCTCCCCGTGCTCACCGACCTCACCCCCGCTCCGGGGCGCTCACTCGAACACGTCGACGGGGTCGTCACGCCGGACGGCTCGGTCGTCGTCGCCACGGTCGGCGTGCAGGAAGCCCGCGGGTCCCGTTCGACGATCGTCGCGTTCGACGTCGCGACGGGCACGCGCACCGTGCTGCTCGACGACCCCGATGTCGACCACGAGATGCCGACGATCAGCCACGAGGGCCGGACGCTGGCATGGGTCCGGACCGAGCGGTTCACACCCCGCGGTGCGACCGAGCAGGAGATCTGGGTCGCCCGGCTCGACGGGTCCGCACTGTCCGACGCACGGCGGATCGCGGTCGAGTGGGATCGTTGGCCGAACGAGCTCGTGTTCGCGCGCGACGACGGTGCGCTCCTGGCGACGGCGGACCACGACGGTCGCGCGCCCGTGTTCCGGCTCCCGCTCGACGGCGGCGCCGTCGAGCAGCTCACCCACGACGACTGGGCGTACTCGAGCCTGCGCGTGGCGGCGGCGAGCGGGACCGTGGTGGCGCTCCGTGCCTCCTGGGCCGCGCCGCTGCACCCCGTCCGGATCGAGGCCGACGGCACCGTGACGACCCTGGCGACCCCGGCGCCGCTGCCCGAGGTGCCCGGCCACCTCGAAGAGGTCGAGACGACCGCGGCCGACGGCTCCCGCGTCCGCGGCTGGCTCATCCTGCCGAACGACGATGCCGGCACCGCCCCGCATCCGCTGCTGCTCTGGATCCACGGCGGTCCGCTCAACTCGTGGAACCAGTGGTCCTGGCGGTGGAACCCGCAGCTCGCGGCGGCCCGCGGGTACGCCGTGCTGCTGCCGGACCCGGCACTGTCGACCGGGTACGGACTCGACTTCATCAACCGCGGCTGGAACGCGTGGGGGCAGGCGCCGTTCACCGACCTCATGGCGATCACCGACGCGGTCGTCGCCCGTGACGACGTCGACGAGACCCGGACGGCTGCGATGGGCGGGTCCTTCGGCGGCTACATGGCGAACTGGGTCGCCGGGCACACCGACCGGTTCCGGGCGATCGTCACGCACGCGAGCCTGTGGGCGCTCGACCAGTTCAACGGCACGACGGACATGTCCCAGTACTGGCAGTCGATCTTCGACGAGACCGGGCTGCACGAGAACGACCCGCACCGGTTCGTCGCGGACATCACGTCACCGATGCTCGTGATCCACGGCGACAAGGACTACCGGGTGCCGATCGGCGAGGGGCTGCGTCTCTGGTCCGAGTTGGCCGAGCACCACGCGGCGGCCGACGGGACGATGCCGCACCGGTTCCTGTACTTCCCGGACGAGAACCACTGGGTGCTCAAGCCGCAGCACTCGGTGGTCTGGTACGAGACGGTGTTCGCGTTCCTCGAGCAGCACGTGCTCGGGGGAGAATGGCGTCGGCCGGAGTTGCTCGGGTAGCGGGGCACTGGCGCGCGGCGTCAGTGGGAGGGCGCCGAGCCGGAACGACATCGTCGCTGTCGTACGACGTCGGCGATGTCGCCCCCGCGCGCCCGCAACCGTTGCACACGCAACCAGCGACACGTCCGCTGTCGTACGACCTCGGCGATGTCGCACCCGCGCGCCCGCAACCGTTGCACACGCAACCAGCGACACGTCCGCTGTCGCACGACAACGATCGTGTCGTTCCGCAGCGGCACCCGAACGCTTCCGCAGCGGCCCAGCCCGGCCCGCCCCTCAGACGAACGCAGCCTGCCCCGTGATCGCCCGCCCCACGATGAGCGTGTTCACCTCGCGCGTCCCCTCGTACGAGTAGATCGCCTCGGCGTCCGCGAAGAACCGGGCGACACCCTTCTCGAGCACGATCCCGTTGCCGCCCTGCACCTCGCGGCACCACCCCACGGTCTCGCGCATCTTCGCCGTCGCGAACGCCTTCGCCATCGCCGAGTGCTCGTCTGCCCCGGTGCCGGCGTCCTGCATCGCCGACGCCTGCGTGCACAGTGCGATCGACGCGGTGATGTTCGCGAGGGACTTCACGAGCAGGTCCTGCACCATCTGGTGCGCTGCGATCGGCTTGCCGAACTGCACGCGGGAACGGGCGTAGTCGAGCGCGGCCTCGTAGGCGCCGACCGCGATGCCGATCGCCTGCCACGCCACCTCGGTGCGGGTCAGGCGGAGCACTTCGGCGGTCGCGCGGAACGAGTCGGCGTGCTGCAGCCGTCGCGACTCCGGCACCCGGACGCCGGTCATGACGATGTCGGCGTTCTGCACCCCGCGGAGTGCGATCTTGTCCTCGATCTTCGTCGCCGTGAACCCCGGCGTGTCCGTCGTGACGAGGAAGCCCTTCACCTGACCGTCGGCGACGTCCTTCGCCCAGATCACGACGACGTCCGCGAAGGTCGCGTTGCCGATCCAGCGCTTCTCGCCGTCGAGCACCCACGCGTCGCCCTCGCGCCGGGCCGTCGTACGGAGCCCCCGAGCCGAGTCGCTGCCGGACAGCGGCTCGGTCAGCCCGAACGCCCCGACGAGCTCGCCGGAGGCCATCCGCGGCAACCACTCCTGCTGCTGCTCGTCGCTGCCGGCCACCGCGATCGAGTTCATCGCCAGGCCGGACTGCACCCCGATGAACGTCGCGACGCTGGCATCCACACGCCCGAGCTCGAGCGCCGCCCACCCGCGGTACACAGCCGAGTTCTCGAACTGCCGGACGAGCGGGATGCCCGGCCCGTACATGCCGAGCTCGGACAGCGGCTTGATCACCTGCATCGGGAACTCGGCGCGCGCCCAGTACTCGTCCGCGATCGGGCGCACGTCGGACTCGAGGTACGTGCGCAGCCGTCCGAGTGACTCGCGCTCCTGGTCGGTCAACCCCTCCTGGAACCGGTAGAAGTCGGACTCGAGGAGCGCGGGGATGGCCGTCGTCAGTGACATACACTGATCGTGCATCATTCTGGGAAACGTTGCAAGGGAGGCGCGCGTGTACACATCGGATTCTGCGCTGCGCGCGTTCCGGGAGGCGCGACACACCTTCATCGCCGGCTCACGCATCGACATGGGTGCCCTCGCCACCTCGCTCGGCGTGGACCGCACGTCGCTGTTCCGGTGGGTGGGCAACCGTGACCGCTTGCTGTCCGAGATCCTCTGGTCCCTCGCCGTGCCGACGTTCGACGCCGCCGCCGCAGCGGCTGCTCCCGCCGGAGCGGCGCGCATCGTCGACGTCCTCGACCGGTTCACGGCGGACCTGATCGACGCGCCCTACTTCCGGTCGTTCCTCACCCGCGAACCAGCACGGGCGCTCCGGCTGCTGACCACCTCCGAGAGCGACGTGCAGAGCCGCTTCGTCGGCCGGGTCACCGCCCTCGTCGAGGAGCAACGCGTCGCCGGTGCGTTCGACCCGACGCCACTCTCCGCCGAGGAGCTGGCACGGCTGCTCGTCCGGATCTCGGAGTCCTTCACGTACGCCGACCTCATCTCCGGCGAGACTCCGGACCCCGAGCGCGCCCGAGCGACGTTCGAGTACGTCCTCCGACCGACCATGACAGGAGCCCGATGACCATCGCCGACTACCCCTTCGTCCGGCTCTACCCCACCCGGTGGAACGACAACGACATGTTCGGGCACGTGAACAACACGATCTACTACAGCGCGATGGACAACGCGGCCACCTACTGGTTCCGCGAGGAAGCCGGCCTCGACCCGTTCGCGTCCGAGTGGATCGCGGTGCTCGTGTCGTCGAGCTGCCGGTTCGTCGAGTCGGCGGTGTGGCCCGACGTCATCGAGGTCGGGATGCGGTCGAAGCACCTCGGGAACACGAGCCTGTCGTGGGAGTTCGGCCTGTTCCGGCAGTCCGACGGCGCGCTGCTCGCGACCGGGGAGTTCGCGCACGTCATCATCGACCGCGAGGGCGCCCGTCGGCCGATCCCCCTGCCGGAGTCCCTCCGTGAGCTCGTCACCGCCACGATGACCATGGCGGCGAACGAGCCTCAGGGGCGGTAGTCCTCGCGGCGGGGGTTGTTCAGCCGGATCGCGAGGTCGTCTCCGGCCGGATCGTGACCGTTGCGCGTCCCGATCACCTTCACGACCGTCGACAGCACGAAGCCGATCCCCCGGCCGATGACCCGCACGATGCGCATGCGTCGAGGATAGCTCGCGTCAGCCCTTCAGCGCCGACAGCTCGAGGTTGATGTCGTCGGGGTCCTGCACCGACAGGATGACCATGCCCGCGTCACCGAGGTCGGTCACCTCGCCGTGCTCCACCCCGGCCGCGTCGAGTCGCGCGGCCGCCTCGTGGAGTTCCTCCACCGACCCGACGACGAAACTCACGTGGTCGAGGCCGACAGTCTCCGAGTCGAACCGCTGCCCCGCCGGCGCCACTGGACGGAGCCCGAACACCTGGTCGCCGAGACGGAAGACGCTGCCGCCGTAGAAGCGCTCCCGGTCCTCGCGGACGCCCGGCTCGTCGACCTGGTCGCTGAAGTCGATCGCCGGGTCGGTGCCGAGCAGCTGCTGGTAGAAGGCCTTGCTGCGGTGGATGTCGGTCACGGTCACGCGGACGTGGGCGAGTGCGGTGGGTCGGGCGAACGGTTCGGTCACGGGGAGTGCTCCTCAGGGAAGGGGGCCGGCAGGGTCCGGCACCACCCCGACGCAACGCGCCCCACCTGACCGGACGCCCCGACCGTGCGGCGACCGGACAGCCGTAGGCTCGACGCGTGGGCTCGTGGTTCTGGATCTCGATCGTCCTCATGGCGTACGGCGTCGTGCTGCTCGTGTTCCCGAAGCAGTTCGCCCGCTGGGGCCGGAAGCTGGAACAGCTGCAGGGCGACCGGTGGGCGGCCTCGATCATCACGCCGGGCTTCATCCGGGTGATCGGCTGCCTCTTCATCGTCGGCCCCGGCCTGACTCTGATCGAGCTGCTCCTGCACCGGGGCCCGTGACCGCCTGACGCCGCCCGGCGCGGATCGTCCCCGAACAACCAAAGCGCTCCCGAACCACGGGTTCGCGTGGTTCGGGAGCGCTTTGGTTGTGCGCCGCAGTCGACGCGCCGCCGGGCCGACGCAGCGCGCGGCGCGCGACGCACCGCGGCACGGCGACCGGACAGCGCGCCGCGTCGAACCACGAACCCGACGTCGAACCAGGCCAGTGCCCTGGTTCGATGTCGGATTCGTGGTTCGAAGCGAGATCGCCCGCACGACGACCGAGCGCGGCGGCCGCCGCGCTAGATCAGGTCGTCGGTCAGGTGGTTCGGGGTGCCGAAGCGGTGCGCCGTGATCGACACCGCCTGCTCCCGCACGAACGGCAGGACCTCGAGGCGCCCGGCCTCGGTCACCGGCTCGCCGTACACGGCCACGTCCGGCCGCCCACCGATCGCCGTGTACAGCGCCGACGTGTCGCCACCGATGAGCCGCACGCGCCCGGACGGACCACTCGCCACCGCCGAGGCGAACGCCGCGTCGGAGTGCGACTGCGTCAGCGACCGGACGTTCGGCAGCGCCCGGACGGCCGATGCAACACCGGCCGGCAGGGTCGACGCTGTCGAGACGTCGATCGTGGTGCCGGCGCGGACGGACGCCGCGACGACGCGGACCAGATCGGCGACCCCGTCATCGGAGGCCGAGGCAGCCAGACGCACCCGCACCGCCGGGTACGGCAGGTACCGCGCGATGTTCCGTTCCGCCGTCAGCGCGGACACGTCGGTCGCCGTGCCGAACAGCGACGCCCACGCCTGCTCGTCGGACGCCACGGCCCGGTCGAGCGACGGCGACGCCACCCCCGCAGCACGGACGAACGCGGCGACCCCAGACGACGGAGACGAACCGGACACGGCGGGAGCGGGCGCCCACGACCCGAGCCCGAGCAGGTAGTTCAGCCCACCGGCCTTTGTCCCGGCACCGACGGCGGACTTCTTCCACCCGCCGAACGGCTGGCGTCGGACGATCGCGCCCGTGATGCCACGGTTGACGTAGAGGTTGCCCGCCTCGATGCGCCCGAGCCAGGTGCCGATCTCGGCGCGGTCGAGGGAGTGCAGGCCCGAGGTGAGGCCGTAGTCGACCTCGTTGACGATGTCGATCGCCTCGTCGAGCGTGCGCGCGGTCATGATGCCGAGGATCGGCCCGAAGTACTCCGTGCGGTGGAACGCCGACCCGCGGCGGACACCGTCACGGACGCCGGGGCTCCAGAGCGTGCCGGAGTCATCGAGCTTCGCGGGCTGCACCGCCCACGACTCCCCCGCGCCGAGCGTCGTCAGGCCGTCCAGGAGCTTGCCGGCGGCGGGTTCGATGACCGGCCCCATCTGCGTGGTGGGGTCGGTCGGGTAGCCGACGGTCAGCGACGACACCGCGTCGATGAGCTGCGAGCGGAAGCGTCGCGAGGTGGCGACCGAGCCGACGAGCACGACGAGGGACGCGGCCGAGCACTTCTGCCCCGCGTGCCCGAAGGCCGAGGCGACGACGTCCTTCACGGCCAGGTCGAGGTCGGCGGACGGGGTGACGATGATCGCGTTCTTGCCCGAGGTCTCGGCGAGCAGCGGCAGGTCCGGCCGGAAGGATCGGAACAGCGAAGCGGTCTCGTACGCCCCGGTGAGGATCACCCGGTCGACGAGCGGCGACGCGACGAGCTGCTGCCCGAGGTCCTTCTCGGACACCTGCAGGAATGCGAGCACGTCGGCCGGTGCGCCCATGGCGTCGAGCGCGGTCTCGATGATCGACGCGAGCACGGCACCGGAGCGCTCGGCGGGCGGCGCGGGCTTCAGCACGACGGCGGACCCGGCGGCGAGCGCGGCGAGGGTGGACCCGGCGGGGATCGCGACCGGGAAGTTCCACGGCGGCGCGACGAGCGTGAGGGCGGCCGGGGTGAAGGACGCGCCGTCGACATCGTCGAGCTCGGACGCGAGCGAACCGTAGAAGTGGGCGAAGTCGATCGCCTCGGACACCTCGGGGTCGGCCTGGTCGATGGTCTTGCCGGTCTCCGACGCCATCACCTCGACCAGGGCTGCGCGGTTCGCCTCGAGTGCGTCGCCGACGGCGTGGAGCACCGCGCCACGCGCGGCACCGGACCAGGTCCCCCAGACGGCACCGGCGTCCCGGACGCGACCGAGCGCGGTGTCGAGCGCCGTGGCGGAGTCGACCCGCGCCTCCTGGACGGCACGGACGCCGAGCGTCGACGACGCGACCCGGTCCGTGATGGCCGCACCCCAGGACCGCACCGCGGCGACCGACGGGTCGCTGTCCGGCGTGTTCTCGAAGTGTCCCGGGCCGGGGCGATCGACGGCTGCGTAGCGGTCGGCGACGCGGTGGGGTGTGGGGGCATCGAGCCCACCGGGCAGTGCGAGGGGGGCGAGCGACGTGCGGAAGCGCTCCTCCTCGCGGGCGAACAGCGCGGGCGAGGACACCAGGGAGAACACCGCGGACATGAAGTTCTCCTGCGACGCGCCTTCCTCGAGGCGGCGGATCAGGTAGGCGATCGCGACGTCGAACTCCTGCGGGTGCACGACGGGCGTGTAGAGCAGGAGCGATCCGACGGTGTTCTTGACCGCAGACGCCTGCCCCTGCGCCATGCCGAGCAGCATCTCGAACTCGATGCCGTCCCGGACCCCGCGCTCCCCGGCGAGCAGCCAGGCGTGCGCGACGTCGAAGAGGTTGTGGCCGGCGACCCCGATGCGGACGTTCTCGATGCGCGACGGCGTCAGCGCCCAGTCGAGCACGCGCTTGTAGTTGGTGTCGGAGTCCTGCTTGGTGTGCCAGGTGGCGAGCGGCCAGCCGTGCACCGAGGCCTCGACCTGCTCCATCGGCAGGTTGGCGCCCTTGACGAGGCGGACCTTGATGCCGGCTCCGCCGCGGGCACGGCGAGCGGCGGACCACTCCTGCAGGTGCTCCATCGCGGCGAGCGCGTCGGGCAGGTACGCCTGGAGCACGATGCCGGCTTCGAGGCCGAGGAACTCCGGCTCGTCGAGGAGCTTCGTGAAGACAGCGATGGTGAGGTCGAGGTCCTTGTACTCCTCCATGTCGAGGTTGATGAACTTCGCCGGGGACGCCGACGCCGCACGGCGGAACAGCGGCCGGAGCTTCTCGATGATGTCCTCGACCGCGTGGTCGAACGCCCACGGGGAGTGCGGGTGCACGGTGGAGGAGACCTTGATCGACACGTAGTCGACGTCGTCACGGGCGAGGAGCTTGTGCGTGCCCTCGAGTCGGCGGGCTGCTTCGCCCTCGCCGAGGACGGCCTCGCCGAGCAGGTTGACGTTGAGCCGGACGCCGTCGCGCTTGATCTTCGCGATGGCCGGCCCGAGCTTGGCGTCGGTCGCGTCGACGATGAGGTGGCCGACCATGTCGCGGAGCACGCGGCGGGCGATCGGGACGACGACGCCGGGCAGTGCCGGTGCCATCCCGCCGCCGAGTCGGACGAGCCCGCGGAGTGCGGCGGGCAGGAAGCCGGGCGCTCCGGGCGCGATCGCGCGGAGCTTGCGTGCGGCGACGCCGAGGTCCTCGGGGCGGACGACGCCGTCGACGAAGCCGACGGCGAAGTCGAGGCCGGCGGGGTCGGCGAGCACTCCGGCGAGCTGCTTCGCCGAGCCGTCGACCGGGTAGGTCTCGGCTTCGGCGAGCCACTGTCGCACGAGCGCGACGGACTGGTCCGCGAGGGCGTCGTGGTCGGTGGCGGGGTGCTCGTGCAGGGTCGTCATGGCATCAGTGTGGAGCCCGCCATGCTGAAGCGGAAGCAACGTTTCGTGACGGATACCCATCAGCGACACTAAAGTGTCGGCATGCTCGACGTCCGCCGCCTGGTCCTCCTCCGGGAGCTCTCGATCCGTGGCACGATCGCCGCCGTGGCCGAGGCCGTGAACTTCACGCCGTCGGCCGTCTCGCAGCAGCTCTCCGCCCTGGAACGCGAGGCCGGCGTCCCCCTGCTCCGCAAGGCCGGACGGCGGCTCCAGCTCACCCCGCAGGCCGAGGTGCTCGTCCAGGCCGCGGGGCACGTGCTCGACGTCCTCGAGCGGGCGCAGTCCGAGGTCGAGGAGACCATGCCGACCGTGCAGGGTCGGATCCGGGTGGCGGTGTTCCAGTCCGCGGCGCTCGCCCTGATGCCGAACGCCCTGCACGCGATGGCGACCGAGCACCCGGACGTCCGCATCGAGATGGTGCAGCGCGAGCCGGAGACCGCACTGCACGAGACGTGGATCCGGGACTTCGACATGGTCATCGCCGAGCAGTACCCGGCGCACGCGGCACCGCGGCTTCCCGGACTGCAGCGCGAGGACCTCACGACCGACGCCGTCCGGCTCGCGCTGCCCCCGGTCGAGACGGCCCTCGCGCCGGTGTCGTCGATCGAGGACGCCGCGGCGCTGCCGTGGGTGATGGAGCCTCGAGGGACCGCGTCGCGGCACTTCGCCGAGCAGGTCTGCCGTCGCTGGGGCTTCGAGCCCGACGTGCGGTACGAGACCGCCGACCTGCAGACGCAGATCCGGCTCGTCGAGTCCGGCAACGCCGCGAGCCTCATGCCGGACCTCATGTGGACGGGGCGGACGACGACGTGCCGGTTGGTGGAGCTGCCGGAGCACCCGCGGCGGACGATCTTCACGGTGGTCCGAGCGGCCGGGTCCTCGTCGCCGGCGGTCCGCGCCCTCCGCTCGGCCCTTGAGCGCGCTGCCGCGACCGTCGGCGACTGACCGTCGGCGACCGACCGTCGGCGACTGACGGTCGGCGACCGACCCGAGCGCGACCGACCCGAGGGCGGCCGACCGGTCGCTCCGTCGTCGTTACCGGACCGAGACGTACCGGGTCGTCAGGATCGTCGGCGCCGCGACACCTCCAGGATGAGGGCACCTCCCGGTGCCCCGCACAGCATCCAGGGGGATCCCATGAAGCAGTCCTGCACCGCCAGTGTCCGACGCGGCGCCGCCATCGGCGCAGCCGTCGCCATCGTCACCGCCTCCTCGGCGTTCGGCATCGGCGCGACGAGCGCGATGGCCGACGAGGCTCCGACACCGCTCACGCCCGCCACCACCGTCACGACCGGCACGTCCGACGGCTCGGGAGGCGCGGCGAGCGACCCGACGTCGGCCACCGCCGACGAGACGGGGACGACTCCCCCCGTGGTCACCGACGACCCCGCCGAGTCGCCCGAGCCGGCCCCGACGTCCGACCCGACCACGGACCCGACAGCAGCACCGGAGCCGTCCGCTCCCGCCATCGCACCCGCGGCGAGCGCGCCGGCCGAGGAGGCTCCGGACCAGTCCGCCGCCGCGGCCCTCGCCTTCCCCGAGGGCACGAGCGCCGACGCCCCGCTGGTCCTCACCGCGACGGTGGGCGACACCGTGTCCCGGACGTTCACCGCGACGGGCGGGTCGGGCACCGTGACGTACAAGGTGCGCGGCGCGAACGGCAGCCCGGTGATCGGCCAGGGCGACTTCAACAGCGACTTCTCGTTCGACGGGACCACCGGCACGCTGTCCGGGTCGCCTCGGTACGCCCTGCGGACCTACACGTTCCAGGTCATCGCCACGAGCGGCTCCGAGACCGCCGTCGAGTACGTCGAGCTCACGGTGAAGCCCGGCGCCCCGGTCGGCGTCACCTTCTCGGTCTCCGCGCAGCAGTCCTCCGGCCTGTGGCAGGTCGAGCCGGACGGCACGATCTGGGAGGAAGCGGTCGGCAAGGGACGAGTCCGCGTCGTCTCCGACGTCCCCGCCGCGACCGGGACGACCCTCTCCCTGGCTGGTCTCGCGGTCGACGCCTACGGCAACCGCGTGACCGGGAGCGACCAGGACGACGACTACCCCCGGTCGACCGTCACGAGCACCGTGGCGTCCGACCGTGCGGTGTGGGACCCGGCGGGTGCGAACCTCGTGACCTTCACCGAGGCGGGTACCCGCACGGTGACGGTCTCCGAGGGCGGCGTGTCCACGTCCTTCACGGTCGTGGTCACCGACGAGCCGTTCGCGTTCGTCGACCCGTCGTCCGCCGACGCCCCGATCGCCATCGCCCCGACCGCGGGCGAGCAGTTCACGCGGACGTTCGACGTGTCGGGAGCGACCGACCCGTCGGACCTCCGCTACGAGCTCCGCGGGGTCCAGGGCGAGCCCTTCGACGACACGTACGCCCGGAACGGGCTCGACCTCGCCATCGACCCGACCACGGGCGTGCTGACCGGGACCGGCACGGCGGCGACGTCGTTCCGCTTCCAGGTCGTCGCGACGAGCGGCGGGCAGGAGGCCGTCGCGAACGTCGAGGTCACCGTCTCGCCCGCGGCCTTCGCGAAGCTCGTCGTCGCGGTCCTGCCGTCCGACCGGGACCCGGAGTCGGAGACCTGGTCGGTCGACGGCGACACGATCACGCACATCACCCCGAACGGCGGTTCCGAGGTCGTCGACGCGGTCCCCGCACGACAGGGGCAGCGCATGCTCGTGCTCGCGGTGCCGGTGGACGCCTACGGGAACGCGGTCGCCGACCACGACGACCTGACCATCACGAGCGACGTCGCGAGTGACCGGATCACCTACGACCCGAGCACCGCCGCGACCTGGGTCACGTTCGAGCACGCCTCGCCGCACATCGTGACCGTCGCGTACCAGAACCGCACGCAGGACATCCGGTTCGACGTCACCCCGACCGCGGCGACGGCGGGAGCCACCACGAACACCGGCTCCGGCCGTCTCGCCTACACCGGCGCGGAGACCTCGGGTCCCCTCGCCTGGGCGCTCGGACTGCTCGCCGCCGGCGGCGGTCTGCTGGTGCACCGGCTGCGTCGCCGTCGCGCCTGAGCCGCGACCACCTGATGGACGGGAGGCGCGGTGCCAGATGGCACCGCGCCTCCCGTCATCGTCGGCCCGCCTGAGTGAACCGGAATGCCCCGGGGACGCCTGCGGTCGTACCGTCGTCGCTGACAGGAGCGGATCGCCGCCCTGCACAGAACGACCAGGGGATCTCATGAACACCACCACTTCGTCGCGCCGTCGCGCGGCCCTCGTCACCGCCGTCGCGGTCGCCGTCGCCGCAGCCGGTTCGACCGCCGTCCTCGGCGTCGACGCCGCATCCGCCAGCACTGCGGTCACGAGCCAGCACGCCGCGACGACGCCCGCGCCGCTCGCCTTCACGCAGAGCTCGTCCGCCGCCCACCCGATCGCGCTGACCGCGACCGCGGGGAAGGCGTTCGCGTACACCTTCACCACCAACGCGAAGGCGGGGTCGGTCGCCTACGCGATGGACGAGCCGGCCGGGCTGACGCCGGACTCGCCGCGCGCGTCCGACCACTTCTCGGTGAACACGAACACCGGCGTCCTGTCCGGCACGGGGGTCGAGAGCGGTATCTGGGACTTCCAGGTCGTCGCCCTCCGCAACGGCGTCGAGGCCCACGCGTACGTGCAGCTCACCGTGCGCCCGGGGGCGGCAGTCGGCGTGCGGACGTACGTCTCGCAGCCGAACACGACCGCGCCGATCTGGTACATCGCGCCGAACGGTGTCATCCGGCAGCGGCTGACCCCCACGAGCAAGGCGACGGTCGTCAAGACCGTCCCGGCGGTCCGGCTCGAGCAGCTCATCGTCACCGGGGTCGCGGTCGACGCCGAGGGCAACGTCATCAAGGCTCCCGACGAGGGCGGCGACGTGTCCACGGTCACGAGCAACGTCACGTCGGACCACGTCACCCGGACCGGCGCCCAGGACACGATCACGATCAGCGGTGCGTGGTCGCACCGCCTCACCGTGACCCAGGAGCACGCGCACACGTCGTTCACGGTCTCGGTGGCACACGCCGCGCACTGAGTCGACGACGGGGAGCCGCGGGTGGCGCGCTGAGCAGCACGCCACCCGCGGTTTCCCGCACGCACCCCCAACCCAGGTCACATTTCGTGCTCGGTGCTCCCGATCACGCGCGCGTACCCCTACGATCCGATCAGGCCGAGGATTCTCGGCAGATTCTTACGATCCGGCACCCGACCGGACCTGAACACCTGGGGGAACACGTGCGCCGCAGCACTTCCACCGTCCGACGCGCCTGCGCGCTCGGGACCACCGCCGCGCTCATCGCGCTGACGACCGGTCTCGGCATCGCGACCGCGACGGCAGCACACGCCGAGGGCGCCGACACGTCGGTCCCGACGCAGACCGCGCCGGCCGACCCGACGCCGACCGACGCGCCGACGGACACCACGCCGACGGACGCGCCGACCGACCCGGCACCGACGGACGCGCCGACCGACACCGCGACGGACGCGCCGACGAGCACGCCGACGAGCACGCCGACGAGCACCACCGCACCGTCCGCTCCCGCACGGAACCAGACGCCGTCGGCCGCGTCGACGGACGCACCGGTCACGCCACTGGCCGCCGACCCCGCCGTCACCGTCTCCGGCGACACCAAGGTGGGCTCGCAGCTCACGGCGGACACGACCGGGTTCGACGAGGACGGCTCGTTCAAGTACGTCTGGACCGAGGCCGACGCCGGCCCGACGCCGACGACGATCGCCAAGACCAAGACCTTCACGGTCGACCAGACCGAGGCGGGCAAGCAGCTCGTCGTGACCGTGACCGGCGACCTGCCGGGCGGCGGCAAGGAGACCGTGACCTCGGACCCCTCCGCGGTCATCACGCAGGACCCGGTGTTCGTCGACGCAGACGGCAAGCCCATCACCGAGGGCACCGAGGCGGACGTCGACGTGCTGCCCCTCGAGGCCACCGCTGGTGACCCGTTCTCGTACACGTTCCGCGCCCAGGGGTACCCGGCGCCGACGTACAAGCTGGACTGGTACTACGGCGACGAGGAGGACTCCGCCGACTCGATCGTCGAGTCGAAGTCCCAGGCCGACTCCATCGCCATCGGGTACGGCTTCGAGGAGGACGACGACTTCACCGTCGACGACCAGCTCCCCGAGGGCGTCACGTTCGACCCGACCACGGGCGAGCTGAGCGGCACCGCCACCCTCGCGTCGTTCTACGACTTCGCCGTCACGGCCACGAGCGGTGACGTCTCGACCACGCAGTACGTCGAGCTGACCGTCGACCACGCCGCCGCGTTCGGCATCACCGCGTTCACGACCGACGAGAAGTCGATCACCGCGCGGGACAAGCGCATCTGGCTCATCCAGCCCGACGGCTCGATCTACACCGTCGACCTGTCGACCGACGAGGACGGCTTCCCCGAGGAGCTCACCCTCACGCCGACCGGCCGTCCCACCGTGGCGCAGGGCGGCACGCTCATCGTGTCCGGCTCGCCCGTCGACCGATTCGGCAACGACGCGTCGGACTTCGACGACGAGGGCAACCCGACGTTCGTCCCGACGGTGACCTCGGACGTCGCCACCGACGTGGTCGCGCCCTACGAGGAGAACGGCGCCGAGGGGCAGGGCGTCTTCGGCGTCACGTTCCCGCACGCGTCGATCCACACCCTCACGGTCGCGAGCGGCGCGCTGCAGCCGCTCTCGTTCGCGGTCGACGTGCGTCCGACCACCCCGACGGTGGCCGTCGTCACGCCCACCACCGCGAAGGGCCAGCTCGCCTACACCGGTTCCGACGCGACGGGTGCCCTCCCCTGGGCCCTCGGGCTCGTCCTCGCCGGCGCCGGTCTGATCGGTGTGCGCACGCTGCGCCGCCGTCACGCCCAGCGCTGACGCCAGACGCCTCCCGCCAGTCGCGTGCCCGCGTGACTGACGGGAGGCCCACCTCGGCCCCGCCTCGCCCCTCACCGGCGCGGCGGGGCCGTTCCCGTCATGCGGCGGGTGTCGGTCGGTAGCGTGGGGACCATGCCCACGCTCCTGCACATCGACTCCTCGGCCGACCTCGCGCACTCCCGCTCCCGCGCCCTCACCGCGGCCTTCGCGGACGCCTGGCGCGCACGTGGCCCGGAGTACACGGTCGTCCGCCGCGACCTGCACGTCGACCAGCTCCCCCACCTCGAGACCTCGGCGCTGCACTGGGCCACCGCCGACCGCACGGACGACGAGGTCGTGGCCCCCGAGGCCGACGCGCTCCGGCAGGAGGTGATCGACGAACTCCTCGGCGCCGACGTCGTCGTGGTCGGCGCGCCGCTGTACAACTACACGGTGCCGTCGACGCTCAAGGCGTGGATCGACCGCATCCACGTGCCGGGTGTCCTCGCCGGTGCCGTGCAGCCGCTCGCCGGGCGTCCGGTCGTCACCGTCGTCAGCCGGGGTGCCACGTACGACGCCGGGACGCCGACGGAGGGCTGGGACCACGGCTCACCGGTCCTGCAGCTCATCCTCGGGACCGCGCTCGGCATGAAGCCGTACCCGATCACCGTGAGTGCGACCCTGGCGGACCGGCTGCCCGACCTCGCGCCGCTCGCCGACCACGCCGCCGCCGAGTTCGCCGACGCGAAGACGACGCTGGAGCGCCTCGCCGCGACGCTCGGCTGACGCCCTCCGCCGGCGGCCCCGGCGGCCCGCACAACCGAAGTGCATCCGCGCCGCGGCGATCCACGGCGCGGATGCACTTGCGTTGTGCGACGGCGGTGCGAACCACCGCGCCGAGGCCGCCGCGACCGGCCGGGTCAGGCGGGGCGGACCTCGTCCGCGCGACCGAGCAGCGCCGCGTGGAACGCCGTCTGCGTCAGCGCGCTGGCGAGCAGGAACCCCGTCATCGACTCGATGCCCCCGCTGAACGGCACCCGGGACGCCACCTCGTAGAGCGTCGGCGAGGACAGAGCGTCGAGCGCGTCGGCGACGTGCCGCGACCGTTCCTCGCGGTGCCGCGCCAGGGTGCGGGCACGACCGACGACGTCACGGAAGCGGTACTCGTGGCCGGGGCAGACCTCGAGGTCGGGGTACCCGTCGAGCCGTCCGAGCGAGGCCAGGTAGTCGCCGAGCGGGTTCGTGGCGGTTCGGCCGCCGAGCCCGATCCCGGAGTTGATGCGGGGCAGGACGTGGTCGCCGGTGAACAGCAGGCCGTCCTCCGCGTCGACGAAGCAGCAGTGCCCGGCGGTGTGCCCAGGGGTCCACAGCGTCCGGATCGTCCGACCGGCGACCGGCAGCACGTCGCCGTCCTCGAGCAGGAGGTCCGCGAAGGGCTCCGCCGTCCGACCGAGCCCGATCCGTCGTCCGCTCCCCCAGGCCTCGACCACGCCGGCGCGCAGGTGCTCCGGCAGTCCCCACGTCGCGATGTCGGCGTCGTTCGCCGCGGCGTCCGCCCGCTCCCGGTGCAGCGCCTCGACCTCGAGCCGGTGCATGGCGACCCGGGCGCCGGTGGCCCGTCGGATCGCCGCCGCGGCACCGAGGTGGTCCGCGTGCAGGTGGGTCACGACGACCGATCCGACGTCGTCGAGCGACCGCCCGATCGCAGCGAGGGCGTCGCGGAGCACGTCGAGACCGTCGTCGGCGGTCCACCCGGGGTCGATCAGCGCGAGCGAGCCGTCGGAGCCCTCGACGACGTACACGAGCGTCGCGTCGGGCACCCCGAAGCGGAACGGCACGGCGAGGGTCCAGATGCCCGACCGGACCTCCTCCACGGGCGGCAGGAGGCCGTCGCGGAGCGCGGCGGCCTGCACGGGGCTGATCGGTTCCGGTGCCGGCGCTGCCGGCGGGGGCACGGTCGTCACGCGACCACCTTACTGAGGTGCCCGTCGCGACCGGGCCGAGCCGCGCCTCCAGGGCCACGGCCACCGGACGACGGACCGACACCTGCCGGACGGACGCGGCCGCCCGAGTAGACAGGACCCATGGAGATCGCACCGATGCTCGCCAAGGCCGTCCCCACCGTCCCCGAACCCGACAGCGTGCGCGGAGGACTCCGGTACGAGCCGAAGTGGGACGGGTTCCGCGGCATCGTGACCATCGACGGCGACGACGTGGAGATCGGCAGCCGCGGAGCGAAGCCCCTCACCCGCTACTTCCCCGAACTCGTCGAGGCCTTCCGCACACAGTTCGGTGGCCGCGAGCACCCGGTGGTCCTCGACGGCGAGGTGATCCTGCGCTCCGGGGACGCCGGCGCGGAACGGCTCGACTGGGAGGCGCTGTCGCAGCGGATCCACCCCGCGGCCTCGCGGATCGCGAAGCTCAGCGCCGAGACCCCCGCGCAGTTCGTGGCGTTCGACCTGCTCGCGGTGGACGGCACGGAGCTCCTGGACCTGCCGTTCGACGAGCGTCGGTCGCGCCTGGACGCGCTGTCGCAGGACATGTCCGACCCGCTGTTCGTCACGCGGACCACACTCGACGTCGACCTCGCCCGCGAGTGGCTGACCACGTTCGAGGGCGCCGGGCTCGACGGTGTCGTCGCGAAGCCCCGGGCGAAGCCGTACGAGCCGAACAAGCGCACCATGCTCAAGGTCAAGCACCACCGGACGGCCGACGTCGTCGCGATCGGGTACCGCGTGCACAAGAGCGGGACCGGCGTCGGCTCGCTGCTCGTCGGCTTGTACGGCGACGACGGCGAGCTCCGGCAGGTGGGCGGCGTGTCCGCCTTCTCGGACAAGCGACGGGTCGAGTTGGTGGACGAGCTCGACCGGGTGGTCCTCCGGGATGCGGACGGGAGGCCCGTCACCGGTGACGGGGAACGCTCGCGGTTCTCGTCGGGTCGCGACACGTCGTTCGTCCGGCTGACGCCGTCGCTGGTCCTGGAGGTGCGGTACGACCAGATGGAGGGCGACCGGTTCCGGCACACGGTCCAGTTCGAGCGGTGGCGTCCCGACCGCGAGGCCGCCTCGTGCGGCTTCGACCAGCTCGAGGTCCCGGCGGCGTACGACCTCGACGCCGTGCTGCTGTCCGATTGACGCTCGGCGATTGATGTAGTTAGGCTAACTAGGTAACTTCTTCCATGCGGATGCATCCGCATCGAGCAGACGGGAGCGGGACATGATCATCGACGGCATCAGCGACGCCCACCGCGGGACCTGGTCCCGACTGACGCGCCTGCACACGGCGAGCGTCTCGCTCCCGACACACACCACGCGCGTCGCCGAGCCCGAGGGCCGCGCCGAGGACTGCGCCGCCGTCTGACCCGTTCAGGCATTCTTCGCGCGTGACGGCTGCACGCGCGGCGGCTCCCCCGGCATCTTCGGGAAGTCCGGCGGGAAGGGCAGCTCGCCCTCGCCGTTGCCCAGGTCGCGCTCCCACCACGCCAGGAGCGGTGTGATGCTCGCGGGCTCGTCGTGCATGGCCTGCCACGGGTCGCCCGTGGTCCGCAGCCGTTCGGGCACCGACCGGATCGTGAACGCCGTGGGATCGGCGTCGTCGAGTTCGTCCCACGCGATCGGCGTCGACACGGCCGCGTGCGCGAGGGCACGGGGACTGTAGGCACCGGCCATCGTCCGGTCGCGGTTCGCCTGGTTGAAGTCGACGAAGACACGCTCCCCGCGCTCCTCCTTCCACCACGCCGTCGTCACCCGGTCCGGCATCCGTCGCTCGAGTTCGCGCGCGGCGGCGATCACCGCGTGCCGGACGTCGAGGAACTCGTACTCGGGCAGGATCGGCGCGAAGACGTGCAGCCCACGGTTCCCGCTCGTCTTGATCCACGCCGTCAGCCCGACCTCGTCGAGCACCTTCCGGAGCTCGTGCGCCACGGGGACGGTGTCGTGGAAGTCGGTGCCGGGCTGCGGGTCGAGGTCGATGCGGAGCTGATCCGGGTGGTCGGGGTCCCCGGCGCGCGAGGCCCACGGGTGGAACACGACGGTGTTCATCTGCGCCGCCCACACCGCGACGGCCGGCTCGTTCACCACGAGCTGCGGGTGCTGCCGGCCGCTCGGGTACGTGACGGTGACCGCGCGGACGTACTCGGGCGCGCCCTTCGGCGGGTTCTTCGAGAAGAACTGCTCGCCGTCGACGCCACCCGGGAACCGCTGCAGCGAGATCGGGCGGTCGCCGTTCGCCCGGACGAACGCGTCACCGACGGCGACGAGGTACTCCGCCAGGTCGAGCTTCGTGATGCCGGGCTCGGGCCAGAGCACGCGCGAGGGGCTGCTGATCCGGACCTCCCGGTCGCCGTCCGGCCCCGGGACCGTCAGCGTCGTCGCTTCGCTCGCCATGCAGCGGACCGTACACGGGCCGCTGGTAGGGCGCGCCAGGTCCGGCTACATCGTGTTCCAGTGCAGGCGGCCGTTCGCGTCCGGCCCCTTGCCGCCGCACTGGTACGACCGCCCGTTCGCCGCCTGGGCCACAGCGCCGTTCTGCGCGTCGGCGCACAATGCGCCCGGCGTGATCAGGCCCTGCTGTTGGGTCGACGGTGCTGGTGCGGCCGGAGCCTGCTGGGCAGGCACCGGAGCGGTCACAGGGGCGGGCGCGACGTACGTGCCGACTGTCGTGACCTCGGTGACGGGAGCCCGGTTCAGTGCTTCGCGAACCTGCTCCCGCTTCGTTTCGACACCGTCGACCGTCGTGACCCGGTAGACGGTGGTCTTCGCGCCCATGACCCCTGCGGTCGTGACGTGCGACTCGCCCTTCGGCAGCGTCGCGTCCTCGACTGTCGTCCGCGCGAACGGGACGTCCGTCCGTTCGGAGACCTCGGTGACGACGGTCTCCGGCGTCGGGGTGGCGGTCGGCGTCCGGGTCGGCTCGGTCGTGCGGCTCGGCGCGGGCGTCTGCACGAAGCGCTGCGCCTCGGCCGTCGCAGACGGACCGGCAGCGGGCGCGTTCGACACCGCCGCGCTCACCAGCGCTCCGGCGGAACCCACCCCGCCCACCCACACGACTGCAGCGATCGCCACCACCAGGGTGGCCTTCGCCTTGGTCGTCATCGTTCCCCAACGCATCTCGAGTCCCTCTCCGATCGATCCGACGTCCGAGTTTGCGGGAAGGGGACACGCCACCCGTACCCCCAGAACGGGATCGCCGCGCTGCGGGGACACCATGCCGCCGGGTGCACGATGGACGGGTGAACGCGTACCTCGGGGTGGACCTGGCATGGGGACTCGGCACCGCGACCCGCGCACCGAACGAGACCGGACTCGTCGCGATGGACACCGACGGAACGGTCACCGACGCCGGCTGGGCCCGGGGCGTCGACGCCGTCACCGACTGGATCGCCGGGCACCTCGGCGAGCGCTCCCTCATCGCCGTGGACGCCTCACTCGTCGTGACGAACCCGACCGGCATCCGCGAAGCCGAGCGGCAGGTGGGCCAGCGCTACGGCCGGTGGAAGGTCGCGGCGAACCCGACGAACCTCGCGTCCGCGGCGAGCGCCGGGGCCCGACTGCTCGAGCGGCTGACGGCCCTGGGCGTCGGGTACGTGTCGTCGACCGCGGCGATGCGGGAGCGCACCGGTCCGGCGGTGTTCGAGTGCTACCCGTACACGACCCTCGTCGGGGTCGAGGAGCTCGGCTACGACGTCAAGCGGCCGCGGTACAAGCGTCTCGACCTGCACGTCCCGCCGGCGACGGCCCGGGCACGACGGGCGGAGGCGTTCGACGAGCTCGTGCGTCGGCTGCGCGAGACGCCACTGAACCCTCCGCTCCGGCTCGACACGCATCCGCTCACCCGGGCGCTCGCCGAGCCCTCCGGGATCCACGGGCCGACGCACAAGCACCGGGAGGACCTGCTCGACGGGGCCCTCTGCGCCTGGACGGCCGCGTTCTGGGAGCGGCACGGCGACGACCGCGTGCAGATCCTGGGAGGCGATCCGTGCCTCCCGTCCGACGCCGTGGACGAGGCGGGGCGTCGGCCCGTCGTGGTGGCGCCCGCGCGCCCGTCGCAGCGGCCGGCGCCTTCATCCGGTGTGCCGGACGTGTCGGGCTCGGTCTAGTCCGTCGCCGACGAGTCGTCGGACACGATCACCTTCGCGATCAGCGTGCGCAGAGGCCCCAGGTCGCCGAGCATGGACCGGCGTGCCGCGTGGTGGTTCTCCGCCGTGGTCGCGTTCCTCCAGTCGAGGACGATGCCGTACTCCTCGGCGAACTGCCGCCAGAACTCGCGCTGGGTCCGGCCGTTGCCCTCCATGAAGGGGTGGATGGCGTTCAGCACCGCGAACTGTTGGGTCAGGAACTCCCGAGGATCCGCGCGCATGCCGTGCGCGTCGCCGAGAACGTCGTCGAACTGCTCCATCCTCGACGGGATCAGCTCGGGAGGGAGGAACGGCTCGTCCGGGTGCTTCGCGATGCCGTCCAGGCGGTACTCGCCGGCCCACTCGTAGACGTCCTGGAAGAGGAACGCGTGGATGCACCGGACCCGCAGCGAGGGACGGAGGCCCGACAGTCCGTCCACTTCACCGAGCAGGAGGTCGAGCTCCCGGTCTTGGACCTCGGGGACTTCGAGCGCCGCGAGTTCTTCGCGGGTCGTCGCACCGAGCTTGTTCCGGAGGACGTACTGCTCATCATGGTAGCCGCCGACAGGGCGAGGGCTCACCGGCGATGGGCGATGGCCCGGAGTTCCTCGCGGCTGATCTCCCCGTTGGCGAACCGCTCCATGTTCTGGATCCACTCGGGATTGTCTTTGAAGCCTTCGAGGCGTCCCGAGTGCACGACCGCAGCGACGGCACGCGTGCGCTTGGCACGCTCCGCTCCGCTGACGGTTCGAGTTCGCTTTGCCATGTTCCAATCCTACGCCGGGACCGTCGGGGATTCCAGACGCGCGGATAGGCTTGCGCGGTGAGCACCACCACCGAACCCCTGCGCATCGGGTTGGTGTCGCTGCACACCTCCCCCGGCGACGAACCCGGCTCCGGCGAGGTCGGCGGCATGAACGTCGTCGTCCGCCACCAGGCCGAGGCCCTCGCGGACCGCGGCCACCACGTCGACATCATCACGCGCCGCTCGTCGCCGACGCAACCGGACTCGGTGTCGCTCGTCCCGGGCGTCTGCCTGCGGTTCCTGTCGGCAGGGCCGGCCGAGCCGGTGCCGAAGGGCGAGCACGACGCGTTCATCGAGCCGTTCCGCCGCGAGCTCGAGCACCTCGGCCCGTTCGACGTGCTCCACTCGCACCACTGGTTCTCCGGCGCGGCCGCACTGCCCGTGGCCCGTGAGCGGGGCATCCCCCACGTGCAGTCCTTCCACTCGATCGCCGCCGACAGCGACACGCCGCTGTCCGAGGGCGAGCGTCCGGAGTCCGACGGGCGGATGGCCGGCGAGCGCATGCTCGCGCACGAATCCGACGCGGTCGTCGTCGTGTCCTCGGCCGAGGCGGACACCGTCCGCACGCGGCTCGGCGGCGAGACCGGGCGGATCTGGATCGTCCCACCGGGCGTCGACGGGTCGGTGTTCCGTCCGTCCGCCGCCGGCGCCCGCCGCGCGGACGTCCCGTACGTGGTCGCCGCGGCGCGGGTGCAGCCGTTGAAGGGGCTGGACCTCGCGATCGAAGCGATCGCCGGCATCAGCCAGGAGGCGCGACCCACCCTCGTCATCGCCGGGGACGCCTCGAGCGAGGCGGGTGACTACGTGGACGAACTGCGTCGGCTCGCGGCCCGCCTCGGGATCGCCGACCGCGTGACGTTCGTCGGTCCGCAGTCGCGGGCCGACCTGGCGTTCCTGTTCCGCGGCGCGGCAGCCGTGCTGGTCCCGTCGCACTCGGAGACGTACGGCCTCGTCGCGCTCGAGGGCTCGGCGTCCGGGGTGCCCGTCGTGGCCGCCGCTGCCGGAGGGCTGCGGGAGGCCGTGGTCGACGGCGAGACCGGGGTCGTGCTCGAGTCCCGCGACCCGGCCGTCTGGGCTGCGGAGACGGAGCGGATCCTGACGGACGCGTCGTACGCGGCGTCGCTGGCCGCGGCCGGCCGGGAGCACGCGGAGCGCCTCAGCTGGGAGCGTTCGGCCGCCGGGCTCGAGGACGTGTACCGCCGGGTGCTGGGACGCGCGTGACCGGGGGCGGGCGGTTCGACGCGTTCTGGGCAGCGCTCGACGCCGTGCCGGTCACGGACGACAGCGAGGCGCTGTACGACGTGTCGACCGCTGCCGGGCGGCTGCGTCGGGCGAACCTCGAGCGGTACCTCTCGACCGTCGGGGCCCGGGCGGACACGGTGCTCGTCGCCGAGGCCCCGGGGTGGCGCGGCATGACGAACACCGGCGTGCCGTTCACGAGCATGCGGGAGCTCGGGCTGGTCTACCTCGTCCCGCCGGAGCCGACCGCCCCGTGGGAGGCCTCCTCCCGTGTCGTGCAGGCTGCCCTGGCGTCCTGGCACGGTGCGCTCCCGTGACGTGGGCGATCTTCCCGCACCACCCGTTCGCGGCCCCGGACCGGCTGACGAACCGGACGCCGCGGCCGGCCGAGGTCCGGGAGGGGGCTCCTGTCGCGCTCGCGCTGCTCGATGCGATGCGGGCGGGTCCGGGCGGGGATGACGTACGTGTCGTCGCCGTGGGTCGGAAGGCGCAGGGCGCGTTGGCGCTGGCGGGGATCGACGCCGTGGCGGTGCGGCACCCGGCGCAGGGTGGGGCCGCGCAGTTCACGGAGCAGGTGCTGGCGCTCCGCCGCTGACCGCGCGGCGCGGGCAGGCGCAGCGCGGCGGCGCGGCGCGGGCGCGGCGCGGCGCGGGCGCGGCGCGGCGCGGGCGCGGGCGCCCGGCGCTGCGCGGCCGCTCGGCGCGCTCGCGCCGCGCAGGCGAGCGCGGCGCGCGCGGCGAGACTCGGCTGGGCGGACAGTTTCGCGGACGATCCCGCACGAAGGTGTCCGCGCAGCCGAGTCTCGGCTCGCGGGGGCGCGGCGCGGCTCAGGCGGAGCGGACCTCGACGCCCTTCGCGGCGAGCCGCTCGACCACGTACGCGGGCAGCGGTGCCGCGGCGTACACGGCGCCGAGGGCCGGCAGGTCGAGGACGTCGTCCCAGTTCTGCGGGTCGTACCGGTCGTCCGAGCCGTCCCACCCCGGGTGCACGTCCTGCAGGACCTCGAGGTCCGAGTCGACCGTCAGCTCCGTCACGAGCGACAGCTGCGACGGCAGGAGGTCGAGGTCGTCGTAGTACTCGCGCGCACGGTCGTCCTGCCCTTCGACGTCGAGGTCCTCGTCGCTCTCGTCGTCGTCCCCGGCGTAGGGCTGGAGGACGTCGAGGTCGTAGCAGAGCACGTCGAGCACGAGGAGCTTCGCGTTGAAGTCGGCGAACTCCACGGGTTCCTCGGTCGTGTTCGTCTCGTCGTGCATGGCTGGGAGCGTAGCCGTCGCCACCCGAGAGCGCCCAGGGGCGGTGGCACGTGTCCGACGGAGCACGAGCATGTTGCGATCTGCGGCGATTTGCCTGTGAGACTGGACAGGATGACCCGAAGCGGAACAGGCTGACGCATGGCCACCACCAACACAGAGCGCCCGCAACAGGAGCAGCCAGAGCTCCGGCGGGTCATCGGTCCCAAACTCCTCCTGCTCTTCATCGTCGGGGACATCCTCGGCACGGGCGTCTACGCGCTCACGGGTCAGGTCGCGGCAGAGGTCGGCGGAGCAGCGTGGCTCCCCTTCCTCATCGCGTTCGCCGTGGCGCTGCTGACGGCGTTCTCGTACCTCGAGCTCGTCACGAAGTACCCGCAGACGGCCGGTGCGGCGTTGTACGTCCACAAGGCGTTCGGCATCCACTTCGTCACCTTCATCGTGACGTTCATCGTGATGTGCTCGGGGATCACCTCGGCGTCGACGGCCTCGCGGGCGTTCGCGGCGAACCTCGGCGCCGGCTTCGGGTTGGAGCTGCCGAACGCGGTCGTGATGCTCATTGCGATGGGCTTCATGCTCGCGGTGATGGCGATCAACTTCCGGGGCGTCAGCGAGAGCGTGAAGACGAACGTCGTCCTCACCCTGGTCGAGCTGTCCGGTCTCGTGATGGTGATCCTCATCGGCTTCTGGGCGATCGCCGGCGGCAACGCCGACTTCTCGCGCGTGGTCATGTTCGACACGCCGGAGGACAAGTCGCTCCTGCTCTCGGTGTCGACCGCCACGTCGCTGGCCTTCTTCGCCATGGTCGGGTTCGAGGACTCGGTGAACATGGCCGAGGAGACGAAGGACCCCTCCCGCATCTTCCCGAAGGTCATGCTCACCGGCCTCGGCATCACGGCCGTGATCTACGTGCTCGTGTCCATCTGCGCCGTGGCGGTCGTGCCGATCGGTGAGCTCGCCGGCAACGAGACGCCGCTCGTCACCGTCGTGCAGACGGCCGCGCCGGACTTCCCGATCGCCGATCTGCTGCCGTTCATCTCGATGTTCGCCGTGGCCAACACCGCGCTGATCAACATGATGATGGCGTCGCGACTGCTGTACGGCATGAGCAAGCAGGGCGTCCTGCCCGGCTTCCTCGGCAAGGTCTCGCTGGCCCGCCGCACCCCGTCCACCGCGATCGTCTTCACGACGCTCATCTCGCTGCTGCTGATCGGGTGGGTCTCGCTCGACCCCGACTCCCCCATCGTCGTCGTGCTCGGCGGCACCACCTCGCTCCTGCTGCTGTCGGTGTTCGCGGTCGTGAACGCGTCGGTGCTGGTGCTGCGCCGGGACAAGGTCGACCACAAGCACTTCCGGGCGGGTGTCATCGTGCCGATCATCGGTGTCGTCACCTGCCTGTGGCTCGTGCTGCCCTTCTCGTCCGGGCGCGACCCGCAGCAGTACCAGATCGCGGGTGCGCTGCTCGCGCTCGGCATCCTGCTGTGGATCGTGACGTGGTTCACCCACGGGCGGAAGCAGACCGAGAAGGCGCCCACCGGCCTCGTCACCGAACCGACGAAGGTCCAGCGCCCGAACGAGCCGGCGCAGACGCACGACCACGACCACCGCGACGTCTGACCCACGAACGACCGAGCCGGTCCTGCGACACCCCCGATCGGGCGGGTGCGGTTCCCAGGCGGCGCACGTAGCCTCTTCGTGCTCCGCCTGACCCGCCCCGCTCGAGAGGACCCGCCATGCGCCGCGTCGGCATCACCCTCGCGTCGGTGTTCGGCGCGGGCGTCGTCGCGATCGGCATCGGCGTCGTGGTGGTCATCGTCATCGCGGTGAACTCGCTGACGGGTGCCGCCAAGGGTGTCGTCGCGGACCCGACCCCGACCTGCCCGGACGTCGCGACGAGGACGATCGGCGGCATCGTCGTCCCCGCGGGCCCCGTCGGCGGGTTCTGCCAGGACCGCCTGGTCAACGCCGCGTACGTCATCAGCGCCGCACAGGCCATGGGCATCGGACCGCACACCCAGGCGGTCGGCGTGATGACCGCCATCGGGGAGTCGAGCCTGGTGAACCTCGACCACGGGGACGCCGCCGGACCCGACAGCCGCGGGCTCTTCCAGCAGCGGGACAACGGCGCCTGGGGCACGTACGAGCAGCGGATGGACCCGTACACCGCCGCGTCGATGTTCTACACGAAGCTCGTGAAGATCCCCGGGTGGAAGACCATGACCCCGACCCAGATGGCACATGCCGTCCAGATCAACTCGGACCCCGACCACTACGCGAAGTTCTGGCCCGAGGCGAAGTCCGTCGTCGAGGGCCTCACCGGGGAGACCGTCCCCGACATCGCACCCCAGGGCTGACCCGCACGTCACGAGGCGAGCGGGAGCGGACCGTCGTCCACCGGCTCGACCGGCTCGACGTCGTCGAGCGACACGATCGCGACCCCGCCGGTGTGCACCGCCACCTGCGCACGGAGCCGGACGTGGTGCTCCTCGAACGCGCAGGCGCACGCGTCGACCCACTCCCAGTCGACCGGGAACAGCCGTGACTCCCCCGGGCGCTCCCAGACCAGCACGACCTCGGCCGCGCCGACCTGCACGAGGACGTCCCCGACCAGCGCGGCGAAGTCCTCGACGTGTTCGTCGGGTTGCCACGGCAGGTCGGAGATCGGCATGACGAACGACACCGGCACGGCCCGTTCGTCGAGGAAGAGCACCCAGCACTGCCGGGTGATCGGGCGTTCGACGAGGGCGGTCACGAGGTCCACCACGTCGTCGTCAGTGCGGGCAGGGGTGCGGATGAGGCGGTCGAGCATGTCGGTGTCTGGCATGCCCTCAGCGTCGCCGAGACCACCGCACCGCTCGGCGACCAGACGCTCATCTGTGGACGACCGCCACGCAGGGCCGCCCTGTGGAGGAACGACCCTCAGATGCCGTGGGTGATCGCGCTGTCGACGAGCAGGATCGCGCCGAAGAACACCGCCACGACGGCCGCGATGCCGACGAGGGCGAACGGCCACGAGAGCCGCCGGCGAACCAGTCGCAGCACGCACACCACGAGCGCCGCGACGAGCACGAGGGCGACGAGCACCGGCCCGACGTAGACGACCGCACCGCCGAGCGTCTCGTCGCAGGAGTTGCCGGGAGCGCCGCACGAGCTGAACGCCAGCGACAGGAACACGATCCCGCCACCGGCGACCACCGACTCCGCTGCCAACAGCACCAGCAGCACGACCGTGGCGACCACGTCCGCGACGCGACGGCCGCCTGCCAGGGGGTGTCGCGCCTCCCGTCCGAAGGCCGCCGGACCGGACCCGAGCGGATCCGCGACCACGGGGGCTTCCATCACCCTCGCCGCCCGCGCGTGGACCAGAGGGCCCAGGCGATGAGGACCGGCTGACCGAACAGGCGGCCGATGCGCTTGACGTCCGTGTCGAGCCCGAAGGCGTCGCGGCGGTTCAGCCACTGGGAGATGTTCCCGGGGAAGATCGCGGTGAAGAAGAGCGCCGCCACCGTGCCGACGAAGCGACGCGAGCGACGGGGTGCGAGCACGAGGGCGCTGCCGAGGCCGATCTCCGCGATGCCGGAGGCCAGGACGGTGGTGTCCTCGTCGAGCGGGACGAAGTCGGGCACCTGGGCGCGGAAGTCCTGCCGCGCGAAGGTGAGGTGGCTCGTGCCGGCGAAGACGAGCGCGAGGCCGAGCAGGACGCGGAGGAAGGATCGCATGCCTCCATCGTGCCCGTGCCGGACGTCCACCGCACGCGCCGCACGGCGTGCCCGACGGCCACTGCCCCGCTAGGTTCGGACGCATGGGAACAGCCTCCCGCGACCACGAGCCACCCGCAGCACCCGCCGTCGTGGCCGCGCTGCTCGGTCCGATGGCGCTCTACATGGGGTTCATCGTCCCCGCGGCCTCGATGGGGCGGCACGTCGTGCTCGGTGCGGTGTTCGGCATCGTGTGCATCGCCAGCGGCTGGCGCGCACTGTCGATCGCTCGGCGGACCCAACGAGGCGTGCGGGTCTGGTCGTGGATCGGGATCGTCCTCGGCGTGCTCGGGCTCGTGATGCTCGTGTGGCAGCTGCTCGTCATCGTGACCGGGGGCGCCTTCCCCTCCCCGTTCTGGACGCCGTACGCCCACCGCTGACGCGGCCCCTCACCACCCGAGCGTGCCCGGCGCCCCCTTGAACGGTCCGACCACCCGCGAGGTGATCCACCCGCCGTAGAAGTCCCCCTCCTGCGCCTGGACCACCTCGCCGCCGACCTCGCACGAGTCCATCGCCGAGGGGTAGATCGCCACCCGGTCGCGCAGCTGCTCGTAGCCCGGCTCGGGCGTCGGGTAGTTCCACGCCGCCCGCGGAGCGACCACGTCCCCGCCCACCACGTCGAAGTACCGCGCGCGCCCCTTGAACTCGCACATGCTCGACCCCTCGGCCGGCCGGAGCTCGAGGTCAGCCATCGGCACGTAGTACACCGGCGGGTGCGAGGTCTCGAGCACCCGCACCGCGTCCGTCGTGTCCACGACCACCTCGCCGCCGAGCCGCACGACCACGCGTTCGGGCACCGGCTCCACGGCGGGAGGCCTCGGGTAGTCCCACACGGACTCCTGGCCGGGGGCGGGCTCGGTACGGTTCGGTCGGCGCATGGGTCACGTCTACGCCGCATCCCTGCCCGCAGGCCTGGAGGCGCGGCTCGTCCCCGCCCCACCGGCCCGGCCCGTCCGTGGTCGCCCCGGGCGCAGGGCGCGGCGGACGCGCGGCGCCCGCAGGGTGCAGAGTGGGCGCGTGACGACGACGACACGCACCCTCTTCCGACGGAAGCCGATCGAGACGATCGACGACGAGACCGGCGGCGACGGCGGCCTGAAACGGCACCTCGGCCTCTGGCAGCTCACCGCGATCGGCATCGGCGGCATCATCGGCGCGGGCATCTTCACCCTCGCCGGCACGGTCGCGCACGGCGTCGCCGGCCCCGCGGTCCTCATCAGCTTCCTCGTCGCCGGTGTCGCGAGCGCCGCCGCTGCCCTGTCGTACGCCGAGTTCGCCGGCCTCATCCCGAGGGCCGGAAGCGCCTACACGTACGGCTACGCGGTCCTCGGCGAGATCGTCGGCTGGTTCATCGGCTGGGACCTGCTGCTCGAGTACACCGCGATCGTGGCGGTGGTCGCGATCGGGATCTCCGGCTACGTCGGGTTCCTCGTCGGCCAGTTCGGCATCGACCTGCCCGCCTGGATGCTCGGCGCACCGGGCACCGGCGACGGCCACGTGATCGACGTGTTCGCGATCATCCTGTGCCTGCTCACCGCGTTCGTCCTCACCCGCGGCATCCGCAGCGCCGCACGGTTCGAGTTCGTCGCCGTCGGCATCAAGGTCGCCCTCGTCGTGCTCATCGTCGTGCTCGGCGTGTTCCACATCAACAGCGCGAACTACTCGCCGTACTTCCCGTTCGGCTTCGGCGGCGTGATGACCGGTGCCGCGACGGTGTTCTTCGCGGTGTTCGGCTACGACGCGATGTCCACCGCCGCCGAGGAGTCCACCGACGCCCGCAAGCACATGCCGAAGGCGATCCTGCTGTCGCTCGGCATCTCGATGGTCCTCTACGTCCTCGCGACCCTGGTGCTCACCGGAATGCAGAAGTACACCGACATCGACCCCGCGTCGGGCTTCTCGTCGGCGTTCGCCTCGGTCGGGCTCGGCGGCGTGGCGAACATCATCGCGATCGGCGCCATCGTCGGCATCATCACCGTGCTCGTGACGTTCATGCTCGGTGCGAGCCGCGTCTGGTTCTCGATGAGCCGCGACGGCCTCATGCCGAAGTGGTTCGCGAAGACCGACCCGAAGCGGCACGTGCCGACCCGCGTCACGTGGATCCTCGGCATCGCGTCGGCGATCCTGGCCGGCGTGCTCCCGATCGGGGTCGTGGCCGAGCTGACGAACATCGGCATCCTGCTCGCCTTCGTGGTGGTCTGCTCCGCCGTGATCGTGCTGCGTTACCGTCAGCCCGACCTCGACCGGCAGTTCCGGCTGCCGTTCATGCCGGTGATCCCGATCATCGGCGTCATCGCGTCGCTGTGGCTCGTGACGTTCCTGCAGTGGGAGACGTGGGTGCGCTTCGCGGTCTGGTTCGCGATCGGCCTCGGCGTGTACTTCGGCTACTCCCGTCGGCACAGCAAGCTGGCGACCGGCGAGGCGACGGGCAAGCCGATCGTCTGACCGGACGGGCTACGCGTCCCGGCGGTGCTTCCCCTTCGCCGCCGTCGGGTCGGCCATCGGGTGGTTGCGGAACCACCGCAGCAGCTCCCGGGACCGGCCGGTGTCGGCGCTCTGGTCCCCCGAGGTGAGGAAGTCGCTGAAGCCCTCCGGCGTCGCAGCGCCCTCGACGTCGCGGTCGTACGCCATCGACCACTCCGGGAAGCGCCGGGTGTGGATGGACTCCTCGGCGAGGAGCCGCACCTCGTCGTGGCGCTCGTCCGCGAGGATCCGCTGGTACGTCGACAACACCTGCTCGTACGGTCCCTCGAGCAGCTGCATGAACCGCCCGTTGCGGTGGACGAGCAGCCCGGTCAGACCGTCGGCGGTGTTCCGGGCACGGGCGTGGGCGAGCACCTCGTCGAGGGCGTCGTCGTCGAACGGCTCCGTGGCCGCGCTCATGTAGACGAGTGACTGCAGCATGCCGTCGATCCTGCCCGCTCCGGCGCGCATGCGACTCCCCCAGAACGGGACGCCGGATGCCCTACGACCGGATCTCGCGCATGTTCTGGGCCTGCCACCCCTCGGGGATCGACGCGCGGAAGGCCTGCAGCGCCTCCTCGTAGGTCTGCCCGGTCGCCTCGTGCGGCCGGGTCTCCTTGGAACGGGCGATCGCACGAACGGTGGTCTCGCCGGTCGCCTTGCTCGTGACCGCGTTCACCTGCTGCAGCTCGAACCCGTGCAGGTCCAGGGCCTCGACCGCCGCCGTGCGCGCCGCCTCGATGTTCTCGCCGCTGCCCTCGGCCTCCGTCGTCGCGGTCGAGCGCAGTTCTCCTCGCAGTGTCGTCACCCACCCAGTATCGCGGCCCCCGGACAGGGTCTGTCGCACGCGGGTGCCGCACGCCATCATCGGGAACGCCGATCCGGAGGAGTCCCATGCGCCGCACCACCCTCACCGCCGCACTCGTCGTCAGCGTCGCCGCCGTGGTGTCGTCCCTCGTCGGTGTCGCGCCGGCGCAGGCGGCCGGGATGCCGGCTGCCGTGAAGGCGCAGTACGACCACCAGTACGGCACGTTCACCCCGTTCACGAAGTCGGGCAGCCGGAACGCCACGATCGTGCTCCCGCAGAACGCCCGCAGCGGCATCATCGTCGCGACGTTCACCCCGGCCGATGCCGAGCACACCGAGTTCGAGGTGCACGAACTGAACAGCAAGGGCGGCCCGACCGGTTCGAACCCCATCGGCCAGGGCGGCAAGTACACGGGCCGTGTCGCCTACGGCACCGACTCGTGGCGGAAGCCCGCCGCGCTCAAGGTCGAGACCAGGGGGCAGTGGACCCTGCGGTTCAGCCAGGTCTCGAGCGCCCCCGCTCTGACGACGTCGGGGCACGGCGACAACGTGATGCTCTACTGGGGCTCCTCCGCCGCCCGGCAGTTCCGGTGCACGACGACTCGTGTCGCGACGTGCATGCTCCGCGAAACCCTGCTCCGTAACGACTACGAGACCATCCCCGCCAGCGACAACGGCTCCGGCAAGGACCTCTCGAAGCGGATCACCCTGTCGAAGGGCCCGTCCGTCCTGCAGCTGAACGCCGGCAGCACCTGGTCGATCCGCTGACCCGGCGAGCGCCGGAGGTCGGTGGCACCTGGCACGATTGACCCGTGCCCGCCGCCCCGATGATCGACGCCGTCGACGTCATCCGTTTCGTCGGGCCGCAGGCGTTCGGGCGCGCGCGGGACCTCGTCCGGGCGGGCCTCGTCGACGACGCCGTCTGGCACGACGACGACGGCACCGTCACCGGCGCGGTGTCCGGCTCCGCCGACGACCCGTACGAACTCCGCATCGAGACCACCCCGGCCCGCGGCGAGTTCGTCCGTCCGGTCCGCAGCACCTGCACCTGCCCGCTGGGCGGCGACTGCAAGCACGTCGCCGCAGCCCTGCTCACCGTCAACGCCCGCGCACTCGCCGCAGCCGCCGGCCCGAAGCCGGAACAGCCGGCTCCGCCGCCCTCGGACTGGAGGCACGACCTCGCCCGCCTCGCCGGCGACGACGAGCAGGTGGCCGAGCCGCAGGGCACCCCCATGGGACTGCAGTTCGAGTTGCGTGACGCGGTCTCCGCCCGGCTCGCCTCCCGTGCGCGAGCCGCCGGTCGCGCGCTGCCGACGGCCTCGCGGTCGGTGCGACTCGGCGTCCGCCCGGTGACCCGCAGCGACGCCGGCAACTGGGTTCGGGGGCAGCTGACGTGGGGCACGCTCCCCTACTCGATGAACCGGCTCGGCCTCTCCCCCGAGCAGCACGCCTGGTTCGTCCAGTTCGCCGCGCTCCACCGCGCCGGACAGCTCGCCGGGCTCCCGGGCGAGGCCGACTGGATCCACCTCGACGACTTCGGCAGTCCGCTGCTCTGGCCGCTCCTCGCGCAGGCACCGGCCCTCGGCATCGCGCTCGTCACCGGCAAGCGCGAGGGCGGTGCCGTCCTCGGGGCCGAGGCGCGGGTGCTCCTCGACGTCGCCCGGCAGGACGGCGGGCTCGTGATCGGTGCGAGCGCGGTCCTCGACGGCCGACCGGCAGCCCCAGGCACGGCCCGGACGATCGGCGACCACGGCGTCTACGTCTTCCGCGAGAGCCCCGAGTTCCACGTCGCGTTCGCCCCGACGGTCACCCCCGTGCCGGAGGACCAGCGGCGCATGCTCGTCGACGGCGCACGGATCACCGTTCCGGAACCCGAGGTCGCCGAGTTCCTCGCCGACTGGTCCCCACGGCTCCGTGGCGCGCTCGGCCTCGTCAGCGCGGACGGCTCCGTCGAGCTGCCCGAGCGCACGCCGCCCGAGCTCGTGCTCACGGCGACGTTCGAGCCGGCCCGGGCGCCCCGGACGGACGACCGTGTCCACCTCCAGTGGCGCTGGCACGTCGACGGGCGGAAGGACCCCGTCGCGCTGCACGGACCTCTCCCGGACCTCGCCGGGCTGCGCGCGGCCGACGACACTGGCGGCCCGACCGGACCCGGCGGCGGACTCGCGTGGTTCGAGGACGGCACGATCGACGGCGCCGACGTCGCGGTGTTCGCGAACGAGCTGCTGCCGGCGCTGCCGGCGCTCGGCGTCCGCACCGTCGTGCAGGGCGAACGCGTCGACTACGAACGGCTGACCGGTCGGCCGCACATCCGCGTGACGACCATGCCGTCGGACAAGCACGACTGGTTCGACCTCGGCATCTTCGTGTCGGTGAACGGCAAGCAGGTGCCGTTCACGCCGCTGCTCCGGGCGCTCGCGAAGCGGGACCGGCGGATGAAGCTCATCGACAACTCGTACCTGTCGTTGTCCGACCCCGCGTTCGACCGGCTGAAGGAGCTCATCGACGAGGCGCGCGACCTCGACGAGTGGGAGCCCGACCAGCCGATGACCGTCACGCCGCTGCAGGCCGGGCTGTGGTCCGAGTTCGACCAGCTGGCCGACGAGACCTCGCACGACGAGCGGTGGGAGGCGATCGCGGCGGGGCTGCTCGGCGCGACACCGCCGGAGTCGGTGTCCGTGCCGGACTCGGTGCACGCCGAGCTCCGGCCGTACCAGCACACCGGGTACGCCTGGCTGTCGTTCCTGCTGTCGCACGGGGTCGGCGGGGTGCTCGCGGACGACATGGGTCTCGGCAAGACGCTGCAGGTCCTCACGACGATCGCCGCCGCGCGCGAGTCCTCGCCGGACGCGCCGCCGTTCCTCGTCGTCGCGCCGACCTCGGTCGTCGGCAACTGGGCGGCCGAGGCAACCCGGTTCACGCCGTCGCTGCGCGTCACGACGATCGGCGCGACGACGCTGAAGGACCCCGGGCTCGTCGCACGCGCTGCTGCTGCGTCCGACATCGTCGTGACCTCGTACGCGCTGCTCCGGCTCGACGCGCAGGCGTACACCGACCTGCCGTGGGCGGCCCTCGTGCTCGACGAGGCGCAGTTCGTGAAGAACCCGCAGTCGCAGACGCACCGGGTGGCGGTGGACCTCCGCGCGCCGGTGAAGTTCGCGATCACGGGCACGCCGCTCGAGAACGGGCTGACGGACCTCTGGGCGCTGTTCCACATCGTCGCGCCCGGGCTGCTGTCGTCGTGGTCGCGGTTCGGGGACGACTACGTGAAGCCGCTCGGTTCGCCGGACCTCCGCGGCGTGGCCCGCCAAGAGCTCACCGCGCGGCTCCGACGGCGGATCCGGCCGCTCATGCTCCGGCGGACGAAGGAGAGCGTCGCCGCCGACCTCCCGCCGAAGCAGGAGCAGGTCGTCCGGGTGACGCTCGACCCCGCGCACCGGACCCTGTACGAGACGACGTTGAACCGGGAGCGCCTGAAGGTCCTCGACCTCATCGACGACCTCGCGAAGAACCGGATGATCGTGTTCCGGTCGCTGACCCTGCTGCGGATGCTCGCGCTGTCGCCGGCGCTGGTCGACGGTTCGCGAGAGGACCTGTCCTCCGCGAAGCTCGACCTGCTGCTCGACGAACTCGAACAGCTCGCCGCCGAGGGGCGCCGCGCCCTGGTGTTCAGCCAGTTCACGTCGTTCCTCCGCATGGTGGCCACCGCCCTCGACGACCGGGGGGTCGGCTACGAGTACCTCGACGGCTCGACGAGGCGCCGCCCCGAGGTCATCGACCGCTTCCGGAACGGCACCGCCCCGGCGTTCCTCATCTCGCTCAAGGCCGGTGGCTTCGGGCTGACCCTGACCGAGGCGGACACCGTGTTCGTGCTCGACCCGTGGTGGAACCCCGCCGCCGAGAACCAGGCGGTCGACCGGACGCACCGCATCGGCCAGACCCGGTCGGTGAACGTGCAGCGGTTCATCGCCGAGGACACCATCGAGGAGAAGGTCCTCGCGCTCGCGGCGAAGAAGGCCGAGCTGTTCGCGACGATGATCGACGACGACGCCCTCTTCGCCGAGGACCTCACGGCCGACGACATCCGCTCCCTGCTGGCCTGACGCGGCCGAGGGTCAGCGGGCGAGGGCGTCGATCGCGGCGACCTCGTCGGCGGACAGCTCGATCCGGGCACCGGCGGCGTTCGACCGGATGCGCTCGGGGTTCGACGACTTCGGGATGACGACGAACCCGTGCGCGACGTGCCAGGCGACGATGACCTGCGCGCTGTCCGCATCGTGTGCGGCCGCGATGTCGACGAGCGTCGGGTCCTGCAGGTTGCTCGCCTTGAAGGGGCTGTAGCCCTCGAGGACGACCCCGCGGGACGCGAGCCCGTCCGCCACGGCGCGGTCGAACTCGACGGGGCTCCACTTGATCTGGTTCACGGCCGGGGCGGTCCCCGTGGCGGAGGTGATCTCGTCGATCTGCGCGAGGGAGTAGTTGCTCACCCCGACCGCCTTCGTGAGGCCGTCCGACTGCGCTTGGACGACCTGCTCCCACACGTCCGGGCGTGCCTCGCCGTTCGGCGGCCAGTGCACGAGCCAGAGGTCGAGGTGGTCGAGGCCGAGCTGGTCGAGGCTCTCCTCGATGGTCTCCCGCACGCGGTCGGCGTTGTCCGGCGGCAACTTGGTCGTCACGAAGACGTCGTCGCGAGCGAGTCCGGACTCGGCGACGGCCTTCCCGACGCCGCGCTGGTTGCGGTACCCGGTGGCGGTGTCGATGTGGCGGTACCCGGCCGCCAGTGCTTCGCCGACGGCGGCGGGCGCCTCGGCGTCGGGGATCTGCCAGGTGCCGAAGCCGAGGAGCGGCATCGACCCACCGGTGACGGACACGGACGGGTTCGCGTAATCGGTCATGCACCCGTGTCTACGCCGTGCCCGCGGAACGGTTCAGAGCGAGGCGGTCCACTCGGCGACGGTGACGACCTCGGCCTGTCGCGGGAAGACCTTCTCGGTGAGGACGCGGTGGACCTCCGCGTCGCCGTCGGCACACGCGTCCGAGAGGACCGTCAGCCCGAAGTCGAGGTCGGCCGCCTGGCGCAGCGTCGAGAGGACGACGCCGCTCGTGGCGATCCCGGCGAGCACGAGGTCGCGGACCTCGAGGCCGCGGAGCAGCACCTCGAGGTCCGACCCGGCGAAGGCACTGACGCGGAGCTTCGTCACGACGAGGTCGTCGTCCCCGACCCCGAACGCGCTGTGCACGTCGGTGGACCCCGGAGTCTGGGTCCCGATGCGCTCCCGCATCCCGCCGAACATCTTGTTCGTGCGCGCGGCCTCGGGTGCGCCCGGCCGGAACGCCACGCGGACGAAGACCACGGGGATGCCGCGCTCCCGGGCGGCCGAGACCGCTGCCGTCGCCGCCGCCAGGGCCTCGTCCGTACCGAGTCGTTCGACGATGCTGTTCTGGTAGTCCATGACGAGGAGTGCGCTGCCCACCTCGTGGACGCTACTCCGGCGGGCCGGGCGGCCGACCCTCCGCCGGGGTCCGGGGCGATGTCCGACGTGTCCGGCATCATCGTCGGTGCACTGCACCACCGCACCACCGCTCGCCGCACCACCAGGAGCTCCACCCACGCATGACGTCCCGCCGACGCCGCACCCGCACCAGCCTCACGTCCGTCCTCGTCGTCCTCGCACTCGCCGTCGGCGCGTACGCCCTGCACACCGCGGGCATCATCGCGCCCGACGCCGAAGCCGCACCGGCGACGACCAGCGCGCCCACGGGGACCGACGCCCCCACCATCGAGACCGAACCGGGCGCGCCGGGGACGACCCGCGCCTCCCGAACCGACGCGACGACCGCGACGACCGCGACCGACGCGGACGCCGACGCCGCAACAGCGGCCACCGCGCGCGCCGAACTCGCCGCCCTGCCGGTCAAGGGCAAGGCCCCCGCCACCGGGTACGACCGGGTCGGTGACTTCGGCACCGCGTGGCTCGACGTCGACCGGAACGGCTGCGACACGCGGAACGACGTGCTGGCGCGCGACCTCTCGGCGATCACCCGCCAAGGCCCCTGCCGGGTGCTCACCGGGACGCTCGTGTCGCCGTACACCGGGGCGACGATCGACTTCGTGCGCGGCGAGACGACCTCCACCCTCGTGCAGATCGACCACGTCGTCGCGCTCGAGAACGCCTGGCGGACCGGGGCCCAGCAGCTCTCGCAGCGGGAGCGGGAGTCGCTCGCCAACGATCCGGCGAACCTGTTCGCGGTGGACCAGCACTCGAACGCGCAGAAGCGCTCCGGCGACGCCGCGACCTGGCTGCCGGCGGACAAGTCGTTCCGGTGCACGTACATCGAACACCAAGTGGCGGTGAAGACGAAGTACCGCCTGTGGGTGGCCCCCGCCGAGCACGACGCGATGGTGCGGATCCTGCGGACCTGCTGAGCGCGGCCGCAAGACAACAGGTGTAGCCTATCTCCTGTCGATGCGAATGCATCGTTCGGACTCGCTGCTCCACCGCGGACCCCGAGCCCTTCACCGTCGAAGACCTCAGGAGGCCTCCCCCATGACCGCAACCAGCTCCCCCTCGGCCCGCTTCACCGACCGCGTCGTCCTCATCACCGGCGGCGGCTCCGGCCTCGGCCGTGCGACCGCCGTCCGTCTCGCCGCCGAGGGCGCGAAGCTGTCCCTCGTCGACGTCTCCGCCGAGGGACTCGAGGCGTCGAAGGCCACCGTGCTCGAGACCGCCCCCGACGCCGAGGTCCTCACCACCGTCGCCGACGTCTCGGACGAGGCCCAGGTCGAGGCGTACGTCACCGCCACCACCGAGCGCTTCGGCCGCATCGACGGCTTCTTCAACAACGCCGGCATCGAGGGCAAGCAGAACCCGACCGAGTCGTTCACCGCCGCCGAGTTCGACAAGGTCGTCTCGATCAACCTGCGCGGCGTGTTCCTCGGCCTCGAGAAGGTCCTGAAGATCATGCGCGAGCAGGGCTCCGGCATGGTCGTCAACACGGCGAGCGTCGGCGGCATCCGCGGCATCGGCAACCAGTCCGGCTACGCCGCCGCCAAGCACGGTGTCGTCGGTCTCACCCGCAACTCGGCCGTCGAGTACGGCCGCTACGGCATCCGCATCAACGCCATCGCCCCCGGCGCCATCTGGACGCCGATGGTCGAGAACTCGATGAAGCAGCTCGACCCGGAGAACCCCCGCAAGGCCGCCGAGGAGTTCATCCAGGTCAACCCCTCCAAGCGCTACGGCGAGGCGCCCGAGATCGCCGCCGTCGTCGCCTTCCTGCTGTCCGACGACGCCTCGTACGTCAACGCCACGGTCGTCCCGATCGACGGCGGGCAGTCCGCCGCGTACTGAGTCACGCAGCCCGGCGCGCGGCCACCTCGACGTGCGCTGGGCATCGGCCTGGAGGCGCGGCGCACCCCCGCCCCGCGTGGCAGGCTGCGGACATGGCTGAGCAACTCACGGTCCCGCAGGCGTTCGCGCTCCTCCAGATCGAGTCCGACGGGCGCAAGTCCACGGACGTGCAGACCCTCGACGCTGGGCTCGCCGGAGCCGTCCTCGCGGACCTCGCCCTGCGCGGCGTCGTCTCGCTGCAGGACGGCTTCGTCACCGTCGTGAACGGTGCGGCCACCGGCGACCCGGTCCTCGACGGCGTCGTCGGCACCATCGCGGCCGCCGACAAGCCCCGCAAGGCGAAGTGGTGGATCACCCGCATCGGCAAGCGACCGCTGCGCGACGACGTGTTCGCCGGGCTCATCACACGTGGCCTCATCACGCTCGAACAGGGCAAGACGCTCGGCATCTTCCCCACGACGAAGTACCCGGAGCGCGACGGTGGCCCCGAGGCGCTCCTCCGCGCCGGCATCGGCGACGTCCTCGCCGGTCGCGCCGAACCCACGCCGTTCGCCGCCGCCGTCATCGGCCTGCTCGACGCGACCAGCACGCTCCGCAAGCAGTTCGGCAAGGTCGACCGGGCGCTCGTGAAGGAGGTCACCTCGGGCGGCTGGGCCAGCCCCGCGGTCAAGGCCGTGCTCGAGGACATCCAGACCGCGGCGATCATGGCGACGGTGGCGGCGAGCACCGCCGCGACGACGGCGACGATCTCCTCGAGCTGAGCCCGACCGCCGGCGTCGGCGCCGCGCGAGCACGTCCCGTTCCGGGACCGTGACCGTTCCGGTTCGCGATCCCCGGCTCCTCCGAACCAGAACGGTCAACCAGTGGGCGCGGTCCACGGTCGCCGTGCTGCGACGTCGTGACGATCCCGTCGACCGTGACAGCATGGTGGACGACCCCCGGGAGGGAACCGCATGAGCACCAACGACCAGACCGGATCCGCCTTCGGCCGCGGCGTCGACAAGACCCCACCGACCGCCGCCGCCGAACTCCGGCGGCGCATGGCGACCTCGCCGGCCGGCTTCCTCCGCAGCGCCGCGTGGGTGCCGTGGCGACCCGCGGACGCTCCGGACGGCGGAAGCGTCGCGCACGTGGTCATCCGCGAGAAGCCGTTCGTCCCCGTGTTCACCGACCCCGCCGAACTCGCCGCTGGCCTGCCCGAGACCGAGGGCCGTCCGGTGTCGATGTCCGAGCTCGTGACGGCGCTGCCGGAGGAATTCGGCATCGTGGTCGACCCGACGAGTGCCGCCGAGGCGAACTTCCTGCACGCCGACGTCCTCGCGACGATGCGCGCGCAGATGCAGAGCGGTGTCCACCTCGACGAGGACCCCGACCAGGGCTGACCCCGTCGCCTAGCGGCCGCTCGGACCGGGCTCGACGAGCTCGATGAACCGGGACAACAGCGACAGCCCGGCGATCGAGGGCGGCAAGCCCGTCACCAGCGCCGGCGAGTACACGAGGTACGCCGCCCACTTCGCCCGCGACAACGCCACGTTCAACCGGTTCGGCATGAGCAGGAAGTCGAGCCCGCGCGGGATGTCGGCGGCGCTCGACGCCGCGAGCGACACGATCGACACGACGGCCTCGCGCCCCTGGAACAGGTCCACCGTGCCGACCTGCGTCCCCCGCAGTCCTGCACGGTCGAGGGCGTCACGGATCACCGCCCCCTGGGCGTTGTACGGCGCGACGACGATCACGTCCTCGTCCGTGAGCACGCGTTCGGTGTCACCGTCCACCCATCGTCGACCGACCACGTCCTGCGCGAGGGCGACGACCCGAGCCGCTTCCTCCACCGAGGACGTGGTGTTGCCCGCGTGCACGACCGGTTCCGGGTGGACGCCCGCGTCGATGCCGTCGAGGTGTCGCCCGGACACCATCGACGCGAGCTGCCCGTCGTACGACAGCGCCGACACCGATGCCGTGAGCGCCGGCTCCATCCGCCGGGTCCGCGCCAGGAAGTACCCGAACGCGTCCGGCAGCACGTGCTGGCCGTCGGCGAGCCAGCCGAGCGCCGACTCGTCGACGGGCTCCGGGTGGGACCCCTGCGACACCTGCGGCAGCTGCTGCGGATCCCCGAGGAGGAGCAGGCGCGTCGCCGCGATCGAGGACGCGATCGTCGGCGCGAGGGAGAACTGCCCGGCCTCGTCCACCACGAGCAGGTCGAGGGAGCGGCGCGGGATCGTGCCCTCGTTCGCGAAGGTCCACGCGGTCCCGCCGACGACCCCGCCCCTGCCGGTCTCGGCGCAGGACGACAGGAACGCGGCCACGGCGGCGTTGTTCTTCACGGGCGTCCACGGTGCCGACTCGACGTCGTCCGGGTCCGCTCCCGCCCGGGGCACCTTCACCACGCGGTCGGCGGGCACCCCGGCCTGCACGACCGACGCCAGGAAGTTCTCCGAGGTCGCGTGCGACTGCCCGACGACCCCGACGCGCCAGCCGTACTCGCGCACGAGCCGCGCGACGACGTTCGACCCGACGTAGGTCTTGCCCGTCCCCGGAGGGCCCTGGATCGCCAGGTACGACCGATCGAGGCCGAGCAGCGTCGCGACCACGGCCGACACCGTGTCGTCCCCCTGCACGGGGACGATCGGCCCCCGCGGCGGGACCCGGCGGAGCAGGTCGAGCGCCGGATCGGGCAGCATCGCGGGCAGGGCGCCGAGGACTTCTTGTCCCCACTCCGCGATCGCCTCGGGCTGGGGCTTCGCCCGCGGTGGTGCTGCCGGCGCGAGGGCGACCGGGAACTCCTCGTGCGGCGAGCCGCCGACCGGCAGGCTCTCCTTCACGAGCACCTCGAACCCGTCACCGTCCTCGAACGCGTCCAACACGACGGCGCGGGCCGACGCACCCTTCGAACCCGGCGCCGGAGCGGCGATCGACGGCGGGAGTGGGTCGTCGTAGACGAGGTGGGGCGTGCCTCCTGGACGGAGCCGCGAACCGGGCGCGAGCGTCCCCGACAACCGGATCTCTCGGGACTGCGACCGGGCGCGCGGCAGCGTGTCCCAGTCGCGCTCGACCGACGCCCGCTCGACGACCAGCACGTCGCGGGTGTCCGCCCACTCGTCCACCGGGTTCCGCAAGCGGTCGAAGTGGTCCTGCCAGAAGGTCTTCGCCTCGCGCCGGTGGTAGTCGATCGCGGCTGCGGCGAGCGCCAACGCCGTCTGGTCGGGCGTGCGGTCGAGGGCGTCGACCCCGTCGAGCTGCGCGGCGAGCGCCGTGTACACGGGGTTCGGTTCGCGGTCGACCGGGATCGGCGGGAGCAGTTCGTCCGGCTCGGCAGCGACGGGCGCGGACGAGGACGCGCGCGCTGTCGCTCGGAGCGACAGGAGCCAGTCGCGGAGCCGGAGGGTCGACCGGCAGTCGTAGGCGTTGTAGTCGGCGACCTCGTCGAGCATGTGCTGCCCGGCGGTGGCGTCACCGTTCCGGAGCTCCTCGATCGCGTCGACGTACGCCGTGATGCTGTCCGCCGCGTTCGTCACATCGCTGAGCCGCAGGTCCGAACCCATGTAGAGCGGCTCGAGCTTCTTGATGGAGTAGCTGCGGCTGCCGACCACGAGCGCCTTGCGCACGATCGGGTACAGGTCGACGAGGACCCCGGCGCGGAGCAGGTCGTCGACGGCTTCCTCCCCGACGCCGTGCCGGGCAGCGAGGGACAGCAGGTGCGTCCGCTCGTACGCGGCGTAGTGGTAGATGTGCATCCCCGGGTACTGCTGCCGCCGAGCCTCGATGAAGGCGAGGAAGTCCAGCAGCGCCTGTCTCTCGTCACGGATCATGTGCGCCCAGAACGCCGTGAAGCGCGCCTCGGGGTCGACGAGCCCGAACAGGTAGTCGAGTCCCCAGTGGACGCCGTCCTCGGTGTGGAGCGGGTCCCCCTCGAAGTCGAAGAACACGTCGCCCGGGTCCGGCGGCGGGATCGAGTCGAGCGCTCGGGCGTCGAGCACCTCGAAGAGCGGCTTGGTCGGCCCGGTCGCCTGGGCACCGTCGGCTGCGGTCCGCGCATGCTCGGTGTCGACCTGGAGGCGCGCCTGACGCACCAGCCGCGCTTGCGTCCCGCGCGGGAGACCGGGCACGGCCGTGGTCCGGTCCGCCAGCTCGTCGATCGTCCGCACCCCCTGCCGGATGAGCTTCGTCCGCTGGTCGAGTCGCATGCCCGCGACGAGGACCAGGTCACGGTGCTCGGCGACCTGCGTCGTGCACACGTCGCACCGGCCGCACGACGAGTACCGCGGGTCGGCCCACTGCAGCGGCTCGGTCTCGGTCATCCGCTCGGCGATCACCCGCTGCAGCTCGGCGCGCTGCGTCCGGTACACCGGTCCGATGTCGGCGAGGTCGTGCGTGGTGGTCGTCCGGTCGCCGAGCACGAGGTGGACCTGCTCGCCGGTGGGGATGCCGTGCGCCTGCATCTGCTCGGCGTACGCGGCCAGCTGCAGCAGGGCGCTGATCTTGGCGTGGCGGGCGAGCTTGGTGTCGTACACCTCGTACTGGCCCCGGTCGTTCCGCATGATGAAGTCCGCGAAGCCGATGAAGCCCGGCGCCTCTGCCGTCGGCGGCGCGAAGAAGGTCGGCTGGTAGAGCACGTCCGCGCCGGTGCGCATCGCCTCCAGTGCGGCCGCCGCAGCCGCCGGGTACTCGGGCGGCGCCGGTCGGTCGAACTCGACGACGTCCCTGGTCTCGCGGAGGATCCCGAGGTAGTCGAGCTCGTGCTGGTCCCCCAGGCGTGCCGTGCGCTCGAGCATGTCGTCGTGCGACTCGGGCAGGGGCTCGCCCCGGCCGAGCTTCACGTCCATGCGCCGGAGGAACGCCCACTCGCAGGCCGCCCACGTCGAGAGGTCGCTCGGGCTCAGCAGAACCTGCCCGTCGCCGCCGATCTGCATGCGTCTCCCCCGTCTCCTCGGTGCCCTGCGAGCCTAGGCCCGCCCGCCGACACCACCATGCAGAAGTGAAATATGCATTGCGACATTCTGGTACTGCAGTCCATAGTGCTGTTGGACCCGCGACCGTCGCGGCTCCGTCGAAGAAGGGGAACCACATGACACGTCTGCGGGACACGATGATCGGGCTCGCTGCGACCGGCGCGCTGATCGCCGGAGGGGTGTTCGTCACCCCAGCAGCCAACGCAGCGGAAGCATCACGCACCGAGACGGACGTGATGCGCGAAGCGACGAGCCTCACTCCCACGCAGATCGAGCAGGCCATCGTCGAAGCGCGCGCGGTGGGCGCAGTCACGAGCACCGTGGCGACACCGGACGGCACGGTGACGACGATCGACCTCGGGGACGGGTTCGTCTTCGACCTCGTGACGGCGCCGACGACGCAGCGCATCGGTGCCGGCAGGGACTCCAAGGGAACCTTCGTGAGCTTCAACGCCACCGACCAGAACATGATCATCAGCGGCTCCGCATTCGCCCTCGGCGCGGCGGTCTGCGCCGTGAGCGGCGGGACGTTCTGCGTCGTCGTCGGGGCGATCCTGACGGCTGCCACGGTCGCGATCACGAGCAGCGGCGCGATCCGCTGCGGGACGAAGCAGCTGCGGGTCTACCCGTTCGCGGGCGGCAAGGTCAAGCCGCGATGCGCCTGAGGCGAGCGAGCGCCGTGCGCCGGTTCGTCACCAGCCTGCCGTTCGCGCTGATCACCAGCGTGATCCTGGTCGTCCTCGGTTCGGTGTCGACGACGTCGCCCGCGACCGCCGACCACTGGTACGGACCAGCACTGGCTGGGATCGCGTTGTTCCTCGCGATGGTCTCGACCGGCAGCGCGATCCGCCGCCGGAGGAACCGTCGGCCCTGAGCGACGACGGCTGACGGTCAGATCGTCAGGCCGCTGCGGCGCGGACGAAGCGCGGCCCCTCGTAGCCGTCCCGGGACACCCACGCCGTGAAGTCCGCGAGCGACCGCACCCAGTGCCCGCGCTCCCCGTACAGCGCCTGGTAGACGACCACCGGCTCCTCGGTCTCGACGTCCCGCGCCACGAGGACCACCTCGTACTCGCCGCCCTTGAAGTGCCGGTACCGTCCAGGCGTCACGTCGTCGACCATGCTCCCGATGCTAGGGCCGTCGCGGTCCCTAGACTCGGCTCCATGACCGAGCCGGCACGCACCGAACGTGGTCTCGACCGTCTCGTGAACTTCTCCGACGCGACCGTCGCCATCGCGATCACGATCTTGATCCTCCCGCTCGTCGACCTGGCCGGCGAACTCAGCGGGGGCCGGGGCGCAGGCGACCTGCTGCAGGAGCACTGGCCGGCGCTCCTCGAGTTCTTCATCACGTTCTGGGTCATCGCCCGCTTCTGGACGCTGCACCACCAGGTGTTCGAGCACGTCCGCTCGTACAACCTGCGGGTGATGCGACTCAACTTCGTGTGGCTCGCGAGCATCGCGTTCCTGCCCTTTGCCGCGAACCTGCTCAACACTGAGGTCGAGGGCGACCGGGTCGCACACGCCCTCTACCTGGGCAGCATGGTCGTGACGAGCCTCACGCTGACCGCCATCGAGTGGGAGCTCCGCCGCTCCCCGGAGCTGCTGTCCTCGCCGCTCGGCGACTGGCGGAAGGGCCCGATCGCCGCCGTGCTGCTCGCCCTCGCGCTCGTCCTCTCGATGATCTTCCCGTCGATCGGCCTGTACTGGGTGCTCCTCCTGGTCCTGCAGGGCACGCTGGGCCGACTGCTGCCGAAGCCCCGCACCTGACTCGACCAAACCGGACGCCGCCCGGACGCCGCGGCTCGTCACACGCGGTCATGTCGATGCTCCCGAGCACCTGAGGACGTACCGTCGCGACATGACCGTCGCCGCAGCAGTCGCCGTCCTCGTGGGAGTCCTCGCACTCGCCACGGCCCTCGGCCTGCTCCTGCGCGCGCGGACCGGCCGGGCCCGCCCCACGCGGATGAACGACACCCGCACCAGCACCACCGCCGATCCGACGACCGCCGACCTCGCCCCAGCCGAGGCCTTCGGCACCGAGGCCACCCTCGTCCAGTTCTCCACGCCCACCTGCGCCCGCTGCCCGGCCACCCGTCGCCAGCTCGACGCCCTCGCCGCCGAGCACCCCGGAGTCACCCGTCTCGAGATCGACCTCGCGGAACGCCCCGAGCTCGCCCGACGCTTCGCCGTCATGCAGACCCCCACGGTCCTGCTCCTCGACCGAGGCCGCGCGGTGCACACCCGGTTCGGCGGCCCGCCACGACCCGCCGAGCTCACCGCAGCCCTCGACACCGTCCTCACAGCACCAGCAGCAGCACCAGCAACGACCCCCGGAGACGAGTCCCCATGACCGCCACGAACGACCCCGCCCGCGGCATCGACCCCCGTTCCCCGAGGTTCGGCGCCGCCATCACGACCGTCCTCCTCGCGGCGACGATCGTCCTCACCCTGATCCCCGCGACGTGGCCGATCGGCATCGCACTGCTCGCCGTCATCGTCGTGTTCTTCGCCATCGGCGGCATCGCCGGCATCCGCCGCCACCCCTACGGCGCGCTGTTCCGCCGGCTCGTCCGCCCGAGGCTCGGCCCGCCCGCCGAGCTCGAGGCCCCGGAACCGCCGACCTTCGCCCAGCAGGTCGGCCTCGTCATCACGGCCCTCGCCCTCGTGCTCGCGCTCGTCGGCGTCCCGTACGCGGCCCCCGTCGGTGCCGCGATCGCGCTCGTCGCCGCGTTCCTCAACGCCGTTTTCGACGTCTGCATCGGCTGCCTCCTCTACGTGTGGCTGGTCCGCGCAGGCGTCTTCCGCCAGCGGTCCGCGGTCTGATCACGGGCCTGGAGGCGCGACCCACCCCCGCGACGCAGGCCGCGTCGTCGAGGTGATCCGCGCCTCCTGGCATCCGTTCCCCGTCTCGTAGGCTGACCGCATGGGGGACCACACCACACCACTGCTCAAGAAGGTCGCGACCTACCTCGCCGACCACGAGAACTCTGGCGCGGCCGACACCATCCCCGGCTACGCACCCCCGACCAGCTCCCGCCCGAGCCGCCGGATCGAGGTCGGCGGACGCCTCACCCTCACGCCCGGGGTCCTCTGGTTCCACGCCCACCCGCTCAACTTCGCCCGCTCCGACTTCGGGATCCCCGTCGAGGAGATCGCCCGACTCGACGACGTGTCGAGCGGTCTGCGGAAGAAGGTCCGGATCACCCTGCGGAGCGGGATCGAGCCGACCTTCCTGATGTGGGGCATCCCCCGGTTCATCGAGGCGGTGGAGCGGGCGCGCAGCGCGCTCTGAACGGACGGACTGGAGGCGCGGCTCGCCCCCGCCCCACAGGTGGCGGCGGAGGATCCCCCCACGACATCCTCCGCCGCCACGACTCGAGACCGCGACGGCTCAGTGCGTCGCGAGCGCCTGCTCGGTCAGCGCGACCAGGTCGTCCGCGCGCAGGCTCGGCCACCCGTGCAGGAGCTCGCGCCACTCGGCCGGCAGCGCGGCTGCGCCGTACAGCGCACCCGCGAGCCCACCGGCGATCGCGGCCACCGTGTCGGTGTCGTTCCCGGTCCGGACCGCGCGGACGAGGGCGTCCTCGAGCGACGAACTCCGCTTGACCGCCGAGTAGGCGGCCTGCATCGCGGACACCACCCACCCGTTCGAGTCCGTGAAGTCGACCGGCTCCGAGTGCTCTGCCGTGACGAGCCGGTCCACCCACAGCCGACGCTTCTCGAGGTCGAGCAGGTCGAGGCCCCGCAGCACGTCGAGTTCGCCGGTGAGCACCGCGTGCCGGATCGCCACGCACCAGAGCACGCACGCGTCCCCGGCGTCCGACTCGTAGTGCGTGAGGTCGCTGATCGCCCGGGCGGCCTCGGCGAGCCGGAGTTCCTCGTCGGCCGCACCGGTCAGGTACCCGAGCACGAGCGGTGCCGTCCGCATGAGCGATCCGTTGCCGGCCGACTGCCCCTTGTACTCGTGTTCCTGCCGGGCCGCAGCGCGTGCGTCGGAGGCGACCCGCGCCTCCAGACCCGTGAGGACGTTGCGCGTCTGGATGCCGACGTCGGGCGCGGTGACCGCCCACGCTGCCCAGGCCGCGACGAGGCCGTCGAGCGCTTCCTCGGAGGCCGGGTCGCCGCCGCGCGCGAGCGTGCGGAGGATCGGGACGGCCATGCTCGTGTCGTCCGTCCACTCCCCCGGAGCCCAGCCGAACGAGCCGCCGCCGGCCATCCGGATCGGGGTGGGTTCGGGGACGGCGGGGCGGAACTCGTAGCCGGCGCCGAGCGCGTCGCCCGCGGCGGAGCTGATGACGGCGCCGATCGCCCGGTCGGTCTGTTCGGTGGTCAGCATGGCCGCCTCCTCAGGTTTGCGCGGAATTGCGTAAACCCGAGTCTGCACGATCGTCGCAGTTTGCGCAAGTGTGCGTAAACTCGCTGACATGGGCTCCTCGACGTACCGCGACGCAAGCGGCAACCGGCTGACCGACTACCCGCGGCCGTCCGTCGCCGTCGACACCGCGGTGCTGACGGTGCCGACCGGGGGTGATCTCTCCGTCCTGCAGGTGTGCGACGCGACCGACGGCGACTGGCGGCTGCCAGGGACGTTCGTGCACGAGGGCGAGCGGCTGGCCTCGGCGGTCCTGCGGTCGCTGTCGGACAAGGCCGGCGTGACGGGGCTGGCGCCGACGCAGCTGCACGTGTTCGACGACCCCGCGCGGGACGACCGGGGGTGGGTGCTGTCGGTGGCGCACCTCGACGTGGTGCCCTTCGCCGCACTGTCGTCGCTGAACTCGTCACAGGCGCGGCTGGTCCCGGTCGACACCGCGAGGGGGATGGTGCACGGGCATGACGACATCCTGGCGTTCGCGGTGGCCTCCTTGCGGGCGTCCTACGCTGCGGCACCCGATCCGCGAGGCCTCCTGGCCGAGCCGTTCACGATGTCAGAACTGCGGCACGTGCACGAGGCCGTCCGCGGCGAGCGGCTCCTGCCCGACTCGTTCCGCCGGGCGATGCTGCCGCTGCTCCTCGACACGGGGTCGCGCGCTGCCGCGGGCCCGGGCAAGCCGGCGACCCGGTACCGGCGCGCCTGAGGTCGCCTGCTTGGTGAGCAGAAACGGTCGGGTCCGAGGCGCCGACCCGATACTTTCTGCTCACGGAACGCGCCGACGAAACACGAAAGTAACTTGCAGCACTGGCGAGTGTCGGTGCAATGCGCTTTCATGGAGCGCATGACGATCGCTGACCGTACCGACCGCGCCGACGCGTTCGCCCTCGTCCGGACCCAGTCCGGCGCGATGCCGACGAGCATGCGCGCGATCGCCGACGCCGTCCTCGACGACCCCGGCACCGCGGCCACCACGAGCGCCGCCGAGCTCGCCGACCGCGCCGGTGTGTCCCCCGCGACCGTCTCCCGCTTCGCCCAGCACCTCGGGTTCGCGAACTTCGCCGCACTCCAGCGCAGCATGACCCGGGCCGTCGAGCGGGGCATCCACGAGCGGCGCGAGACCGAGATCCACGCGGGCGTCAGCGTCGACGACGACGTCACCACCGTGATCGCGAAGGTCACCGAGGACGTCCGCGCCGTGATGAGCGACACCCGCGCCACGCTCGATCCGTTCACCCTCGAAGCCGCAGCGATCCGCATCAGCGAGGCCCGGCGGGTCGTCCTGTACGGCGTCGGCGCGAGCGGCATCGTCGCCCGCGATCTCCACCTCAAGCTCGAACGCATCGGCATCGCGAGCTCGATCGCGGACGACCCGCACAACGCCCTGACGCTCGCGAGCGTCCTCGGCCCGAAGGACGTCCTCGTCATCACGAGCCACTCCGGCACCACGGTCGAGGCGCTCGAGGTCGCCACCGAGGCCAAGATGCACGAGGCCACCGTCGTCGCGATCACTGGCCACGCCACCTCGCCGCTGACCCACCACACCGACCACGTCCTGCTGGGCGTCGCCGGCGCCGAGAGCGACCTCCGCCCCGCCGCGATGGGCAGCCGGATGAGCCAGCTCGCCATCGTCGACGCCCTGTTCATCGTCGTCGCCCAGCGCACCGACGAACGCTCCCGCCCGCTCCTCGCACGCAGCCGCCACGCGGTCCGCACGCACCACCGTTCCTGAATCGAGCACCATGCACCACCACGACGACCTCCGCGAGGAGCTGCAGCACCTCGCGACCGAGGCCACCGACTCGTCCCTCGACGACATCGACCTCGTCTCCACCCTCGAGGCTGCCCAGCGCATGAACGCGCTCGACCGCAGCGTGCCCGCGGCACTCGAGCCGTGCCTCCCGGCCATCGCCCTCGCCGCCGACTCGATCGCCGCAGCGTTCTCGCGCGGCGGCCGCCTGATCTACGTCGGTGCCGGCACGCCGGGCCGGCTCGGCGTCCTCGACGCCAGCGAGTGCCCGCCCACCTTCGGCACCGACCCCGCGCAGGTCGTCGGCGTCATCGCCGGCGGTTCCGTCGCCCTCACCACCGCCGTCGAGGGCGCAGAAGACGACGAAGCAGCCGCTGTCCGCGACCTCGACGCGCTCGGCCTCAGGGCGGACGACGTGGTCGTCGGGATCAGCGCGTCCGGCAGGACGCCCTACGTCATCGCAGCCATCCTGGAGGCGCGGTGCAGGTCCGCCCTGTCCGTCTCCGTCGCGTGCAACCCCGACTCGGCCGCGGGGCGGGAAGCCGACATCGCCATCGACGTGGTCGTCGGGCCCGAGTTCATCGCCGGGTCCACCCGCCTGAAGGCGGGGACCGCGCAGAAACTCGTCCTCAACATGCTCACCACGCTGGCGATGGTGCGCAGCAACAAGACGTACGGCAACCGGATGGTCGACGTGCGTGCGACGAACGAGAAGCTCATCGCTCGGTCGTTCTCGCTCGTGCAGGACGTGACCGGGGCTGCTCCGGCCGATGTCGCCGCAGCGCTCGATGCTGCGGACGGCGAGGTCAAGACGGCCATCGCGATGATCCTCACCGGGTCGCCGGCGTCCGTCGTCCGATCTCGGCTCGCTGCTGCTGACGGCTCCTTGCGCGCCGTCCTCTCCTGATTTCTCTCGTTCGTCCTTCCTTCCTTCCCCCGAGGAGCACCATCAATGACCGATGCACAGCAACTCGCACAACAGATCCTCGACACCGTCGGCGGGTCCTCGAACATCGCCGACGTCGAGAACTGCATGACCCGGCTGCGGGTCGAGGTGGCTTCTCCTTCCTCTGTTGATCTGCCCGCTCTCCAGGCCACCGAGGGCGTCATGGCCGCCATCGCGGCCGGCTCAAACCTGCAGATCGTGCTCGGGCCGGGGTTGGTGGACCGTGTGGCTGACTCGCTCGAGTCGTTGCGTGCTGCTCCCGTTCCGGGTGCGTCCTCGGCTTCGGTGTCGCCCGAGGAGCTGGCGGCGCGGGGTGCGTCGATCAAGGCATCCGCCCGTGCCCGTTCCGACGGCCGCACCATGCGTGCCATCCGTCGCATCTCGGCCATCTTCATCCCGCTCATCCCCGCGCTGATCGCCTGCGGGCTCATCGCCGGGATCAACGGCATCCTGACGAACCTCGGGTGGCTGCCCGGGGTGACACCGTTCCTCGGCGTGCTGTCCTCCGGGTTCCTGTCCCTGCTCGCCGTGTTCGTCGGGATGAACGCCGCGAAGGAGTTCGGCGGGACGCCCATCCTCGGCGGGGCCGTCGGCGGCATCATCGTCGCCGCCGGTGTCGCGAACGTGACCGTGTTCGGCGAGACGCTCGCGCCCGGACAGGGCGGTGTGCTCGGTGCGTTGGCGGGCGGCATCCTCGCGGCCTACGTCGAGCGCTTCGTGCGGAAGGTCACGCCCGACGTCATCGCGCTCATCGTCGTGCCGACCGTCACCGTCCTCGTCGCCGGCTCCGTGACGCTCGGCATCCTGATGTCCGTCGCCGGCGTCGTCTCCGTCGCCATCGGTACCGCGGCGACCTGGCCGCTCGCGAACGGCGGGGCCTTCGCCGGGTTCATCCTCGGCGGGCTCTTCCTGCCGCTCGTCATGACGGGGATGCACCAGGGGCTCATCCCGATCCACGCCACGTTGATCGAGCAGACCGGGTGGACCGTGCTGCTTCCCGTGCTGGCCATGGGCGGTGCCGGGCAGATCGGTGCGTGCATCGCGCTGTGGGTGCGGTTCCGGTCGAACGCCTCACTCGTGCAGACGATCCGTGGTGCGCTGCCGGCCGGGTTCCTCGGGGTCGGCGAGCCGCTCATCTACGGTGTGACGCTCCCCCTCGGGCGGCCGTTCATCACGGCGTGCATCGGTGGAGCGTTCGGCGGTGGCGTCGTCGGGCTGTTCGACCAGCTCGGACACTCCGTCGGGGCGATCGCCATCGGGGCATCGGACTTGTCGCTCATCCCGCTGTTGAACGGGTCGTCCGGGTACGGCTGGGCGCTGCTCGGGTACGGGTCGGGGCTCGTGGTGGCGTACGTCGTGGGGTTCGTGGCGACGATGTTCTTTGGCGTGTCGGCGTCGGTGCGGGCTGATCTCGAGGCGCAGTCGGCGGCTTCGCCGGGAGATCCTGTCGCGCCGCTCGATGTGCCGATCGCGGCTGCGTCAGGTACCAGTCGCTGATCGCTCGCTCCCTCACCGGTCCGTTCGACACGCGTCGATCCACAGATCGGCGCCTCGGTCCTCGCAGCGATGACCGGCCGACGAGGATCGGGGCGTGGAGGAATGGGAAGCGGACGACGCTCGGCGACGGCACATGGCTCGCTTCGGTCGGCGCGACACGGCACCCGAGCTGGCGTTGCGTCGAGAGCTGCACCGGCGAGGCCGGCGGTTCTTCGTCGACCGTCAGGTCAGCCGGCAGTCCCGCGTTCGACCCGACATCGTCTTCCCGCGAGCACGGATCGCCGTCTTCGTCGATGGCTGCTTCTGGCACTACTGCGAGGAGCACGCCCATCTGCCGAAGGCGAACGCTGAGCTCTGGCGTCGGAAGTTGCTCGCCAATCGCCAGAGGGACGCACAGAACCAGGCGATGCTGGTGTCGGATGGCTGGCGTGTGTTGCGGTTCTGGGAGCACGACTGTCCCGAGCACGCCGCCGCATCCGTGGAGCACGCCCTCGACCAGTGGAGTGCGATCGCTGGTACCGCGGTGAGGACGCCGGGCAGGATGGAACGCATGATCGAAGTCGTCGCCGGCGTACTCACCCAGCCCGACGGTCGTGTACTCGCCTGCCGAAGAGCCCCGGGTCGATCTGCGGCGGGCCAGTGGGAGTTCCCCGGCGGGAAGGTGGAGCCGGGAGAATCCGCTGAGGAAGCCCTGCGACGAGAACTGCGCGAGGAGCTCAGCCTCGACGTCGTCATCGGCGAGCCGATCGACCGCTCCGTCACCCGTGTGGGCGGCATCGACATCGACCTCGCCACCTACCGAGTCGCCTGGGCCACGGAGGGACCGATGTCGAGCACAGACCACCACGAGTTGCGCTGGGTGTTCCCCGCTGAACTCGATTCGCTCGGATGGGCCAAGCCAGATCTGCCCACCGTGCGGGTCCTGAACACCGCGGCTACGGCCTGACCTCCTGGAAGTCACCGCTCGAGATCGGCCACCACACCGTGATCCCGACTGAGGTGCACAGCTCCACCATCGAGGGTCGGGGCTCGGACGGTAGGAGGATCGCCGGCGCCACCGCCAGACCACGACGTCCCGCGACCGCCGTGTAGTCGAGCACCTGACCGATCGCGGTTCGCACGTAGGCCCGCGCGGTCGACTTCTTCGCTTCGACGAGCTGACCGAGCGTCGGGACGTACAGGTCAGGGCCGATCGTCACCCCGTCCTCTGTGAGACGCAGAACCTGCACCTCCTTTCCGCGAGCTTGGAGCCATTGGCCGAAGCGCGTCTGCAGCTCGAACGCGCGCCGGGAGACGGACCGCACCGACTCGCCTTCGTCGACCCGGCGCACCTGGTACTCACTGAAGCCGAGACTCCGAAGCAGACCGACCCAGGGCTAGCCCCCAGAACGGGTGCTCCCTTGACAGTTGCTCAGGAGAGAAGATGATTCAGTACCGGAACGTTCGGGGAGGGCCCCGGTGTGATCGGGACAGTCCCCAAGGGAGCACCATCGTGACCAGCGCCGTTACCTCTGCCGAGACTGAGGCTCGACGCCTCCGCGGCCGGGCCGACGAGCATCGCCGACGGGCCGACGAAGCCGAGCTGCGCCCGGGCCGCCACGAGATCGTCGAGGCCGCTCGCCGGCACCGGGAAGCACGTCTAAGCGGACCGGTGGCGCCGGGGAGCAAGCACGCCCAGGTGGCCATGATCGCCGTCGTCAGCGCCGGGGCGTTCGTCAATGGTAGAAAAGCCTGGCGTGAAGTCTCCAGTCACGACCGTTACCTCCACCAAGCGGCACAGAATCCACAGTCACTTCGGCACGACGTCGGCGCCTTCGCCCGATGCGCCCCCTCGAACGACGGCACTCAACCGTCGCTCGTTTCCCACCGACGAAAGATCGCCATGAGCAAGCCCGACGCAGATCGCCTCATAGTGAAGTCGCGGCACCGCGTCAAGACGTACGGGGAGGTGTTCACGCCACGATCGATGGTCGACCAAATGCTCGATCTCGTCAGCGACCACCTCGAGCTCGGCGAGGCCTTCGTCGACAAGACCTTCCTCGAGCCAGCAGCCGGCGACGGTAACTTCCTTGTAGCAATCCTGCAGCGGAAGCTCGCCGCCATTAAAGCCTCTTGGGACCAGTCAGCTTGGCAGAGGGAGTCACTGTTCGCACTTGCGTCGGTCTATGCGATCGAACTGCTGGAGGACAACCACCGCGACGCGCAAGCGGCGCTTTTGAGAAATTTTGTGGAGTTTCATACTTCGAGCGGCAATCCCTGCTCACCTCGTACCGACTTATACCGCGCTGCGGCTTTCCTCGTTAGAACAAACATTCTGCGTGGCAACACTCTCACCGGTCGCGCGCCGGACGGCGACGAGATGGAGTTCTCATGGTGGATCCGCCAGGCAGACGACCCCTCGATGGTGAAAAGAGAACCGTTCACTTTCAACTCCCTGCGCGAGGACGGTGCTTTCGACTTCACCGTTTACGCAACCTACAAGCCGTGCCCAGTCCGCCACGTTCACAAGAAAGCCACCGCGCATGCCTAGCCCGAAAATCAGTACGTTCCGGGAAATAACGCCGCAGGTCTACTCGTGGAGCACTGCCGACCTACCTAAGTACGACGGCTGGGAAAAGATAGGTTACACGGAGCAGGAGGGTGGCGCAGGGGCGCGTATCGCTCAGCAAGCTTCACAGCTGTCGATCAACAAGAAGATCGAGTGGGTGTTCAAAGCGACCTACATGACCCCCGACGGCGGAAGGTTCACAGACCGCGACTTCCATGCATACCTGAAGCAGCAGGGCATCGAGCGCGATGGCATCCCGGCGACGGAAGAGCGGCCGAAGCGTACCGAGTGGCACCGGTTTGATGGCGCTCCGAAGAGCTCGCGCGAGTACTTCTTTGACTTCGTGTCGGGCAACTTCGAGACCAATGCGCCGGGGGTAATGGCGCAGGACTACGAGCTCCGTCCGGAACAGGAAGCCGCTATCGCTCGGGCGGTTGAGGCGTTCGGCGAGGGGAAGGCAGAGGTGCTGTGGAACGCAAAACCACGCTTCGGCAAGACCCTCGCGACGTACGACCTGGTGCGCCAGCTCGATGCGCGCCGGGTGCTCATAGTGACGAACCGCCCGGCCGTCGCGAATTCATGGCTCGACGATTTTCTTCGCTTCATCGCTCATCAGACGACCTTCCGCTTCGTGTCCGAGTCTCCGTCGCTGCACAGCAGTCAGACGATGACACGAGAGCAATGGCGCATCTATGCACGGGAGCACCTCGACCAGGATCCCCGTATCATTGAGTTCCTCTCATTGCAAGACCTGAAGGGTTCGAAGTACTTCGGCGGGAATTTCGATAAGCTTCAGCACATCTCGCAATTTGATTGGGACTTGCTCGTCATTGACGAAGCTCATGAGGGTGTCGATACAACAAAGACCGATATTGCTTTCGACCAGGTGATGCGTAAACGGACACTACACCTCTCAGGCACGCCGTTCAGAGCCCTCTCCTCGGGAAAGTTCGGTCAGGACCAGATCTTCAACTGGACCTACGAAGACGAGCAGAGCGCAAAGGCCGAGTGGAACGACCCAAACCAGGATAATCCCTACGGGGCACTGCCTACGCTGAACCTGCTCACCTACCAGGTGTCACGCATGATTACAGATCGACTTGCGGAGGGCGTGGCAATCGCTGAAGATGAGGAGAACATTGACTATGCCTTTGATCTTGGCGAGTTCTTCCGCACGAAAGATAGCGGGTTTTTCGAGCACGAGGCGGATGTGCTGGCCTTCCTCGATCGGCTGACCGTCAACGAGAAGTACCCGTTCTCGACTCCCGAGCTCCGCGACGAGATCCGACACTCGTTTTGGCTGCTCAACCGCGTGGCATCGGCGAAGGCGCTGCAGCGGGTGTTGAACCAGCACCCGGTCTTTAAGGAATACACCGTGATACTGGCCGCCGGGGACGGGCGTGGCGCGGACGATGATAGCGATCTCGCGGCCTCGAAGGAGTCGCTGGCGAGGGTTCGCGAAGCCATCGCTGAGGCGGAGAAGACAGGCGGAAGGACGATAACGCTTTCGGTCGGTCAGCTCACCACCGGCGTGACCATTCCCGAGTGGACAGCGGTCGTCATGCTCTCCAACGTCACCTCGCCGGCCCTTTACATGCAGGCGGCGTTTCGTGCCCAGAACTCGTGCACCTTCGAGCGCGGCGACAAGGTTTTTCAGAAGAGCAACGCATACATCTTTGACTTCGCCCCAGAGCGCACGCTCTCAATCTTCGACGAGTTCGCGAATAACCTTCGCCCGAACCCTTCGGGCGACATGGCAGTGCGACAGGACAATATCCGCGCGCTGCTGAATTTCTTCCCTGTGATCGGCGAGGACGCCGAGGGAAAGATGGTAGAGCTCGACGCCTCCCAGGTCCTCACTTTCCCAAAGGTGTTCAAAGCCCGAGAGGTCGTGCGCCGTGGATTCCTCTCCAACTTGCTGTTCGCGAACGTCGCTGGGATCTTCCGTTACTCCGAGCACGTCAAGGAAATCCTTGACAAGCTCCCGACTGCAGAGCAGGGCAAGCTCAAGAAGAAAAAGCTCGACCTCCCCGAGCCGCTGCCGAGCGTCGACCGCGATGGCAACGCCGAGGTCGATTTCGAGACCGTCATCAACCCCAAGGTAGCCGAGCTCGGCGTGCCCAAGTGGAGCGCCCAGGAAATTCCAACGACAGACCCGCAAGCGCCTGAGGCCGGGATGGCGAAGAGACTCGCGAAACTCGCTACGGAGAAGACGCGCGAGACCCGCGGCAAACTCCGGGCGGAATACGACCTGACGAACAAGCAGATTGAGCGCGACGAAAAGGCCACCGAGGTGGAGATTATGCGCAAGTACGAACGTGCGCTCGTCGAGCACGAAATCGCGTCGAAGCACCTCGCCGACGATCTGGCCGAAGCGCCGACCGAAGCCGACGCCGCCGCTATTATCGTCAAGAAGGCCGAACAGGAGAAGACCTTCCAGGAAAGTATCGTCAAGATACTCACGGAGACAACTGAGTCGGTCACGCAGGCCATTGTCGAGCGCGAGGAGAAGAAGAAAGAGCAGAAGCGCGCTGATCAGGCAATAAATGACGCACGCTCGCACCTGCGTGGCTTTGCCCGCACAATCCCGATGTTCCTCATGGCTTACGGCGACCGGAACATCCGTCTGGCAAACTTTGACGACTACACACCCGACGACGTGTTTGAGGAGATTACTGGCATCAGCGAGGTGGAGTTCCGCCTGCTACGCGACGGTCAGGACGTCGCCGAGAAGGACGGTACGGTCACCAGGATTCCCGGCTTGTTCGACGAGGCAGTCTTCGACCAGTCGATTCAGGAGTTCCTCGACAAAAAGGAAGCCCTCGCCGACTACTTCGACGACGCGCAGACAGAGAACATCTTTGCCTACATCCCGCAGCAGAAGACCTCGCTTGTCTTCACGCCCCCGCCAGTCGTGAGGCAGATGGTCGATATCCTCGAGACTGAAAATCCAGGCATCTTCGGCGAGCCCGAAAAAACCTTCGCCGATCTCTTCTCCACCGCTGGGCTGTTCCTCATGGAGCTTGTGCGCCGCCTCGACGCAGGCCTTGCATTCCGGATCCCGGACCGAGACGAGCGGCTCAAGCACATCCTCACCTCGCAGGTGTTCGAGATGAGCCACAACGAGATCCTTCACAAGATCACACTCGAGGCGGTTTCCGGCGGGGTGCCCGCGCGCAAGCGGTGGCTCGAGGAGTCCGGGCACTTCAGGGTCGGTAACCTCAAGACGATGACCAGCACGCAGCGCGCCCAGATAATCGACGACATGCTGACGGAAGGTAACTGACCATGGGTAAGAAGTTCGATGTCGTGATTGGCAACCCCCCCTACCAGGAGGAGGCGCAGGGCGAAGGAACCCGAGACACGCCCGTGTATCACCAGTTCATGGACGCGGCATACCAGGTCGCCAACAAAGCAGTGCTCATCACGCCAGCGCGCTTTCTCTTCAATGCCGGGTTCACCCCGAAGGCGTGGAACGAGAAGATGCTCGCGGACCGGCACCTGAGCGTTCCGTACTACGTGCCCAATAGCAACGACCTCTTCCCGGGGACCGACATTAAGGGTGGGATCGCAGTAACCTACTGGGACGAAGATCGTGACGACGAGCCGATCGACACGTTCACCAGCTACCCCGAGCTTAACGAAATTCTTCATAAGGTGAACATGGCAAATGACGGCTCAATTGCCCCTACGATCACGAGCTCGCGCTCGTTCCGCTACACTGAGGCATTGTACGCGGAGCACACTCAAGCTCGAGCGCTCCGACCGGATGGCAATGCAGCCTTGGTGAATACAAACGCATTCGAGCAGTTTTCGTTCCTATATCACGCAACCCAGCCTGAGGACAAACACGACTATGTTCGCGTCCTCGGGCTTGTCAAGAACCGCCGGCTTACACGCTGGATCCGCAAGAACTACATAACCGGGCCAGCGAGCTTTCACACTTTCAAGGTTGTTGTGCCCGCAGCAAATGGATCCGGGGCTCTTGGCGAACCGCTCTCCAGCCCGCTTGTGGCGGAGCCCGAGGTAGCCGTCACTCAGACATTCATAACAATCGGGGCGTTTGAGGAAATTGCTCAGGCTCAAGCTTGTCTGAACTACGTTAAGACAAAATTCGCACGCGTCATGCTCGGCATCCTGAAAATCACGCAGCACAACCCTGCAAAGGTGTGGAAGCACGTTCCACTCCAGAACTTCACGGAGACCTCAGACATCGATTGGAGCAAGCCAATTGTCGACATAGACCAACAGTTGTACGCAAAGTACAACCTCGACGCGGCGCAGATCAGGTTCATCGAGTCTCATGTGAAGCCGATGGGGTAGGGCGCGTGGTCGACGCCCACGAGCCGAAGAACAGACGGCTCGAAGGTTCGGCGAGTTTTGGCACTCCAGGTATCGCCGGCGGGTTGGTCTCGATGAGGGGCAGTTGTCGACTGCTAGGCCACGGTCGCTGATGGAACGTGTGACTGAGCCGAGACATCATCCGCCGCCGTCGGAAGCTCCTCAAGGCATTCCCGTAAGAGGGGGAATTCACGGCGAGGTAAATGCTCTGGCTTCGCGGGCAACGATGCCGCGTCGGCGTCCCCGCCCGGCGGTGTAATCTCGGGACCTCGCCCGATGTAACACGGGGGTCGTGCCTGCCTCCTTGAAGCGAGCGAATAGGCAACGCTTTGCTAGCCGGGAGCACGCGAACGACTCAGTCCATCAACCACAAATGGGTCAGGCCTTCAGAGAGTAAGGCGGTCACGGGGGCGGCGACCAAGGTGACGGAGCGTTGAGCATGGCCGTCATGAGTCACGTTTGCTCGACCTTCCGCAGCCGGAGGACGACGTCACCACGGGAAACGAGGGGACGAAGAGACGAAGCGACGAGGACCATCCGCATGGCTTCGGGTGCAGGGAGTCAGCCAGACAATAGGGGTCGGCGAGCGGCTCGGCTCATGCGCCGAGCCGAGGGGTGCCACCGCCGGGCGGCGCGAAGATAGACGCCACCGGGCACTGGCGGTCGACTCACGCAAGAACGCGTAGCGGGCGGGCAATCAGTTGGCTCAGGTCTCCGATCTGCTCGCTCAGGACATGGGGGGCGGCGTCAATCCGCAACGCGTGCCGCCGGATTGATGGACCGTTTAGGATTTGCGCACCTCCCTCTGGTTCTTGCCCCTCCGCGTAAACTAGATGGCCGGCGTCCAACCCGAACCGCCTGCAGTACGCCGCCATCTGGTACAGGTCAGCGTTCGGGTACTGTCCGTGCTTCTCGACCTTGTACTTCACGTCGATGCACGCGCGCACCTCTCCGTCGACGAGCCACACGAGGTCCGGCGCGATCTTCACCGCCCCCTCGACGTCGAGCGTCGACGAGTACTGCGCCACGAGCTCTCCCCCGTACGGCCGGAACGCCTCCCGTAGCGCAGCGGTCACGAAGTCCTCGAACACCGACCACATGTCGACGAGGAACCCGGCCCCCACGAGCGAGCCAGCCCGCTGCTCGACCGACGCACCGGAGAGTACGAGCGAGGCCAGCGGCAGCACTGCCGAGTACCGCACGTTCCGTCGGTCAGAGCGGACCACGGGCACCGGCGCGCCAACCGGGATCAGCGTGACCCCGTCGAGCACCCGCACGACTCTCCGCAACCGTCCGACGACGTCGGCCGGCACCCCCGGCAGCCGGAGCAACCGCGTCGCCGCGGACAGCACGAGCTGGTTCTCCTCGATGTCCCCCACGTAGTCGTCGAACGACACCTCGACCGGCAGCGGCTGTCCGCCCCGCCGCGTGAGCTGGTCGCCGATCCGCCACCGCCCGCGCACGAGCGGCAGCGCATCGTCCCGCGTCACGTACCCACGGAGGGCACCTCCGGCGAGCGCCCGCGAGGCCTGTCGCTCGAACGCGTGCGCCAGCGCTGGCACGAGGTCTTCGTCCGCCGCGAAGCCGAAGTCCTCGTCCTCCCAGATCGCGCTCCCCGCCCGCGCGTAGCCGAGCATCGCGAACAGCCGCCGCACCGGCGTCTTCGGCCGGATCCACACGTCGTGACCGGCGATCCGGACGACGCCGACCTTCCTCACGCCGCTGACGCGGTACTCGTCGTCGACGAAGGTCGGCGAGACGTCCGCGATCCGCGCGGCGACGAGGCCGGCCGCGACCTCGCGCGGCATTCGATGGAGCGTCGGCTGGTCCGCCTCCCGCAGCTCAACCCGCGGTGTCGGCATCTTCGGCCCCGTCCGCGACGGAGGGCGTCGCTTGGCGACGCAACGCCGCCAGGCCGTACCGGGCCTCCAGGTCGACGCCGTCGCCGTAGTGGTGCTCAGCCAGGAGCGGCAGGATCTCGTACCGCCACACGTCCGCCAGACCGTCCGCGTCGAGGTCGCGCATCAGGAACGACGGCCCCACCTTGGCATCGTGGTCCGCGATGGCCGCGTTGAGTCGCGTCAGCAGACTGGCGCGGTCGTCCTGGAGGCCCTTGGTCGCCACCCAGCCGGCCAGCACGTCGCGGACGGGGTCGCGTTCCGGGTGCAGTTCGATGAACGCGAAGCGCCGCCGCATGGCGGCGTCGAGCATCGCGATCGAGCGGTCGGCGGTGTTCATCGTGCCGATGACGAAGATGTTGCTCGGCAGGGTGAACGGCTCGTCGCTGTAGAGCAGGGAGATCTCGCTGTCGCGGTACTCGAGGAGGAAGTAGAGCTCGCCGAAGACCTTCGCGATGTTGCCGCGGTTGATCTCGTCGATGACGAGGAAGTAGTTCGCCTCGGGGTTCGCGGCGGCGCTGTCGGCGAGGCGTCGGAGCGGTCCCCTCCGGAGGCTGAACGCTAGGTTGCCGCTGTCGTCGTTCGCGACGGGGCGGAAGCCCTCGAAGAAATCCTCGTAGGAGTAAGTCGGGTGGAACTGGACGATGGTCGTCTCGCCATCGGTGCCGTCGGTTATGTGCTTCGACAGGGCCTGCGCGAGGAAGGTCTTGCCCGTGCCGGGAGGGCCGTAGAGGATGACCTGCTTGCGGCGTTCGATGAGGTCGAGGGTGTCCTGGAGCCAGGGCTCGGGCATGTGGAGGGCGCCGGCGAGCTGGCTGTTCACGGGGGTGAACGGTGTGCGCGTGCTCCTCGGCGCGGGGATGGTCGGCTCAAGCTCCTCGTGTTCGTCGACTGGTCCGGATGAATCATCGGAGTCGTCGGCCCACCTCGACTTCAGTGGCTCGCGGTAGTAGACAGCCGGGCCGTTCTCCTTCGTCTGCAGGGCAAGCGTGATCTCGAGGAACTCCCGATCTGGGTCGTCGGCCACTTCCGTGACATCGACGTCCCCGGAGACCTCGCCGCGGAACACCGATCTGATGCGCTCGCGATCGACGGCCGAGATCACTTCCCCGAATGAGTCCGGGTGGACGAGGTACATCAGTTCGTTGCGCAGCGTCGGAAACGGCGTCCCAGGAACCGCTGCGACGAAGTCCCGCCACGCCCAGGGGTCGTCGAGCAGCGTCTCGCGCTCCTCATCGGCGAGCGAGACCCACTGATCCACGAGTCGCACCACGATCGAGAGTGCGTTGTGGATCCCCTGCGCCATTCCCTGGCCAGGATTGAACGACCACGAGCGGAATGCCTGGTCGACGTCAGCCGGGATGACGACCGGCTCGCGCATCAGGCTCAACAGCGCCTCCACGCGTTCGCGCTTCTTCCGCTCGCCCGGAGTCTGCAAGGGGAGGAGTTGCCACGCGACGAGCTCAGCCATGAGTAGGCATGCATCGTCACTCGCACCGGCGAACTGGTCGCGGAGCTTGTCGAGGAATGTTTCACCCGGCACTTCCTCGCGATCGACGAAGCAGCGGATCAGCTCCGCGGCGACTTCTGGGCGCCAGACCGAGCGGTGCTCGGCGAATACCGATGCCAGCCGACGGAGCCCCCGCTCTCGGAACCGTTCGGACGCCTCTCGGACCCGCTCTGCGCCCGCGTCTGGTGCGAGGATCGCGACACCCAGGCGAGCAGCACGATCGGCCATCAGTGTCTTGGTCCTCTCGCGCGCAGAGCGAGTGGCCTCTTTGCGGAACTCCGTCGGATCGGGGTTCTGCTCCACGGCGCGACGGCCCTCATCAGTGATCGTCCACAGACCGTCACCTGACTTCTGCAGGAAGCCCGCGCGGCCGAGCATCGATGTGCCGAACCAGAACGCGTTCCGTCCCCGGGGCTCGGGTCGTGATGCGACGAACGTCGACTCGGTGTCGGTCATCGGGAGGTCAGCGACGACAGAGTCCCACACTGCTCGACGACGAACCGGCTCAGGATGCTCTACGAGGAAGCGGAGCGCCGCCATCAGCCGCTCGTCTTGCATTCGTTGGTCCGACACCGGCTGCTCCTGATCTGCGGGCCTTCGGGAGGAGCCCTCACGTTCCAGATGCTAAGGCATCGCCGAACGGCGTCGACCATGTGGCTGCGGCTCCTACCGCCGCAAACACGTGCGCCATCCCGCAACTCCCCCGAACAGGAGATGGTTGGGACACCCACCCCTCTCGTACGCTTCCCGAGGAACGAGAGGGGCACCCATTGGCGAAGCGAGTCGAGACCGGATGTCGGGACTGCAAGAAGTGCACGAACAGCGCTGCGGCGAACCTGGGTAGGAACAGTGTCCGCGCGAGCACCGCGGTCATGACCGTCGGCATCTCCGAGCTGGCAATGGGGTTCACGAAGTCCTGCCGCGGCTGCGGTCACAAGATGTCGCTGCACCTCGGCGCGCAGGCGACGACGCCCCAACCGACCGTGACCGTGCAGCAGCCGACTGCGACGCCGCCTGCACCGCAGGGCCCGCCGCCCGGCTGGTACCCGGACGCGCAGGGCGCGAACCGCTGGTGGAACGGCGTGCAGTGGACCGAACACGTCCAGTCCGCGACGCCGCCGGTTCCTCCGGCGGCCCCGAGCATCTGACCCAACCTATGGTTGCGTGCCGCAACTGCGCGGCACGCAAGGCATGATGACGTCGACGCGAGCAGGTTCCCGCTCGACCAATGTTGAGGAGCACCATGACTGATGAGATCGAGATCGTCCGTGACGACGACGGCGTCGCGGTGATCGGCGACCCCGCGGCCATCGAACGCTTCTTGTCGTCGAACGGTCTTCCCTCACGTCACCTCGACCTACCACGCGGAAGCCACCTTTCCAGCGCCGGGTCGATGGCATCCCAGGCGGGTGCCGGACTGGCCGCGTCAGGGCGATGGGTGAAGCTGACCAAGGAATCGGCCAAAGCGCTGAAGGACTTCCCTGCGATGAAGGGGTCGAACCCTTCCGTGAGCCGTGCGATCGTCACGGACGGCGGGAAGATCAAGGGCATCCTGCAGTTCGTCAAGACGCCAGGTTCGGCCCTCACCAACCCAGCCATCCTGACCGGGGCCGCCGGTGTCATGGCGCAGCTCGCGATGCAGCAGGCCATGGACGAGATCACCGACTATCTGGCCAAGATCGATGCGAAGCTCGACGACGTCCTGCGTGCCCAGAAGGACCACGTCTTCGCTGACATGATCGGTGTCGATCTGCTCATCAGCGAAGCGCTCACGATCCGGGAGCACGTCGGCGGTGTCAACGAGGTGACCTGGTCGAAGCTCCAGGGTGCGAGCCAGACGATCTTGACAGTGCAGTCGTACGCGCTCAGAGCGCTGGACGCACTCGCTGAGAAACTCGAGAAGACGACGAAGGTCGGTGATCTCGCCGTCCTGACAGCCGAGGCTGAGTCCGCCGCGAGCGAATGGCTGGCGGTTCTGGCGCGGTGCTTCCAGCTCCAAGATGGTCTTGCGGTGCTCGAGATCGACCGAGTCCTCAGGACATCGCCCGAAGAACTCGACAGCCACCGCGCCGGCCTGAAGGTGGCACGAGCGCAACGGCGGGATGCCATCGCCGCCACGACGAAGCGACTCATCGACCGGATGGATGCGGCTGCAGGGATGAGCGACATGAAGGTACTGCTCAATCCGATCGATTCCCGTCGCGTCGTCGAGGGCACGAACCGCGTCGCGTCCGGGCTCGTCGACTTCCACGCGCGACTCGGCATCGAGCACGAGCGCTCTGCACTGAGTTCGAAGAAGTGGCGGGACGCCGTCGACGACGTCGCGACGGACGCACGCGACCGTGCGCTCGATGTGGGCTCGGACTCGGTCGACGTCGCGAAGCGTCTGAGCGGAGAGGCGGTCGGTCACGCCGCCAGTGCAGCCGGAGCTCTGTCGAACCGTCTGGTCGGGCTGCAAGCCAGGATGCGTCGCAAGGCCGAGGAGTCTGCCGACGACTGAGCTCGTCCCCACAACGGGTACTCCCGCCCGCTCTCCCCACCCACGAGGATGGTTCAACACCACTCGTCCCGGGGACGACGAGCGGCACCGAGGACCAGGGACTCCCCGAGGGACCACACCATGACGATCGCCGGGGAATCGGCCGGTATCGAAGCACGCCGCCAACGCAGCCACGCGCAGGAACTCCGACGCCAGGCACACGACGCCGAGCAGCGCGCCGCTCGCTTCGAGATCGCCGAACGCACCGAGAGCGAGACCGCCCAGCTCCTCGCCCCGCTCGCCGGCATCGGCTACCACCTCCTCGCCGACCGCCGCTGGCCCGGCAGCCGCACCGCCCAGGTCGACATGGTCGTCGTCGGCCGCGCCGGCGTCTTCATCGTCGACACGAAGGCCTGGCGCGAGGTCGCGGTGCACGGCGACCGGATCACCCGCGGCCAGGAGGACGTCACCGACGACATCGCCCGCCTCGCCGACCTCGCGTACAGCACCGAGGCCGCCCTCGCGGACATCGGGCTCGCGCCGGGCGAGGTCCACGCCGTCGCAGCACTCGCTGGCCAGAAGCGCATACACGCCCGCGTCGCGTCCGTCGACGTCATCGGCACGCACGACCTCGTCGGCCACATCACCAAGCGCGGCGCACGGCTCTCGGCGTCACGCGTCGACGAGGTCCTCGCCGCGATGCTGACCCACTTCCCTGTGATCGGCGAGGACGCAGCGACACCGCCGCAGATCGTCGTCCCCGCAGCCGTCCTCCCCCGCGAACCCGCGCCGACGATCGCCGCGCTCGACGACGAGCTCACGGACCAGCTCCTCGACGGCGTCCTCGAGGCACCCATCGAGGACTGGATGGCCTTCCTCGACCCCGCCCAGGCGAAGCTCGTCCGCCGCAGCTTCAACGGCCCGGCGCGCATCCGCGGCGCCGCGGGCACCGGCAAGACCGTCGTCGGCCTCCACCGCGCTGCCTACCTCGCGCGCTCGACCGGCGGCCGCATCCTCTTCACGACGTACATCGGCACCCTGCCGAAGGTCCTCGAGTCGCTCCTCGATCGCCTCGCGCCCGACATGGTCGGTCGCGTCGACTTCATGGGCGTCCACGCGTTCGCCCTGCGCCTGCTGAAGGAACGCGGGATCGCGTTCCGCACGCCCGGACTGGAGGCGCGACTCGCGTTCGACGACGCCTGGAACGCGATCCGCGCCTCCAGTCCACTGCGGTCCTCGCGCTTCTCGCGCTCCTACTGGGAGGACGAGATCAAGCACGTCATCAAGGGGCGCGGCCTGACGCGCTTCGACCAGTACGCGGACCTGGCGCGCGTCGGGCGCAAGCACGCGCTGCCCGTGGAGACGCGGCATGCGGTGTGGGACCTCTACGAGGCGTACTCGCGCGGGTTGCGCGAGCGGCGTGCGCACGACTGGGAGGACGTCGTCCTGCTCGCGCGCGACGCGGTCGCGGCGGTGCCGCTCGAGCGGTACGACGCGGTGATCGTCGACGAAGCGCAGGACCTGTCGTGCGCGATGGTCTCGCTGATGCACCACCTCGTCGGGGATCGTGTCGACGGGCTGACACTCATCGGGGACGGCCAGCAGACCATCTACCCGGGCGGGTACACGCTCGGCGAGGTCGGCATCAGCCTCTCCGGACGCGGTGTCGTGCTCGACGTGAACCACCGCAACACGGCGGAGATCCTCGAGTTCGCGAAGGAGATGGTGGCGGACGACCAGTTCGTCGACATCGAGGGCGTGGACGGCGTCGGCGACACGGTGTCGGCGATCTCGCGGTCGGGGCCGGCGCCGGCGTTCCACCGGTTCTCGAGCCGAGTCGAGCACGACCGCTCGATGATCGCGCGGCTGAGCGAGGTGCTGCGGCTGATCGGGACGGGGTACGGGGACGTGGGGATCCTCACGGCGACGAACCGGCAGGCGGACGACGTCCGGGGCGTCCTGCGGGATGCCGGCATCCCGGTGGTCATGCTCGACGAGTATTCGGGCAGGACGTCCGACGCCGTGCGGGTCGGCACCGTGAAGCGGGCGAAGGGGCTCGAGTTCAAGCAGGTGTTGCTGGCGCACGTCGACCGTGGGCTGCTGGATCCGGTGATGGGCGAGCCGTCCGAGACGGATCGGGAGCGGCGGGCGCGCGGCCGGCGGGAGTTGTACGTGGGCATGACGCGGGCGCGGGACGGGCTGTGGGTCGGTGTGCGGAGCAGTCGCTGAGCGCGGTCGCTGATCACCGGTGCAGGACCTTCAGCACAGCTGCGGCCGTTCGTTCATCGGCGAAGGCGATCACGTACGCTCGCCCGTCCCCTGTCACGAGGCGGACGGCCGTGTCTCCGCCGACCGAGTACAGACGTCCGCGGCTGCTCTTCGGCGACCCCTTGATGCCCCATCCGCCGTACTCGGCGTAGGCATCGATCCGGACGAGGCTCACGCCCGCGATGTCTCGGCGAACCAGCCGTGTTCTCCAGAACGGCGTCAGCCCGATCGTGACGGGATCCGGCGAGCACGACACGAACGCCGCGGCTCGCGCCGCCGACCGAGCCGCCCAAACCAGCGCACCGCTGATGGCGACGAGCCCCACGATCGACGCGAGGTCGAACTCTCTCAGCGCGGCCCCCGTACCCGCGACTGCGAGGGCCGGAGCGGTCAGGATCACCGTCGCGAAGGTCACTCCGCGCCCGGCGAGGCTGCGGAAGGTGCGCTCGTCCGGCGACACCCTCGTCTTACTCAGGCTACGCATATCAGGTTTCACGTTCTGGTAGCTTACGCGGAGAGTGATCCTGGAGAAGGGGGAGCACGATGTCGCGGGGAACACTTCGGTACGACAGCACGGGGATGCGCTCGTTGTCGAACGAGCTTCGGACGGTACGGGCCGAGTTCGACAACGCCGAGGAGCACTCCGGAGCCGCGGCGGAGGCCGTCGGGCACGCGGGCCTCGCCGATCGGGTCCGATCCTTCTCGAGCGGGTGGGACGGCATGCGGGGTGAGCTGAGCGACGCGATCGGCCGATTGGCTGAGACCGCGTCGAAGTTGGATGAGGCCTTCGATGAGTCTGAACGCGCGCTCGCGGCTTCAATGACCGGAGAACAACGATGAGCCCCGTACGGCCGATCGAGGGCGATCCGCCAGCAGTCCGATCGATGGCTGATCGATACCGCATCATCGCCTCGGACATCCGAAGCGCCTCGGGAACACTCGAGCGGATGCACGCCGACAACACCTCGAGCGACGCGATCGACGCGTTCATGCAGAAGGCCGGGGACCTCGCGGCCAGACTGCGGAAGGTCGAGGGGCGGTACCAGGACACCGGCGATGCGCTCAGCGACTACGCCAGTGCTCTCGAGGCAGCGATCGAGGAAGCAGAGCGTGCGGCCGCGCGCAACGACACCGCCGCGCAGGAGTTGGAATCAGCACAACGGCTCAACCGGCACTACCGATCACTCGCCGAGCAGACGACGAACCCTGACGACCTGCAGCACTTCGAGGACCAGGCGGCGGCGCAGCAGCGCCGGGCGATGTCCTTCCAGGCGGACGCCGTCCGAGCAGCTGCGGCGATGGACGAGGCTCGTCGAGATCGTGACCGCGCGGCCGAGGTCGCCATTGATCGAATCGATGATGCGATCGATGACGGACTGCACGACAAAGCGTGGAACGTGTTCCAGCACTGGATGCGGGAGAACAACGGATGGCTCTCCACGGTGAGTAGCTACGCCGGGTGGATCGGCACCGGACTCGCGGTGGCATCGTTGTTGTTCCCGCCGTTCGCGGCCGTGAGTGCAATCGCTGTCGGCGCCATGGCGATCGGCGCACTCATCGACACGACGCGGGCGGCAGCGGGCACCGGGTCGTGGACCGACGCCGTGCTCTCGATCGCAGGCTGCTTGACCTTCGGTGCCGGCACGGCTGCGGTGAAGGCGATGTCGACCGAGGCGAAGGCGGTTCGATCGGCCCGCGGCCTGCACCTGGCGTCCGGCAGTAGCCGTCCTCGGACGATGGTGGCTTCGGCCGAACGGACGTTCGCGCGATCCCGTCCGAAGATCGGCGACCGGGCGCTCGTCCGGGCGTTCGGCGATCGTGAGATCGCTCACGTGCTGAACTACGTCGGACGGTCGGTGCCGGGCCAGGTGGCAGGCGACGCTGTCCGGCTCAACCAGCTGATCGGCACGGCACGTGCATGGCGAGGGTTCGAGTTCGTCTTCGGCCTCACCAAGACCGGCGCTGGCGCCTACGACCTCACCAGGTTCGTCGATGTGCGGCGTAGCCCGTTGTTGGGGACGGCATGGTGAGGGCCGACTACACGGTGCCAGGCTGGGAGAAGATGTGGCATCCGTTGAGCATCTTGTTCCGCCTGTCGATGGGGCTCCCGTCGTTCGCTGTCATCGGGACCGGGATGTACCTACTCTCGGTCCTCCCCGAGGGGATCAACGCCGATGACCAATGGGTGCAGCGCCCGGGCTGGCCCAACCCGGTCCCGGCGGCCTGGCCGTACTGGATCACTATCGGCATGGCTGTCGGTGGGTTCATCGGGTGTTTCACTTGGAACGGCCGGAGCATCCTCCGCGACCCGCAGGTCGTCGGCGGCGTGTTCTTCGCCGACGCATTCCTGGTCGCTGCGTTCGCAACGAGGTTCCCAGGGGTCGAAGCCTGGCCGCACTCCCTGGTTTGGGCCTCACCCTTCTTCGCCGCGATGTCAGCCGTCGGCTTCTTCACGAGCGTGCGCGACAACCGCCGCGCTGCCGATGCCGAAGCCGAAGTAGGCGACGCGTGACGCCCGCACCGGACCGCTACAGCATCGCGTTGCCCGCTGGGTGGGTGCGCATCGCCGGCAGGATCGCCCCCGAGGAAGCGACACGGCGCGCAGTTGCCGACGCCCTCGAAGCGGGCGCACCAGAGGGAGATTGGACGACCGAAGTCGGATCGCTGGTGCAGGAGGCGCTGCAGGCGGACACCTTCGGCGTGGTCCTCGACTCCTACATGCCCGCTGGCGGGATCCCCGGCACGAGCATCTCGTGCAGCGTCGTCGTGGCGGCGGTCGAAGTGGACTCCGCGCCGAGCGACGACCTCGACGAGCTCCTCCTCGTGCGGTGCACCGCGAACCGCGGACAGCTGCTCCAGATCGCCGGCACTCCCGCGGTGCGATGGTGGGTACGCGGGGAACCAGCTGCCGATCTGTCGCCACCCCGCGTGCGGCACCTCGGGCAGCGTGTGGCCCTCACCCGAGTCCCGGAGCGCTCGGACCTGCTCCTCATGCTGCAGCTCACCGTGGTCACCCGCGCCGAAGCACCCAACGATGATGACGACGTCGCCGGCGAGCAGCTGGTCGTGAAGGCGCTCGGGATCCTCTTCGACGCAATGTGCGCCTCGGTGCAGTGGCGCACGAACGACGGCGCGCACCTGGTCGTCGAAGCGGATGGGACGATGTCGGGATGAACGGCGACCTCTCCTTCCAGTACGACCCGGACGCGTGGACGTTCATCCCGCGCGTCTGGCCGAACGACGAGTTCGGTCGGAGTGCTGCTCGGTGGGCGAAGGCCGCCGCTCGTGCCATCGAGGATCGTTCGCCGCGCACGACACGGGAGCACCGTGCTTGGCTCCGCGCGACTCTGGAACGCTTCGCGACGATGCCGAACACCGGAGAAGCGGCGCTCTACCTGTTCCTCCGTCAGGTCGGCGGTCCGTTCTTGACGCTTCAGGTCCTGCCGATCGAGGCGAGCAAGGATGCCCTGCAAGCGACTGCCGACCTGCTGCGGCTCGAAGATGCTGCTGGCCTCCGTCAACCCGACGAGGTTCGCCGCCATACGGCTAAGGGCCTCGGCGTCGGCAGCCGCGGGACGTTCGCGACCGACGACGGCGAGGGCGGCGAACAGGTTGCCGTGGTGTGGGTCTTCCAATCGGGCGGGACGGACATCCGGATCTCGACGGTCGCGAACTACCCGCAGAACCTCGCCGTCGTCGAACCCGAGATCGATGCGTTCATCGACGGCATCACCGTTGTCAGCTGATCGAGTGCCGACGTTCGGCATCGACAGACCCGCCTCGGGTCCCGAACGTGGATCGGGCAGGCTTGCAGCATGACCCGTCGAGATTCAGCAGCAATCGCAACAGGGATCCTGACCTTCGTGAGCGCCTCGGTGCTGCTGGCCGGATGTACGCAACAACCGAAAGGCAGCGAGATGGACGCCGAGCAGGCGCGAGACGGCATGGTCAGCCTGGTCGAGCAGACGATGAAGGCTGCCGGCGGCGATTGGACCGCGCTCTCAGACGGACCCGCATCGTCGGAGTGCTCGACGGGCAACGGCAGCTCAGGCGTCACGTTCTCGTGGGACCAGGAGCGGACCGGCGCTACGGATCCAGAGTCGCTCGTCCGTGCGGTTGCGAAGACGTGGAAGCAGCACGACTACGACGTCACCATCAAGCAGGACACGATCGACGACGGTCGGCCGCTCTGGTCAGCTGTCACCACAGGTCAGGCGGTCGAATCCATCTCGGTCAATGCCAGCCCGCGACGCGTCTCGATCGAGGTCCAGTCGGCTTGCGGGACTGGCGACATCGCAGACTACGAGTGACCGACGCCGTCACCTCACCACGTCAACACGAACCTTCCCCGCGTCCCTCCCGCTTCGAGCCGCTCATGCGCCTCCCGAGCCCGCGAGGCCGGCAGCACCTCCGCAACCCGCGGCGTCACCGTCCCACTCTCCACCGCTTGCCGCAGCTGCTCGAGCTTGTCGAACGACCGGTACTCCGCGAACACGGCGATCTGCTCGAACCGGATCCCGCGAGCCCCGTTCCCTTCCCACCCCCGCACATCGAGGAACACTCCCCCGTCCCGCACGGCATCCACGACCTCAGTCCGCTGCACCGCAGCATCGGCGAGCGCATCGACCCCGTCCGGCACGAGCTCGCGCACAGCGACGGCGAACGAGGACCCGCGCGCCACGATGTGCGTCGGCCCGAGCGACCGGACCAGCGCTTCGTCCGCAGGAGCGGCATCCGCGATGACGGTGAGCCCTGCGGCGACGGCGAGCTGCACGACGTAGTTCCCGAGCAACCCCGCAGCCCCGGTCACGGCGAGCGTCTGCCCGGGAGCGAGCCCCGCCCGCGAGAGGATCTGCAACGCCGTCAGCCCGTTCATCGGCACGGTGGACGCGAGCGGAAGAGACGTCCCCCGAGGGATCCGCGTGAACGACCCGACCGGCGCGACGAGCTCCTCGACGTACGCACCACCGTGGGCGCTGAGCGGCAGCGCGATCGCCATGACCTCGTCGCCGACCTCCCACCCGGAGACGTCCGGCCCGACCTCGTCGATGACCCCGGCGGCGTCCATCCCCGGCACGTAGGGCGGCGACGCCTGCGAGCTGTCCCGCTGACCGGCGCGCACACCGGTGTCGGTCGGGTTCACGGCGAACGCCTGCACCCGGATCCGCACGGACCCTGCACCAGCGTGCGGCTCCGGCACCTCGTGGACGGCGAGGGCCTCCGGCCCTCCGAACTGTTCGACTCCTACGACCTTCACCGTTCCGGTCTACCGGACGGCGATCGGCCGCACCCAGCGAGCGGGCCGGTGGCGGTGGTCGGGACGCACCATCCGTCGGACTGGAGGCGCGGATCACCGCCGACCCGCGCCTCCAGTCCGGCACTGGGCCGGCTACACGGCGGGGGCGAGCGCCAGCTGTTCGCGCGCCACCACGGCGTCGGCGGCCGGGGGCCGACCGTACGCCTCGCGGTAGTCCCGCGAGAAGTGGGAGGCGCTGCGGTAGCCGACGGCGGCCGCGGCGCGGGCGGCGGTGTCCGCGTGCAGGACCATGCGGCGACGCGCTTCCCCGAGTCGGGTGCGCTTGAGGTACTGCGCGGGTGACATGCCGGTGGCCTGCTTGAAGCGGGCGAAGAGGGTGCTCTCGCTGACCCGGAGCTCGCGGGCGAGGCGCTCCATCGTCCACGGTTCGTCCATGCGCCCGGTCAGGAGTGTGGTCGCCGCCGTGACCAGTCCGGCGTCGGCTCCGGCTCGGTCGAGTGCGGCGGTGATGCGTGGCGCCTGCGAGGTCTGCAGCAGGCGGAGGACGATCTCGCGGGAGACGAGGGGGAACAGGACGGGGATGTCCTCGGGGGCGTCGAGCAGCGCGAGCAGTCGGCTGACGGCATCGGCGAGCGGGGCCGTCCACGTGCCGAGTCGCGGCAGGTCCGTGCGGCTCGTGCTGGTCGTGCTCGACATCGACGCCACGACCTCGCCGACGACGACCGGGTCGAGCTTCCAGACCGCCGAGACGAAGCCGTCGTTGCCTGCGGTGTCGAGCACCCCGGCGACCACGGGCAGGTCCACCGGCGTGATGATGAACCGCTCGCGGCCCCAGGCCTGGTCGTCGTCCCCGACGATCGAACGCTTCCGGCCGCGGAGGACGACGGACAACGACGGGACGTACCGCCGGTCGAAGAGTCCGGTCGGCTCGTGGACGCGGGAGACGGTCAGGCCGAGTGCTTCGGCCCGCTGCACCGAGGCGGGACGGGCGACGGTGTCGACGGTGGACGCCCGGTCGAGCACGGCGGCGTGCCGCGAGGCGACCTCCACCGCGCGGTCGAGGTGCTGCGCCGTGCGATCGTCCACGTGCCCACGCTACGCAGTTCTCGCGGCGCCGAGGAACTCGTGCGGGATCCGGCAAGGTTCCCGCTGGATCCGGCAAGGTGCGGGTGTGCCCGGGGATCGAGCATCGATGCATGACCACTGCACTCCTTGACCAGACCACCGTCCGCACTGCCCTCGTGACCGGCGCCTCGAGCGGCATCGGTGAGGCAGTCGCCCGTGAGCTCGCGGCCGCCGGCTTGACCGTCGCGGTGCACGGCCGCGACGCCGCCCGCACGCGTGCTGTCGCCGACGACATCGAGCGCCAGGGTGGCCGAGCTTTCCCGATCGTGGCGGACCTCGCCGCAGGTGCTCCCGACGTCCGGGCGTTCGCCGCCGCGGCCCGAGAGCTGCTCGGCGGTCACGTCGACGTCCTCGTGAACAACGCCGGCGTCTACCCCGGCGGCCCGACGGAGTCCCTGTCCGACGACACTGTCGACGCGCTGCTCGCGACGAACGTCCGCGCACCGCACGTCCTCGTGGCCTCGCTCGCTCCAGCGATGGCGACGCGGGGCTCCGGAGTCGTCGTGAACATCGGCTCGTGGATGGCCCGGGTCGGGGTGCCGTTCATGGGCCTCTACCCGGCGACGAAGGCCGCGGTCGAGCAGCTGACCCGGGCGTGGGCGGCCGAGTACGGGCAGCGCGGGGTGCGGGTCGTGACGGTGGCGCCGGGGGCCACGGCGACGCCGGGGAACGCGGATTCGGCGGACGTGCTCGCGGCGATGACGCAGGGGACGCCCGCGGGAGTGCCGGTGCAGCCGGTCGACATCGCCCGCGCCGTTCGGTGGGTGGTGTCGGACGAGGCGGCGTTCGTGAACGGCGGGACGCTCGACGTCGACGGTGGGATCGCGTCCACGCGCCTGCGCTGAGGGCACATCGCTGCCCGTCAGGGCGCCCCGGACGGGATGCAGTCGCTCTCCACCAGCAGCACGTTGTCGGCCTTGAGCCACGAGATCGTGGCGTCGGCGGAGGAGACACTGAGCTCGAGGCGGCCGTCCCGCTCATCGAACCCGGTGCGCTCACCCTCGGCCTTCCACGCCGTCCGCAGGGTCTCCGCCGTGCTCGAACGGTCGACCTCGTCCCCGAGCCGGATGCGCTCGTGGAAGGACCGACAGGTGTTGCCCGCGGCGGTTGTGCCGCTCGTGGACCAGGTGCTCGTCCGTACCGCGCTCGGCGCCACTTCGAGCAGCTGCAGCGCATCGTCGACGTACTCCTGCATCTCCTGGCCCGCCTCCTCGGCCGATCCGGGCCCGTAGCCCGAGTCCAGGTCGTCGAGTTCCTCCTGCCGCTGCTGCTGTGCGTACCTGTCGGCATCGCGGGCAGCGCGCGGGAGGATCTCGAACGACGGGACGATGACGAGCAGCACGACGGCGAGCAAGCCGACGCCCGCCACCACCGTCGCTCCCGACGCAGCGACCTCCAGGACGCGGGCACGGAGCGCTCGTATCCCGGCGATCAGCGCTGGGACGGTGGCGAGCAGGCCGATCACGATCGCCACGATCTGCGGTCCGGCCGCGGCCCCGCCGTCGCTCGTCGATCGCCACGCGGAGCTGATCTGCACCACGAACGACAGGAAGAGTGCGATCAGGACTCCGATCGGCGCGACGACGATCCCGAAGATCAGCCGGTTGCGCCGGAGCCGCAGGTCGTCAGCCGTCGCGCTCTCCCCGGCGGTGGACTCGGGTTCCCCGGCCGTCACCGGTAGTCGTCCGGGTCGCCGAGGACGCAGCGCGAGTCGACGTTGACGTGCGCGCGCACCTTGGTGGCTGCCATCGACGCACGGGGCTTGCCGTCGGCTCGCGCCACCACGGCGTAGACCTGACCGGTCTCCGGGTCCATCTCCGTCTGTGTCTTCGACAACTCGTAGCCCTCGCGCTCCCAATGTTCGCCGGCTTGCGCGATGAGCACGCCAGGAGCGGCCGGCGCTTCGACCGCGACGAAGTAGCTGAACTGCACGGCTCGCACCCCATCGATCCGGCAGTCGAAGACGGCCGGCTTCGGCACCTCTTGCGGCCACGTGTCCGGAGCCAACGCGAGCGCGGATCGGAATTCCGCGATTGCCTCCGCCTGTGCCTCGTCGATCGTCATGGGCTGTCCCGCTCTCGTCGTCCCGCACCCGGAGAGCGCGAGGCTGGCAGCAGCGGCCAGGATGGCGACTGCGATGGTCGTGTGCGCGCGCGTCGTCATCGGATTCACCGTAGCGTCGCCTTCGCCGTCTCGATCAACGTGTTGGTGTCGAGGTCGAGGTAGCCGTGATCTGCGTCGTCGGCGCCGTTCGGGTTCACGTACAGGTCGTGCACGTTGACCGCGGAGGATCCGTTGACGTGCGACGCGTCGATCTCGGTCGCGCCGAACGGTTTGAAGGTCGGGTCGATGCGCTCGGGGTAGCTCAGGACCTGTCCGATGTGGGCCACGTTGAACCGTTCTTCGGCCTGCGCCGCGTACATGCGCTCGGCGTGGATCGCTCCGGCGTTCGGGATGTGCCCGGGGATGCCCGCGGATCCCAGGGTGACGAAGCTGTTCACGCCCAGATCGGCGTGGTCGTGGAGAGTGATCGACGCGGTCGTCGATCCGTACGAGTGCGCGACCACGTTGAGGTGCGCGTCCGGCCGGGTCGCTCGGAATCCACCGAGATCCGCGGCGAGACGGTCTGCCCCTGCCGCCGCGTCAGCCAATCCGAACACGCCGAGATCGCCTGTCGTCAGCGCGTTGCGCGGCGCGTCGTACCCGATCCACGTGACCATCGCGGTGTCTCGTCCCCCCTCGGAGAGCTGCTGCGTTGCGATCACGTTGGAACTCGCCTTCATCAGAACGGTCGTGTCCTCGAGGGTGGTGCCCATTCCGGGCACGAGATAGCTGACGTTGGCTGCCGTGTCGAGGTCGCCGATCGACACCGCTCCGAGGGGAGGCTGCCCGTCGATGAACGAGACGAATTGCCGAGCCATGCCGTCCACGTCGCGGAGCGTCGTCCGCGATGCAGCGATGAAGTTGTCCAGAGCTGCGAGCCGCTCCGCGGCGTCGTCGAGCTCCTGCTGCGCCGCACGCCGAGCGCTCGGTCCCGCGGCGTGCAGCGCCTTCCGCGCCGCGTCCACGTCGTCCTGCGCCCGCGCGGACGCCCGCTGCGCGCTCAACCGGTTCGCCTGGTCCCGCGCCCAGTACGGCACGCCGATCAGGTTCCCGATCACTGCCGGCAACGCCGTGATGAGCGCGTCCTGTGCCGCCGAGTGCTCCCCCGCAGTCCCCCGACCACCGAGTCCGTCCCACCACGCCTGCACGGTCTCTGGCGGCATCCCGGCGAGCCGATCGGCGACCGACGGGTCCTGCGCCGCCAGGACCTCGGGCGGCATCGCGGCGACGGCAGCGAGGAAGTCGGCGTCGCTCATCCTGCCGAGCGTCCCCGAGTACGAGGGCGCCACGCCGAGGACGTCGGTGGCGGACAGCCCGGCCGACGCAGCACGGTCCGCGGTGGCCCGTCGTTCGACGAGCGCGTCCCATTCCGCCTGCAGTCGCGACGCCGTCGCCGCGAGGTCGTCCGCGTCGGACCGCAGCCGTCGGGCACGCCGTCCGTCAGCCTCGGTGGCGTCCTTCCCCGCGGCGGCCACCACCGCGGCCGAGAGCGACACGGTGTTCGCAGCGACTTCCATGGCGTTCGTCATCTGTGCCGCACGGATCCGCTCCGCCTCGTCCTGGATTGCCCGCACGTCGTCGGCGTAGGTGTCGAGTACGTCGATGGCCGCGTCGAGCCGGCCGATGATGCGTCGAGCCGCGCGCGGGACGGTGCCGACGGTGACGGAGAAGCGATCCTTCGAGGCACCCCTCCAGTCGTCCGCATCCTCCGCGGCGCGGGCGACGCCGTGGGCTCCGGCGCTGAGGTCGTCCTGGTGGTCGGCGAGGCCACTCGAGAGCTTCGCGACGGCACCGGGGTCGCCGGCGAACGGGTCGGCGGTCATCACTTGCCGCCGACCTTGCCCGCGAGCTCGGCGTCAGCGTCCTGCACGAGCGACTTCGTGTCGTGCGCGTACTGCGCGAGCGTTCGGCTCGTGTCCGCCAGCCATCCGGCCGAGCGTTCCTGTGATGCACGGAACACCGTGAAGGCGTCGGTGACCTCGTCCGCGCCGAACGCTCCGCCGTCGGTGGGCACCGAGGCGTTGGCGAACAACTCCTGCGCTGCGTCCAGCGCGTCGCGCACGCCGTCGAGCGTGGCGTACGAGACCCGTAGATCAGCCATCGTCTCCCCCGTCTGTCGCAACGCCCTCCGTCGCGATCCCATCGGCAACATATCAGTATCGGCAGGTCGGACGAGTCGTTGTGCACAGATCGGTGCCCATCGGCGGTGCGCCGGCATCCCCCGATCGGAGGATGCGGGTCGAGCCACCCGGCCGAGGCACCACCGGGCACGACCGGCCAGGCTGGACCCATGCCCGACACCCCCGCCATCGAGGTCCACCACCTCACGAAGCAGTACGCCACCGGCAAACGCGCCGTGGACGACGTCTCCTTCGACATCCCCCGCGGCGAGACCTTCGCGCTCCTCGGCCCGAACGGCGCCGGCAAGACCACCACGGTCGAGATCCTCGAGGGCTACCGCACCCGCACCGACGGCGACGTCCGGGTGCTCGGCCACGACCCCGCCCGCACGAGCCGCAGCCACAACGCACGCATCGGCATCGTCCTGCAGACCAGCGCCGAGTCCCCCAACGTCACCGTCGCGGAACAGCTCCGGCACTTCACGACCTTGTACCCGCGGCACCGCAGCGTCGAGGAACTCCTCGAGAAGACCGGGCTCGAGCCGCAGCGCAACACCCGCATCAGCAGACTGAGCGGCGGCCAACGGCGCCGCGTCGACGTCGCCCTCGGCATCATCGGCCGCCCCGAGGTCCTCTTCCTCGACGAGCCCACGACCGGCTTCGACCCGGAGGCCCGGCGCCGCTTCTGGGACCTCATCGACGAGGTCAAGCGCGAGGGCACGACGATCCTCCTCACCACGCACTACCTCGACGAGGCCGCACACCTCGCCGACCGGGCAGCGGTCATCGCCGACGGCCGGCTGCTCGACATCGCCCCGATCGACGAGATCGGCGGCGCCGAGGCTCGCACCCCACGCGTCAGGTGGCGTGACGACGTCGGCGAACCCCACGAACGGCGGACGAACGAACCGACCGCCCTGATCCGGAGCACCCCGGAACCCATGCACGACCTCGAAGTCATCCGCCCGTCCCTCGAGGACGTCTACCTCGGAATGGTCGGCCACCGATGAGCACCACGACGACGAACACGCGCACCGCGAACGCCGCCAAGAACGCCGCCACGATCGGCGCGCACCGCATCGGCTACGAACTCCGCTCGTACTTCCGAGCCCCCGACGCCGTCTTCTTCACCTTCCTCTTCCCCATCGTGATGCTGGCGCTCTTCTCGGTCGCGTTCAGCAGCGCGCCGGACATCCAGGCGGGCCCGAACGTCAGCGTCGACTACGCCACGTACTACCTGCCCGGCCTGGTCGCGACGGGCATCCTGCTGTCCGGCACGCAGTCCCTCGGCGTCGACATCGCGGGCGAACGCAGCGACGGCACGCTGAAGCGTCTGGGCGGCACACCCCTGCCGGTGGTGAGCTACTTCATCGGCAAGATCGGCATGGTCCTCGTCACGACGGTCGTGCAGACCGCCCTGCTGCTGGCGATCGCGAGCCTCGTCTTCGGCGTGGACCTGCCCACCGACGGCGGCGCGTGGGCGCACTTCGCGGGCATCATGCTCCTCGGGGTCGCGACGAGCTGCGTCCTCGGCATCGCGATCTCGGCGCTCCCCCGCGAGGGCCGCCGCGCCACCGCCACGATCGTCCCCATCGTCCTGGTCCTCCAGTTCATCTCCGGCGTCTACCTCCCCTTCACGCAGCTCCCCGACTGGCTGCAGAACGTCGCGTCCGTCTTCCCCCTGCGGTGGCTGGCGTCCGGCATGCGGTCGGTCTTCCTGCCCGACGCGTTCGCGTCCGCCGAGCCAGGAGGCGCGTGGCACCTCGGCCTCGGAGCCCTCGTCCTGACAGCGTGGCTGGTCGTGGGCGCGGTGGCCTGCCTGCTGACGTTCCGGTGGAATCGCAAGGACGCGTGATCCAGCCTGTGGAAAACCGCTCGGCGGCATCCGGGCGATGGGATGCTGAGGCCATGGACCGCATCACGGCGCACCGCAACTGGGGCCTGCACGTGGCGTTCGGCGTCACGATCGCCCTCGTCGCGGTGATCACCGTGCTCGGGTGGTCCCCGTGGGCGGACCGCTGGCCGGCGTTCGCGATGCTCGGCGTCCTCGCCGTGGCCTACGCGGCGTACGGCTGGCGCGGCTACGAGGTCCCCCGCGCTGCCGCCGGCTTCGTCCCGCTGCTGGTGCTCGCGGCGCTCGTGCTCCCCGCGGTCGTCCCGAGCACCGCGCTCGTGCAGTGCATCCTCTTCCCCGTCGCGTGGTGCCAGATCGACCGAACACGGACGGCGGTGGTGGTCTCGGTCGCGATCGGCGTCGCCGCGGGGGTCGGGCTCCAGATCGCGAGCGGCCCGGACAGCCTCGTCAGCACGGTCCTCATCGAGGGCGTCAGCATCGCGGGTGCCTGCGCGCTCGGACTCTGGATCACCCGGATCGCCGAGCTCTCCGACGAACGACGGCGCCTGCTCGACGAACTCCGTGCGACCCAGGACTCCCTCGCCGAGGCGCACCGCAGCGCCGGCGTGACGAGCGAACGCGAACGCCTCGCCCGCGAGATCCACGACACCGTCGCACAGAACCTCGCCGGCATCGTCATGCTCACCGAGCGCGCCCGCGGGGACCTCGCGGCCGAACGCGTCGACCGACTCGACGAGCGACTCACCACCCTCGAGGAGTCCGCACGCGCAGCACTCGAAGAGTCCCGCACCCTCGTCGCAGCGGGTGCTGCCGGAGTGGCGGGCGACGGACTCGGCGCCGCCCTGCACCGCCTCGGCGAACGGTTCACGCGCGAGACCGGCGTCCCGGTCACGGTCGAGGCAGCGGACTGCGCGCTGGACCGCGACGCGCAGGTGGTGCTGCTCCGCGCCGCCCAGGAGGCACTGGCCAACGTCCGCGCACACGCCCACGCTGCCACGGCGCGGGTCGCACTGCACGTGGCAGCCGACCGGGTCGGCCTGCGGGTCTCGGACGACGGCGTCGGCTTCGACGCGTCCCTCCCGACCGCCGGCCACGGGTTGCGGGGTCTGCGCGAGCGGCTCGCCCTCGCCGGCGGCACCTGCGCGATCACGAGCGACGCCGGACGTGGCACCGTCGTCGAGGTGACGCTGCCCACCGGGGCCGAGCCGCGCCTCCCGGCAGTCGACGCACCGCTGACGGGGGTGCACCGGTGATCCGCGTCGTCGTGGCGGACGACCACCCCATCGTCCGCGCCGGCATCGTCGCGCTGCTCCAGGACGCCGACGACGTCGAGGTGGTCGGGCAGGCGAGCGACGGCGAGGCGGCGGTCGCGATCACGCTCGCCGAACGACCCGACGTCGTCCTGATGGACCTCCGGATGCCCGGCCTCGACGGCGACGACGCGACCGCGCGGATCCTCGCCCGCGAGCCGGGCGTCCGCGTGCTCATCCTCACGACCTACGAGTCGGACGACCAGATCCTCGCCGCGATCGAGGCCGGTGCCGCGGGGTACCTGCTCAAGGCAGCGCCGGAGTCGGAGATCCTCGCGGGCCTCCGCGCGACGGCACGCGGTGGGACGGCACTCGCGCCCTCGGCCGCAGCTGCACTCGTCCGCCGGGCGACCGGCAAGCCCACGACCGGGCCGACACTGTCATCGCGCGAGCTTGAGGTCCTGCAGCTCGTCGCGCAGGGCAACTCGAACCCGGCGATCGGCCGCACGCTCTTCCTCAGCGAGACCACGGTCAAGACGCACCTCGGGCACGTGTTCGAGAAGCTCAGCGTGAACGACCGGACGCGCGCCGTGACCCGCGCGATGGAGCTCGGCCTGCTGCGCTGACCCCGCGCCCGTTCGTCCGTTCCTCCGTTCGTCCGCAAGGATGAGCTCATGCGCTTCGACGAGGTCCTCACCCGCGCCGATGGTCCCGCGGTCGCCCAGGAGCTCGCCGCCCTCCGACGACCGGGACGAATGGTCATCGACGGCGTCCACCAGGAGTCACCGCGGGAGCACTGGCAGTTCCGGCTCGACATCGACGAGGCCCGCCAGAGATGGACGCTCGACCGATCGGAGCAGCCCACCGTCTCCTACCGCGACGGTGTCCTGCACGACGAGGACGGTCAGTTCGAGGACTCGTTCGAGCACAGCACGGTCGCCGGCACCGCCGTGCGGGTAGCCGTTCCCGAACTGATGCTCCGCTGGGGCCGAGGACCGGAGAGCTTCCACCCGGTCCTCATCCAGCACGTCGGCCAGTACTCCGTCCTGGTCACGTTCGAGCACCGTGAGGACCCGGCGGTCCGCACGACCCTGGTGGTCGATGAGCGCGACGGCGTCGCCCGCCGGTCCCTGGAGTACGGAGAGGCCACGATCGTCACCGGCGTGCGGACCGCCGAGCCCGACGAGGTCCTGCCACAGGCGTCCTTCGAGCCCCTGACGGACTGGATCCGCCCGGACTACTGAGCGCGTGACCGTTCCGGTTCGCGATCCCCGAGGATCTCGAACCAGAGCCCTCACTGACACACGCCTCCGCAGCGGCGCACCATACGGCACGCGAACGCAGAAAACCCCTGACCACGTTGTGGTCAGGGGTTCCCTGGTATTCGTAACGTTGAGTCCGGCGGCGTCCTACTCTCCCACAAGGTCCCCCTTGCAGTACCATCGGCGCTGAGAGGC